>JALORL010000049.1 GCA_025458915.1 Hydrogenophaga sp.
GCGGTGCGCCGCCACGCGCTGGCCTACCAGGCCCAACATGGCGTGGACCTGGAAACCGCGTCGCTGCGGGTGTTCGGCAATGCCGAAGGCGCCTACGGCTCCAACGTGAACAGCCTGGTGGACAACAGCCGCTGGGAAGACCCTGACGAACTGGCCGAAACCTACAGCCGACGCAAGGGCTTCGCCTACGGCCGCAGCGGGCAGCCGGTTCAGCACGCCCAACTGCTGAGCAGCGTGCTGGCCGACGTGCAGCTGGCCTACCAGAACCTGGATTCGGTAGAGCTTGGTGTGACCACGGTGGACACGTACTTCGACACCCTGGGCGGCGTGAGCCGCGCCATCCAGAGCGCCAAGACCAAGCGCGACGGGCAGGGAGCCCAGGTGGCCCCGGTCTACATCGGCGACCAGACGCGCGACGCCCACGGCGGTGGTACGGTACGGACCCTCACCGAACAGGTGGCCCTGGAAACCCGCACCCGCATGCTCAACCCCAAGTGGACCGAAGGCATGCTCAAGCACGGCTATGAAGGCGTGCGGCAGATCGAAGTGCACCTCACCAACACCATGGGCTGGTCGGCCACCACCGGTCAGGTGCAGCCCTGGGTGTACGAGCAACTGACCCAGGCCTTCATGCTGGATCCCGAGATGCGCGCCCGTCTGGCGCAGCTCAACCCCACCGCATCGGCAAGGGTGGCCAGTCGGCTGCTCGAAGCCAGCGAACGCCAATTCTGGCAACCCGACCCCCACGTTCTGCAGGCGCTCCGACAGGCCAGCGAAGAGCTGGAAGACCGGCTCGAAGGTGTTTTTGAAGGAGTCCCCGCATGATGGAAACCACCATTCCCCTGACCGACCTGAGGCGCGCCTCCGGCCGTTCATCCAAGGAAGACGGCGAGGGCAGTCTGCAGGTGCAGCTCGACCCTTCGCTGAAGATCGGCAACGCCAAGGTCTTTGCCATCTACGGCAAGGGCGGCATCGGCAAGAGCACCACCAGCTCCAACCTCTCGGCGGCGTTTTCGCACCTGGGCAAGCGGGTGTTGCAGATCGGCTGCGACCCCAAGCACGACAGCACCTTCACGCTGACCAAGAAGATGCTGCCCACGGTGATCGACGTGCTGGAGACCGTGGACTTCCACGCCGAGGAACTGCGCGTGGAAGACTTCGTTTTCCCCGGCTACAACGGTGTGATGTGCGTGGAGGCCGGCGGCCCACCGGCCGGCACCGGCTGCGGCGGTTATGTGGTCGGTCAGACCGTGAAGCTGCTGAAGGAGCACCACCTGCTGGAAGACACCGACGTGGTGATCTTCGACGTTCTGGGCGACGTGGTGTGCGGTGGCTTTGCCGCCCCGCTGCAGCACGCCGACCGCGCGCTCATCGTCACCGCCAACGACTTCGATTCCATCTTCGCGATGAACCGCATCGTGCAGGCCATCGGAGCCAAGGCGAAGAACTACAACGTGCGCCTGGGTGGCGTGATCGCCAACCGCAGCGCGGCCACCGACCAGATCGACAAGTACAACGACCAGATCGGCCTCAAGCTGGCTGCGCACTTCCCCGACCTGGACGTGATCCGCCGCAGCAGGCTGAAGAAGAGCACGCTGTTCGAGATGGAGACCTCGCCCGAGCTGGAAGCCGTGAAGAAGGAATACATGCGGCTGGCGGCCTCGCTGTGGCTGGGCGTGGAGCCGCTCGCAGCCGTTCCCATGAAGGACCGCGACATCTTCGACCTGCTGGGTTTCGACTGATCTCCAGCAGCACCCGAACGGCACCCGCACAGGCAAACCCATGAAAACCTCGAACACCAACTACATCGAACGCCGGTCCGAGATCGAACACTACTTCGACCGCACCGCCGCGAAAGCCTGGGAGCGCCTGACCTCGAATGCGCCGGTGGGGCGCATCCGCGCCTCGGTCCGTGCCGGGCGCGACCAGATGCGCGGCACGCTGCTGGGCTGGCTGCCGGCCGACATGCGTGGCCTGCGCCTGCTGGATGCCGGCTGCGGCACCGGTGCGCTGGCCATGGAAGCGGCTCAGCGCGGCGCCGAGGTGGTGGCCATTGACCTGTCGCCCACGCTGGTGCAGCTGGCGCGCGACCGGCAGGGCGGCAAGGGCCTGGTGGGCGGGCAGGGCGGCAGCATCCGCTTCCTCTCCGGTGACATGCTGGACGATGCCCTCGGCCATTTCGACCACGTGGTGGCCATGGACTCGCTCATCCACTACGACACGCCCGACATCGTGGCCGCGCTGGAGCGGCTTTCGCTGCGCACCCGTGGCAGCCTGCTGTTCACTTTTGCACCGCGCACGCCGCTGCTGGCCGCCATGCACAGCGTGGGGCGGCTGTTTCCGCGCAGCGACCGTTCGCCCGCGCTCACACCCGTTTCCCAGCCGCTGCTGCATCGCGGGCTGGTGCAATCCATCGGCGCCGGTGGCTGGCGCGAAGGCCGCACGCAACGGGTGGCCAGCGGGTTCTACACCTCGCAAGCCTGGGAGTGGACGCGGTGAACATCAACCGGCTCCTGTCTCCTGCCTGGGCCATGCGGCTCACGCAGAAGTACGTGCCGTTTGCAGATGCCGCCTCTGCGGACCTGCCCCTGGCGCGCCTGCTGCGCCTGTCGCTGTTCCAGCTGTCCATCGGCATGACCATGGCGCTGCTGGTGGGCACCCTGAACCGGGTGATGATCGTCGAGCTGGGCGTTCCGGCCTGGTGGGTGGCCTTTTCGGTGGCGCTGCCGCTGGTGTTTGCGCCGCTGCGCGCGCTCATCGGCTACCGCAGCGACACCCACCCGTCGGCGCTGGGTCTCAAGCGCCTGCCGTATCTGTGGATCGGCACGCTGCTGATGTTCGGCGGGCTGGCCATCATGCCGTTTGCGTTGCTGCTGCTTTCGGTGGACGCCACGCTGTGGAAAGAGGTGTGGGCCGGTCGCATAGGCGCAGCGCTGGCGTTTCTGCTGGTGGGCGCGGGCATGCAGATTTCCCAGACCGCCGGTCTGGCCCTGGCCAGCGACATTTCGCCCGAAGACAAGCGCCCCCGTGTGGTGGCGCTGCTCTACAGCATGTTGCTGGTGGGCATGATCGCTGGCAGCGCCCTGCTGGGCTGGGTGCTCACCGACTTCAGCCCCACGCGCCTGGTGCAGGTGGTGCAGGGCGCGGCCGTGCTGGTGGCGGTGCTGAACATTGTTTCGCTGTGGAAGCAGGAGCCGCGCGGTGCCCGGCGCGGCGCCCGCCAGGCCAACGGCTTTTCCCACAGCTGGCAACGTCTCATGGCCATTCCGAAAATCCGCCGCTTCCTGTGGACCGTGGGCCTGGGCACGGTGGCTTTCAGCATGCAGGACATCGTGCTGGAGCCGTTCGGTGGCCAGGTGCTGGGCATGGACGTGAGTCTCACCAGCACGCTGACCGCCATGAGCGCCGGCGGTGCCCTGCTGGCCTTCGTGCTGTCGGCCCGTTTCACCCGGCACGGGCTGGACACCATCCGCATGTCGGCCCTGGGGGCCTTGCTTGGCCTGCCCGCGTTTGCCTGCGTCATCTTCTCTGCGCCGCTGGCGTCGCCGCTGCTGTTCCAGATCGGCGCTGCGCTCATCGGTTTTGCCGGTGGACTGTTTTCGGTGGGCATGCTGCTCACCGCCATGGACTTCCCCGAGCGCGAGCTCACCGGTCTGGTGCTGGGCGCCTGGGGCGCGGTGCAGGCCACGGCGGCCGGCGTGGCCATGGCCGTGGGCGGTGTGCTGCGCGACGTGGTGTCTGGCCTGGCCACCAGTGGCTGGCTTGGCACGGCGCTGAATTCACCAGCCACCGGCTACAGCTTCGTGTTCCACCTGGAAATCTATCTGCTTTTTGTGGTCCTGATTGCCCTGGGCCCGCTGGTCCGGCGCAGCAGCCACCAGAGCCATGCCGCGCGTCCCATTGGTCTGGCTGAAATGCCGGGCTGACCCCCTCACCGCCCATCTGCACCCCGCATACCCGAGCCCGCACCCACCGAAGGAGAACCACCATGGAAACAGGCGCCATTACCCAGTACGTCGACGTTGCACAGCTTGTGCTTTACGCCTTCTGGCTGTTTTTCTTCGGTCTGGTTTATTACCTGCTCCGAGAAAACCACCGCGAGGGCTACCCGATGGACCCCGGCCGTGAGAACGGCCCGGTCACCGGAGGCTGGCCGAAGGTGCCACCGTCCAAGGTCTACAGGCTGGCCGACGGCCGCGAGTTCCTCAGCCCCGACCCGAACCGCCCGGACGGTGCCTACAGCGCGCAGCCCAGCCGCCGCGGCCTGGGCGCTCCGCTGGAGCCGGTGGGTGATCCGCTGCTGGCGGGTGTGGGCCCCGGCGCCTGGGCAGCCCGCGCCGACCACCCCGACATGACCTTTGACGGCCACGTGAAGATCGTTCCGCTGCGTGCCGCCGACGACCACGGTGTGGCCATCCAGGACAACGATCCCCGCGGACTGCCGGTGATCGGTGCCGACGGCGAACAGGCAGGCACGGTCAGGGATCTGTGGGTGGACAAGGCCGAAATGATGTTCCGCTACATCGAGGTGCAGCTGGTGGCGGGCAAGTCGGTGCTGCTGCCCATGAACTTTGCCCGTATTCGCAAGAATGGCGTGGAGGTGCACGCGCTGCTGGCCGAACAGTTCAGCAACGTGCCCACCACACAGGTCGCGGACCAGGTGACGCTGCTGGAAGAAGAAAAAATCATGGCCTACTACGGCGCGGGCACCCTCTATGCAACCCCCAACCGCCAGGAGCCGTTGCTGTGAATGCCCACCACGAACACGAGTTCGAGGCCGAGCCCGGCCTGCCGGAGCGCTTGCCGCAAGGCGAGCGGCTGCTGTGGCAGGGCAGCCCCGACTGGCGCACCCTGGCCATCCACGCCTTCCATGTGCGCAAGCTGGCCATCTACTTTGCCGCGATGCTTGGCCTGCAGGCGCTGTTCCTGCTGACCGAGCCGCGTCAGGCGGGTGTTTCGGTGCTGGCCCCGATGGCGCTGAGCATCACGCTGGCCGTGGTGGCCTTGCTGCTGCTGGCCGGAACAGCGTATTTCTCGGCCCGCACCACGCTCTACACGCTCACCGACCGGCGCATCCTGATGCGCGTGGGCATCGTTCTCACGCTGACCTTCAACCTGCCGCTGAAGCAGATCTCGGCAGCCGCCCTGCGTCCGCAGGCCAAGGGCCATGGCGACATTGCGCTTTCGCTCAAGGGCCCCGACCGGATTGCCTACCTCAACCTCTGGCCACACGCACGCGCGTGGCAGCTCAAGCAGCCGCAGCCCAGCCTGCGCTGCCTGCCACAGGCGCTGCAGGTCAGCGAGCGCATCCTGCGCGCGTGGCGCGCCGCCAACCCCGATACGCAAGCGGTGGTGGGCAGTGTGGCCAGCCCAGCAGCGGTCGTGCCGCAGCCAATGCAGTCGCCCGCACCCGCGGGCCGTGCACGCGACCGTGCTTTGGCGCCCACGGTGGTCGCATGAAAGCCGTTGCCCCATCGCCCCTGGGCACTTCACCCTGGCCCATCTGGATGCTGGGTGCGGTGCTGCTGGGCACGCTGATGTGGGTGGCCATGGCACGCATCGACCGCACCGGGGTGACCGCGCAGGACCTGCCGGCCGTGCAGTGGAAGCGCGAGCTGCGGTTTGAAGACCGCCCCAATGGCGACATCGCGGTGCTGGACGCCGCCAGCGAGAAGGAAGTCGCGCGGTTCCAGGGTGAGCAGGGCTTCCTGCGCGGCAGCCTGCGTGCCCTGGCCCGCGAGCGCCAGCGCAGTGGCATGGGCCCGCAAGCACCCTTCGAACTGACCGGCCATGTGGACGGCCGCCTCACCCTGCGCGATACCGCCACCGGCCATCGCATCGCCCTGGAATCCTTTGGTCCCACCAACTCGGCGGTGTTCTCGCAGTTGCAGTGGGCCCGCTGAACCGTTTCTGTTCCCGTTTCTTGTCAGGAGTCACGCCATGACCGCACCCGCCACCTTCGAAGACCGCACCGATGTCGAGACCGATCACGTCGCGCTGCTGATGGACGGCATGAAAAACACCGAGAGCGCCACCGAGCGGGCGGCCAAGAACACCATGCTCACGCCGCGCTTCTACACGACCGACTTCAAGGCCATGGACGCCCTGGACGTATCGCCGGTGCGCGCCGAGTGGGACCGCATGATGGCCGAGTACGAGAGCGACAACAACCAGGACCACTTCAAGCGCGATGCGGCGTTTGGTGAAGAGCTCAAGGTGCTGATGCCCCAGCTCTCCCCCGAACTGCGCCAGGAATTCATGGACTTCCTGATCAGCTCCTGCACCTCGGAGTTCTCCGGCTGCATTCTGTACAACGAGATCCGCAAGAACATCAGCAATCCCGACATCAAGCAGCTGATGGCCTACATGGCGCGCGACGAATCGCGCCACGCCGGCTTCATCAACCAGTCGCTCAAGGACTTCAACCTCGGCATCGACCTGGGCAGCCTGAAGCGCGTGAAGGCCTACACCTACTTCAAGCCCAAGTACATCTTCTACGCGACGTATCTGAGCGAGAAGATCGGCTACGCGCGCTACATCACCATCTTCCGCCAGCTGGAGCGCCACCCGGACAAGCGCTTCCACCCCATCTTCCGCTGGTTCGAGCGCTGGTGCAACGACGAATTCCGCCACGGCGAATCCTTTGCGCTGATGATGCGCGCCCAGCCCCACTTGCTGACCGGCCTCAACAAGCTCTGGATCCGCTTCTTCATCCTGGCGGTGTACGCCACCATGTATGTGCGCGACCACACGCGCCCCTTGTTGCACGAGGCCATGGGCCTGGAATCCACGACCTACGACTACGAAGTGTTCCGGATCACCAACGAGATCTGCCGCCAGGTGTTCCCGGTGGAGGTGGACATTGAAAACCCGGTGTTCCGCCAGTGCATGGAGCGGCTGCTGCAGATCTCCCTGGCCAACGACCGTGCGAAGACGCGCGGTGGCCTGATCGGCAAGCTGCAGAGCGGGCTGTGTGGTGTCAAGGCGGCCTTCACCTTTGGCCGCCTGTTCCTGCAACCGGTGATCCAGCGCGAATTGCCCAAAGACATCCGCATGCAGCCGGTATGGTGAACGGGCACCGGTTCTAGCCGTACCCTCGCCGAACTACACCGCCCCGCATGGCCGACTCGTCCGCGATCCTGGCGCCCGCACTGTTTGCCCTGCTGTGCTGGTGGTTCGGTACGGGCGCCATTCTCTGGCTGGTGCGGCGGGCCCCGCGCACCTTTCCCTGGAGCATGGGCGCGCTCAGCCTGCTGCTGCTGGGCAGTCTGTGGACCACCTGGCTGAGCATGCAGGACCACACCGTGGGCAGCGCCTACCTGGCGTTTGCGAGCGTGATCGTGATGTGGAGCTGGCACGAGATGGCGTTTCTGACCGGCTGGCTCACCGGACCGCGGCGCACCGCGCTGCAGACCGGTGTCTCCGGCTGGCCGCGGTTGCGGCAGGCGCTGGGTGCCGTGCTGTGGCACGAATTGGCCTTGCTGGCCAACTTTGGCCTGCTGATGTGGATGCAGCAGGGGCAGCCCGGCCACGTGGCCATCTGCACCTACGCCTTGCTGTGGTGCATGCGTGCGTCGGCCAAGCTCAACCTGTTCTTTGGCGTTCCCGAAACCGGTGAACAGTACCTGCCGCGCCATCTGGCGTACCTCGGCAGCTATTTCAAGCGCGGCCCGCTCACGGCCTTTTTCTATGTGACGGTGGCGCTTGCCTGTGCCATCTGGGGCTGGCTGGTGTGGCAGGTGCTGGATGGCACCACCGCCATCACCACCGGCTGGGTGCTGCTGGCGGCCCTGCTGGGTCTGGCCATCGTGGAGCACGTGATCATGGCGTTTCCCACTCCCATGCAGAAGCTGTGGGGCTGGGCGATGTCGCAACCGCCTACCGATGTTCACCGGGACGTTCCGGTCATGCCCAGCCGCGCCAGCACCAGTCTGCACGCGGCGATCAAACCGGACAGCCCATGAACGCCTTCCGCACCCCCGAAGACCGGTGGCAGATGCCACCTTCCGGTCAACCACGCAGCGAGCGCCATCCCCCTGGAACCCCGCACGCCGTGATCATTGGCAGTGGGTTCGGCGGACTCGCCTCGGCCGTGCGCCTGAGCGCCAAGGGCTGGCGCGTGACCGTGCTGGAAAAGCTGGACGCCCCGGGCGGCCGCGCGTATGTGCACCACCAGAACGGTCACGTGTTCGATGCCGGCCCGACCATCATCACGGTGCCCTTCCTGTTCGACGAACTGTGGGCGCTGGCGGGCAAGAAGCGCTCGGACGACATCACGCTGAAGTCCCTCGACCCCTTCTACCGCATCCAGTTTGCCGACGGCGACCACTTCAACTACAGCGGCGACCCCGACAAGCAGCGCGCCGAGGTGCGCCGCATCAGCCCTTCAGATGCCGCTGGCTACGAACGCTTCATGGCCGAGGCCGACCGCTGCTACCAGCTCGGCTTCGAGGCCCTGGGTGCAAAGGCTTTCGACACCGTGGGCGACCTCATCAAGGCCAGCCCCGCCATCTTCAAGATGCGCGGCTGGCGCAGCCTGCACCAGATGGTGGCCAGCCACCTCAAGCATCCCAAGCTGCGCACCGCCATGAGCCTGCAAAGTCTGCTCATCGGGGGCAACCCGTTCTCGGTCACCTGCATCTACAGCCTCATCAACGCGCTGGAGCGTCAGTGGGGCGTGCACTGGGCGGTGGGCGGCACCGGGCAGCTGGTGCAGGGCCTGGTGAAGCTGCTCGAAGGGCAGGGCGGGCAACTGCGCTGCCGGGCCGAGGTGCGCCGCATTGAAATCAGCAACGGCCGCACCGAAGGCGTCACGCTGGCCAGCGGCGAGTTCATTCCGGCCGACATCGTGGTGTCCAACGCCGACACCGCCTGGACCTACCGCCACCTGGTGGAACCGCAGCACCGCCGCCACTGGACCGACCGCCGCATTGAAAACGGCCGCTATTCCATGAGCCTGTTCGTCTGGTACTTCGGCACCAACCGCCAGTACGGCGATGTGCCGCACCACACCATGCTGCTTGGCCCGCGCTACAAGGAACTGCTGAAAGACATTTTCAAGCGCCACAAGCTGGCGCCCGACTTCAGCCTGTACCTGCACCGGCCCACCGCCACCGATGCGTCGATGGCGCCCGAAGGACACGACACCTTCTACGCCCTGGCCCCCGTGAGTCACTTGGACAGCGGCACCGACTGGCGCACCCAGGCCGAGCCCATGCGCCGCGCCGTGGCCGAAGCGCTGGACCGCACCCTGCTGCCCGGCTTCGAGAAGCACCTCAGCGCATCGCTCATCACCACGCCGCAGGACTTCCACGACCGCCTGCTCAGCTTCAAGGGCGCCGCCTTCGGCCTGGAACCGCTGCTGATGCAAAGCGCCTGGTTCCGCCCGCACAACCGCAGCGAAGACGTGGACGGTCTGTACATGGTGGGCGCCAGCACCCACCCCGGTGCCGGGGTGCCTGGCGTGCTCATGTCGGCCAAGGCGCTCGACTCGGTGGTGCCGCACGCCAGCCAGTACGCCGCTTCAGCCAGCCACCGGGCCCGCCATGCCTGAAATCGCAAGCACCTTCGCCACCAACGAATCTGCCCGTCGGGGCACCGCAGTCCTGCCTGCAGACCACCGCCAGCACGACCTCGACGCCTGCGTGGCGCTCATGCGCACCGGCTCGAAAACCTTTTTCGCCGCCAGCCGTCTGCTGCCGGCGCGGGTACGCGCCTCCAGCATTGCGCTCTACGCCTTCTGCCGCGTGGCCGACGACCTGGTGGACGATGGCGGCATGTGCATCACCGAGGCCATGGCGCTCTTGCACCACCGGCTTGACCGCCTGTATGCAGGGCAACCGCTGCCGCACGTGGAAGACCGCGCGCTCGCCATCGTGGTGCAGCGCCACGAACTCCCCCGGGCACTGCTGGACGCGCTGCTGGACGGCTTTGCCTGGGACGCCCAGGGCCGCCGCTACGACACGCTGGAACAACTGCACGACTACGGCGCCCGCGTGGCCGGCAGCGTGGGGGCCATGATGTGCTGGATCATGGGGGTGCGCGACCCGCAGGCCCTGGCCCGCGCCTGCGAAATGGGCGTGGCCATGCAGCTGACCAACATTGCCCGCGACGTGGGTGAGGATGCGCGCAACGGACGCCTTTATCTGCCACGCCAATGGCTGCAAGCCGAGGGGATCGACCCAGACGCCTGGCTGCGCAAGCCCGTGTGCAGCCGGGAGCTGCAGAGCGTGGTGGCCCGACTGCTCAACGAAGCAGACCGGTTGTATGCGCGCTCGACAGCCGGCGTGGCCATGCTGCCGCGCGACTGCCGTTCCGCCATTCTGGCGGCGCGCCACATCTACGCCGAGATCGGTCAGCAGCTGCGCCGTGACGGCCTGGACCCGGTCAATCACCGCTCGGTGGTGCCTGCCGCACGCAAGCTGGTGCTGCTGGCCTGTGCGGGGGTGCAGTCCGCGTGGGTCGGGCAGTCCCATGTCCGCACCCACACCCCGCCGCTGGATGCCGTGGCCTATCTCGTTGCGCACTGTGGCGGTTCCTGTCCCGATCTGGGCGACGGCAGCGATCTGTCTACCGGCGCCTCTCCCCGCAGCGTGACGCAGCGTGTGGAATGGATGCTGGAGCTGTTCGAGCGGCTGGAGGCAGAAAAACAGGCGCGCAAGCAGCGGGGGCGTTTGGCGCATTGATGGCCGGTACGGGCACGGCCCGGCCAATGGCCACGTATCAGGACCCGCCAGTGTCGTACAGCGCGATGTAGTTCACCCGCGTGTCTTCGCACCACGCGGCGGTGTGGCGAAACGGGTTGTAGCGCATGCCACGCAACTGGATCTGGCGCAGGCCGGTACTGCCGGCGGCAGCAGCGAGTTCGCCGGGGCGCACGAACTGGCGCCACTGGTGGGTGCCGCGCGGCAGCACACGCAGCACATATTCCGCACCGACGATCGCGAACACAAAGCTCTTCCAGGTGCGGTCGATGGTGGAGGCAAACAGCAGGCCGCCCGGCGCCACCCGGCTGGCCACGCTGTGCACGAAGGCGGGCACATCGTTCACATGCTCCACCACCTCCAGCGCCAGCACCACGTCGAAGCGTTCTTCGGTGCCCAGCACCGCTTCGGGCTCGCCCAGGCGGTAGTCCACTGCCACACCTTGCTGGTTCGCATGCAGGCGTGCCGCTGCAATGTTGCCGGGCGATGCGTCCACGCCCACCACCTGCGCCCCCTGGCGCGCCAGCGGTTCGGACAGCAGGCCGCCGCCGCAGCCCACGTCGAGCATGCGCAGGCCGGAGAGGGGTTGGCGGGCAGCCTCACGCCCGAAGTGCCGGGAAACCTGCTCCACCACGTAGCCCAGCCGCAGGTTGTTGACCACGTGCAGCGGCCGCATGGGGCCTTCGTGGTTCCACCAGGTGGCGCTGAGCTTGTTGAAGCGTTCGATCTCCGACGGGATGGTGGTGGATGCGGTCATGGTGGCGACACGGTGGAGAGGGCTCAAATGTGGCGGCAGATGCCCACGGCGGCGCGCGAACCCTGGCCCACCAACCGGCACCAGGTGCGCAGCAGCACGCCGCTGGCTTGCGGGCCGCGCGCGGCAGCCGCCTCGTTGCGGTGCTCCACTTCGTCGCCCTGGCAGTCCATCAGGGTCTGGCGCAGGGCGCGCAGCGAGGGAAAAGCCTGCAGACGCTGCACCTGCTCTTCGTAGTGCTGGTCGACAAAGGTTTCCACCGCCTCGATCGTGGCGTACACCGCCCGAGGTCCCAGCAAGGCCGGCAGGGCTCCGGTCAGCCAGCCAGCCAGGCGCCAGAGGGGAAGCAGGCGACTTCGGTCCACCCTGGTAGATGCACACCGCGCCGGTTTCGCCAGCATGGTCGGTTCGCAGGTCGGCCACCACGTCCACGGGCAGTTCGGGCTGCAAGGGCGCCTGCAAACGTTCGCGGGCCGCCGCTGGCACGCCACCGGAACCCGGGCGGGTGCGCCCCAGCCCCCCGCTGCGGGCGGCGATCAGCCCTTTTTGGCCCATGCGTTGCACCAGCCTTTGCCTGCCACCTGCTTGCCCGCAAACAGCGGGCAGCCGCCCCAGGCGTCGGTGGGCTTGCCCTGGTACAGCGCGCAGTTGTTGCACAACTGGCCGGCCGCGTACTTGGGGAATTTTTTGGTGTCGGTTTTGGTGGCGTCTTCAAAGTAGCCGAGCGCCACAGCCTGGGGGTCTTTCTCGTTCAGGCGGTTGGCCTGGGCCTGTACCTGGGTGGCGGTGCTCAGGACGGCACCACCGGCGGCCAGCGTCATGATGAAAGTGCGGCGGGATTTCGGTGTGGTGTTGTTCATGGGGCGGTCGCGGTCAAATTGGCAAGCCGTTGGAAAGGGAGGTGCCGGCAGGGGCTTGCGGTCCTGCGGCACACCATGCGTGATCAAGGGTTGGCCGGGCTGCGTGCCGAGGGGTCTTTTCGCCAGGCTTTGCGCGCCACCAGGAAAAAGCGGTAACCGCGTTCCAGCACCCACAGCGTGGGCCGGTTGTCGAGCAGGCGGCCCAGCCTCGCCCAGCCCGGCAGCGAACGCCACATGGCGGTGAAGGCTTCGGCACCACTGACCAGCGTGCCGTCGGCGCGGCGCAGGTGCAGGCGGGCCATGGCAGCTTCCCGGCTGAGACCCGGGCCCAGTTCGGCGGGATCGCAGCGGGTCACGTCCACCCACTGCACCGCGTCGGCGCCAGGCTGGCGCCGGTACATCGCGATTTCCCGCGAGCACACCGGACACGCGCCGTCGTAATAGACCGTTGCGTTGCATTGAGTTGTTCTTGACATGCGTGAATGGTACGATGAAACTCTACAAACGCGATTCGTTTACGCCAATACCTGGCATATCTGTCCGATATAGCAACTCAAAAGCAACTCAAAGCGGATTTCGATCGTTTGAAGCACCGCTGTCCTGATCCGCGACACCTTCTTCCCATGCCCCGCCAAAAGCCCCGTTCTGCCGCGCCTGCGGTCAATCATCCGATCCGGTTCCGCAGCGGTGCCGTGGCACGCATGGCCGGCATGCCGGTGTCCACCTTGCGCGTCTGGGAGCAGCGGTACCAGGTGGTGCAGCCCGGCACGGCGGCGTCGGGCCATCGGCTGTATTCGTCGGCCGACGTTGAACGCATTGCCCTGCTGCGCCAGCTCACGGAGAACGGCCATGCCATTGGTTCGCTCGCGCCGCTCGGGCTGGAAGAGCTGCGCGCGCTGGAGCAGCGACTGGGTTCTGCGCAGAACGGCCCAGGGCGCGATGCCACCGTCGGGCCGCTGCGCGTGGTGGTGGTGGGCGCTGCAATGGCGGCGCGGCTGAAGCGGCTTGCACTGCAGCCCCCGAACGCAGCCGTGACGGTGGTGGCCGTGTTCGATTCGCTGGAAGCTGCGGCCATGGGGCCGCAGGCGCCTTTGCCCGAGGGGGTGGACCTGCTGCTGTGGCAGGCCCCCAGCCTGCACGACGCGTCCCAGGCCGCGCTGCAACTGGCCCGTCTGGTCTGGTCAGCGCGCGAGGTGGCCGTGGTGTTCCGGTTCGCCCGCCCGGACGCCAGGGAGGCATTGCTGAGCGCTGGTGTGTGGGTGGTGCGGGAACCTTCGGAGGATGCAGCCCTGGCCGCGTGGCTTGCCGGCTGGCGCGAAGCCCACGCCGGCCATGAAACGCCTGTCCGGGCCGAGCCCACCAGCGCGCATCGCCGCGCGGATGCGGAGCCATCCTTGGCCAACCCCTGGCTGCCCCCTGCTTTGGCGCAACCGGAACAGCCTGTGCCGGCGCGCCGCTTCGATGATGCGGCCCTGAGCCGGTTCGGCAGCCTGTCGTCGGGCATGGCCTGCGAGTGCCCGAGCCATGTGGCCGAGTTGCTCATGCAGATGACCAGTTTTGAAACCTACAGCGCCGAATGCGCCCACCGCAGCCCGGCTGACGCCGAACTGCACGCCCATCTGCACCGGGTGGCGGGCGCGGCCCGGGTGCTGCTGGAGGGTGCGCTGGTGAAGGTGGCCGAGGCCGAAGGCTGGTCCCTGTCCTGACACGGCCGACTGCGCCGCACCCACCGTCGAGGCATTGCAACCATGATCGAAACCCTGGCCATTCTGAGCACCGCGCTGTTGTTCGGTGGCATGGCGCTGTATGCGTTCGGCTTTGCCGCATTCCTGTTCACCGCGCTGCCGGCACCCACGGCTGGCGCCACCTTGCGGCGGGCGTTTCCGTGGTTTTATGCGTTCGTGATCGTGGTGTCTGCCGGGGCCGCGCTGCTGTGGTGGCCGGTCGATGCGGTCGCGGCAGGTGCCATGCTGGCGGTGGCGCTGAGCACGGTGGCGGTCCGGCAGGGGCTGATGCCTGCCATCAACCGCGCCACCGACAGTGGTGCACGCCGGCGTTTCCAGTGGCTGCACGGGCTGTCGGTGCTGGTCACGCTGGCGCACATCGTGGTCACAGGCTGGCTGCTGGCCCGGCTGGCTTGAATGTCTGGCGGCGCGGTTGATCCGGTGTCAGGCCGGTGCCTTGAGCGCAGTCACCTCCACCTCGATCTTCATCACGTCGGCCCAGCGGGCGCCGGCCTGGGTGAGGGCGGCTTCGATGTTCTGCATGCACTGTTCGGCCTGTTCCACCACGTTGCTGGAGATGGTCATGGCGGCGTAGTCGAACCCGGTGGTGCCGGAGACGAACACCCAGGGGTCCGCCACCACGGCGCGGCTGTAGCCGATCCGGGCTTCAAAGGTGGAACCGGAGCTGATGCGTTGGCGGGTCATGGGGGCCTCCATGGCGGAAGAAGGTTGGGGGCAATCGGCTGCACTGGTGCTGAAAATGGAACGCAGCGTGCAAATTCTGCCCTCTACCGGAACGCGGCGGCCGCCCTTATGGTGTTGCGTATCGGGCAGCGGTTCGCCCCAACCCAAACTGGAGATGTCATGAAGAAAGTTCTGGCCGTGCACAACGCCCCCCCGCGCCACTGGGTGGGCGACGGCTTTCCTGTTCGCTCGCTGTTCAGTTACACCGGCCTGGGCCTGCAGCTCAGCCCGTTCCTGATGCTGGACCACGCAGCTCCCACGCACTTCCCACCTGCACCGCGTCCGCGCGGGGTGGGGCAGCACCCGCACCGGGGGTTCGAAACCGTGACCATCGTCTACCAGGGCGAGCTGGAGCACCGCGACTCCACCGGCGCCGGCGGCAGGATCGGCCCCGGCGACGTGCAGTGGATGACGGCGGCCGGCGGCATCGTGCACGAGGAATTCCATTCGCGCGCCTTCACCGAGACCGGCGGCACCATGGAAATGGTGCAGCTGTGGGTGAACCTGCCGGCCAGGGACAAGATGGCTGCGCCCGGCTACCAGACGCTGCAGGACGCGCAGATTCCGTCGGTGGATCTGCCGGATGGCGCCGGGCGCCTGCGCGTGATTGCCGGTGCGTTTGAAGGCCACAAAGGCCCGGCGCGCACCTTCACGCCGATTGACCTGTGGGACATCCGCCTGCAGAAGGACGGCCGCACCCGGCTCAAGGCGCCACCCGGCCACACCCTGGCACTGGTGGTGCTCCGGGGGACGGTGATGGTCAACGCCGAGCACGTGGCGCGCGAGGGCCAGCTGGTGCAGTTCGACCGCATGGGCAGCGGGGTCGACATCGAAGCCAACGGCGAGGCCACGGTGCTGTGGCTGGCCGGCGAGCCGATCGATGAGCCGGTGGTGGGATACGGGCCCTTCGTGATGAACAGCGAAGCCGAAATTCGCCAGGCCATCATGGACTTCAACAGCGGCAAGTTCGGGCAGGTACCGGCCTGAGGGCAGGCGACGGGTGGGGTGTCAGCGCATGGGGGGGCCAGGCCCCACAATCGCCCATGAGCTCCAACCCCGTGTCGCCGTTGCCTTCCACCCGCCAGCCGGCCCACACGCCCCCCTGCACCGAATGTGCGCTGCGGCGCCTGGCGCTGTTTCAGGCGCATGAACCCGCCGAGCTGGAGCTGGTGCAGTCGCTCAAGCGGCGCGACATGCTGCTCTCTGCGGGGCAGTCCCTGATTCAGGAAGGGCAGGTCGACGCGCCGCTCTACACCTTGCAGCAGGGGTGGGCATTCCGGTTCAAGACCTTGAGCGATGGCCGCCGGCAGATCCTGAACTTCCTGCTCGCCGGCGATTTCATCGGCGTGCAGCAGAAGATGGGCGACGCCGCCGCCCATGGCGTTGAAACGCTCACCGACGCCGTGTTCTGTGTGTTCCAGCGCGATTCGTTGTGGGAGATCCACCGCCGTTCGCCCACCATGGGCTTCAACGTCACTTGGCTCACTGCGCACGAAGAATCGCTGGTGGACGACACGCTGCTCTCGGTGGGCCGACGCAGTGCCGAGGAGCGCATTGCCATGCTGCTGATCCTGCTGTTCAAGCGTGCGGCCGCGCTTCAACCGGATGCAGGTCGCGAGGGTGTGCCCTTTCCGCTGACCCAGCAGCATGTGGCCGATGCGCTGGGCCTGTCGCTGGTGCACACCAACAAGACCTTGCGGAAACTGGAAAAGCGCGGACTGCACCAGATCCGCGACGGTCGCCTGCTGATGCGCGATGTCAAGGCCCTGGGCCGGCTGGCCGATCTGTACGGCGACGGCCGCCCGCCCGTGCGCCCGCTGGTCTGAGGGGCTGGCGACAACCGGTAACACATCGGTCCGTTTTCATGTCTTTCGACATAGCGAGCGGAGCATCCGAACCCTACATTGCGGCCACCCCCGCAGGGCTTCACGCCGGCCTGCAGGGCATCCGCCTGACGGTGCGCTTTCCTGCACCGGCATGGCACCCGCCCCCTGCAGCACAAGGTCCCGATGCTCCTCCCTGTTTCCCGGTTCGAGTCGAACCAGTTGCTGGCGCACCTCTCGCGCACGGAATCGCTCTGGCTGGAGCAGGATCTCGAACGCATGGAGCTGGCCACGGGCCAGGTGCTCAATGCCTGCGGCGCGCCGCTGCGCCACGTGTATTTCCCGGCCTCGGCCACGGTGTCGCTGGTGTCGATCACTGCCGACGGTGGCAGCGCCGAGGTGGCGGTGGTGGGTTGCGAGGGCATGGTGGGGGTGGGTGCCTTCATGGGCAACGCCTGCGCCCTGAACGATGCCGTGGTGCAGCGCCCCGGGTGCGCGTGGCGCATGAGCACGGCGGCGGTGCTGCACCACACCCGCCGCTCCTCCGAATTCATGCAGCAACTGCTGGGCTACACCCAGGCGCTGTTCACCGACCTGGCGCAGGCGTCGGCCTGCACCCGGCACCATGGGCTGGACCAGCAGTTGTGCCGCTGGATGCTGCAGCATCTCGACCGCCAGGACGGGCTGGACCTGCGGATCACGCACGAGCGCATGGCCCGTCTGCTGGGCGTGCGCCGTGAGGGGGTCACGTACGCCGCCCTCAAGCTGCAGAAAGAGGGCGTGATCGACTACCGGCGTGGCCGCATCGCGGTGCTGGACCGCAAAGGTCTGGAAGCCCGGGCCTGCGAGTGCTATGGCGTGGTGCGCCGGGCTTACGCGCGTCTGGCCGGCGGACCCGATTCCGGCCACCGTGCCCATCCCCAGGCTGAACTCCCGGGCCACCCCCACGGTCAGCCGGCAGCCGCCGGTGTGCGTTGCTTCGGGGCGGATGGCGGCCGGACCGCGCCGGAGGGTCGCCGTCGGCCACAGCCCAGTTGCGAACGCTGAGACGGACCCGCCGCCACCGGGCAGGACCTGGCGGTTTTCAACCGCCGGGCAGCGGCGAATGTGGCAAGCTTGCCGGTGTGGTTCCACTCCCGGAGTTCTTCCTTGCGCAGTCCCCATCGTTGCTCGCCACTGTGGAGTGGCTTCGTGGTGTTCCTTCTCTGGGGCTTGCTGGCCGGCCGGGGAGCCTTCGCACAACCGCTCGACCTGCCGTTGCCCGGCGTGGCATCGCCCGCAGGAGCTGCGGAGGCGGAAGCGGTAACGCTGAGCATGCACAACCGCAAGATCGTCACCTTCCGCAGCGAACTGCTGGGGGACACACCGGCTGAGCGGGTGCAGCTTGCGCAGACGGCCTTGCAGGGTGCGCTGGCCGGCAAGGGCCAAGGGGTCGTGACCCGCACACCGCTGGGCGACTCGGTGCGCTTCGAGGTTGACGGGCAAACGGTGTTCTTTCTGGTGACGGGCGATGTGGGTCGACCGCGGCCCGAGGGTCTGCTCGACGCAACGTCCCGGGAGGTCATGCAGCGCCTGCAGACCGCGGTCCAGGAGGCGCGCGAAATGCAGGACCCGATGCGGCTGGCCAAAGGCTTCGCCTATGCGGCGGGCGCCACGGTGCTGGCATTCCTGCTGGCGCGGTTCATCCTGGTGGCACGCCGCCGCGTGACGAACCGGTGGTATGCGTGGCTCGATCAGCGCCAGTCCGCCGATCCGGCGGCAAGCCTGGTGGGTGCCTACCACGAGCACGCCCAGGTGGCGGGACGGATGACGGTGTCGGCGCTGGCCTGGGTGCTGCTGCTGATGTTGCTCGATGCCTGGGTGACCTACGTGCTGCATCAGTTTGCCTGGACACGCCCCTGGGCCGAGCGGTCCACCGCCTGGTTGCTGGGCATGGTGCAGCAGATCGCCGTGGCCATGATCGAGGCGGTGCCGGGGCTGATCGTGGCCGTTCTGATCTTCGTGATCGCGCGCACCGTCAGCCGTGCCAATGCCCTGTTTCTGGAGCGGGTGGAGCGCGGCGACACCCGGTTGTCCTGGCTGGACGCCGACACCGCCGTGCCCACGCGCCGTCTGAGCAACTTCGTGATCTGGCTGTTTGCCCTGGCCATGGCCTACCCCTATCTGCCGGGCGCCGACACCGAGGCCTTCAAGGCCTTGTCGGTCATCGCAGGTCTGATGCTGTCGCTGGGTGCATCGAGCGTGGTGGGCCAGGCACTGTCCGGGTTGAGCCTCATGTATTCGCGCTCGCTGCGGGTCGGCGAGTACGTCAAGATCGGTGAAACCGAAGGCACTGTCACCACCCTGGGCATGTTCACCACCAAGGTCCATACCGGCATGGGCGAAGAAGTGAGCCTGCCCAACACCGTGATCTTCAATCAGCCGATCCGCAACTTCTCCCGCCTGGTGAGCGATGGGCGGTTCATGCTGCAGACGGTGGTGACCATCGGGTATGCCACGCCGTGGCGCCAGGTGCATGCCATGCTGCTGGAGGCGGCCCGGCGCACCGCCGGGGTGGCCGCTGAACCACTGCCCTATGTGGTGCAGACTGCGCTTTCGGACTTCTATGTGGAATACCGGCTCTGTGCACAGAGCAACAAACACGCCCCGGCGCGCCGTGCCGAGGTCATGAACCTGCTGCACGCGAACATTCAGGACGTGTTCAACGAAAACGGCGTCCAGATCATGTCGCCGCACTACATGGCCGACCCGCCCGAGCCCCAGGTGGTGCCCCCGGGGCCGTGGGCTTCCCATCCGAAGCGCCCGCAGGACGCGGCCTGACCCCACCGGTGCCCTGGCGCCACCAGCATGCGCCCACGGGCGGCAAGGGGTGCAGCGCGTTCGGGGCGTTCAAGGCGGCAACATCGCCGGAACGCTGCACTCAACGCAGCATGCCGAACACCTGCTCCAGCCGTTCCTTTTCCGGCAGCACATAGATCACCGCAGAACCGCTGGCAAACACCGGGAGGATGTGCGCCTCGAAGAAGGCCACCGGCACGTTGATGCATCCGTAGGAAATGCGGTTGTCGTCCACCGTGGCCGAGGCCAGGCGTTCCAGCCGCCGTTCGCTGGCGCGCGTGGCCCGCACGCGGTGCAGGGACACGGCCGCGTCGTAGTCCACCCACACCACGTCTTCGCCAGAGAGGTTTTCCCCCATGCGGCCGTGAAAGCGGCCAGCGGGCGTGGTCCGTTCTTCGGGCAGCACGTCGGCGAGGGGTTTGTCCCCGATGCCAGGAACGGTGTGGTCCCCCACGGCCGATCCGAGCAGTACCGGCGTATGGGCCACCAGGCGGGCCTGGGCATCGAACAGGTACAGGTGGGCCCCGGGCTTGTCGACGATGACGAAGGGCAGGTCGGCGTGGTCCTGTGTGGCCGCGCTCCATCGGGCGGTGTGCATCACGGCC
Source organism: Hydrogenophaga sp. (assembly GCA_025458915.1). Classification (GTDB taxonomy): domain Bacteria; phylum Pseudomonadota; class Gammaproteobacteria; order Burkholderiales; family Burkholderiaceae_C; genus Hydrogenophaga. Next base: position 20,052 of record JALORL010000049.1, read on the forward strand.
TCTGACATGGCCGCGCTCCCCCAGTCGGCCACGCGCGCCGGGGCGCGGGTGGCGGTCCCGGGGAGGGAGGCAGACATCGGGGCATTGGCTTGCGGCGCAGGACCACTGGGGATCAGCAGCGCCACCGCGCTGGCGCTGGCCAGCAGCAGGCCATGCCAACGGCCACCTGGGCGTTGGACCCGGGGGTGCCGCCCGCGGTGCAGCGGTGCCGCCGGTACGCAGCACGCTGGAAAGGTGGAGCAGGAAGGGAGTCGCATGGTGCGGGGCTGCGCAGGACCGGCAGCGAAATGGGTCCACCCCCGGGGCAGACGCTGGAGCGATGCGGCGGGGAGGACCCAAAGAGCGGGCTGACGAACCGGTGGGGTCAGTTGCGGTCAGCGCGCGCGGCCAGGCGATCGTTCATGGGTCGGTCCTGGTTCATGTCGGTGCGGCGCTGGTCCAGGTTGTTGCGGTCCTGGTTCAGCGTGCCCATCGGCGGGTTGAGGGTGCCGGGACTCTGGCTCATGGTGCCTGTGCCCTGGTTGAGGGTGCCGGTACCGGTGCTGGAGTTGCTGTTGCTGTTGCCGGGTAGCGTGGTACCCCGGTTCGTCGTGGACGGTTCCGGCACCACCACGTCGGGCACCGTGGTGCTCTGGTTCATGGTTCCGGGGCCGGGGCTGGTGGACGAAGACTGCGCCAGGGCCAGGCCAGCGCTGCCGCCCACGGTCAGCGCGGCCAGAGTGGCGGTGAGAAATCTAGAGTTGAGCATGGGAGTTTCCTTTCGGCTGCAAGCAGCACTGAGTGACATCGGCCGGAGACTGTCGACCGATCCTCAGGGTAGGCAGCGCGCTCGGGCAGGTCTGTGCGGTGGCGAACCGGGGGCCGGGGCGCAGGTGTAAGACATTGCGTTTGCAGGTGTGCGCCCTGCTGCGCCGCAGGTTGTGGCGGACAACGCATGGAGGCGCGTTGGTGGGTTGTCGCACCGACCGGACAGCGAGCCTGCGCCAGGCTGTCGCTTCATTCAACGGAGGGCATGGCCATGGGGCAAACCGCACGCATTGTGGGCAAGGTGGAATACCGCGGGGGCGACGGCCCGGCGGTGGATATTCGCGAAGGCGCTGTGGACGTGTCGATCACCGACATCGACGCCACGCTGAGCTGGTCTGACGAGGGCACCCACGGCTCTGCTGCCATGCCCATCGGCGACTTTCGCCGCTATGTGCAGGAAGGCAAGATCCGGCTGGACGGTACCCTGCAAGCCGAGGACTGAAGCCGGGTCAACCGGCCCGGCGTTCTGTCTGCATGGCCGGCCATGAAGCCGCGCCGCGCCATCCCGTTCAGAACGCCCAGTTCAACCGGACGGAAGCGGTCTGGTCGCGCAGGCCCTTGCGCAGCCGCAGGTCGTAGCGGGCCACGAGTTCCACGCTGTCGCTGGCCTGGTGGCGGATGCCCAGGCCCAGTTCGCCCAGCGTGCGCGCGGCCGGCAGACCTTCGGTGGTGAAGGCCACGCCACCGCCACTGAAGCGGGCGGTGACGGCGTTGCGCTGATGGCGCAGGTCGTAGCCCAGCGCTGCACTGGCCAGCCACTGCGTTTGCGGCGTGAGCTGCTGCTGCAGCTCTGCACCCACCTTCAGGATGGCTTCCTGCGCGGTCTGCTCGTTCACCTGCAGGTTCAGCGCACCGGCACCGGTTTCGGTGTAGCCCTCGGCCTTGAAGCTGCGCCAGTCCAGCGCCACGCCGGGCTGCACGGTGGTCTGCGGGTTCAGTGTGTAGGCCTTGCGGATGCCGACACCCAGGTGCCAGGCATCGCCGTGGTACCGGGCCAGCGCGGTGCGGCCCATGAACGCGATGTTGCGCTCGGACTCCACGCGGCTGCGGGTGAAGTCGCCCTGCCAGTTCAGCTGCCAGCCGGCGTTGCCCACCGCGTACTGGCCGTAGCCCACCAGTTGCAGGCTTTCGATGTCGCTGTTCTGGCCGGCGGCAAATTCCTGTCCGGCCACCTCGCTGCCCAGATACCCCAGGCCGAAGCCCAGCGTGGTGGTGGCGTTGAGTTCGGACTGCAGGCCACCGATCAGGCCGGTGGTGGAGAGCTTGTAGCCGCTGGCACCGTCCACGGTGTCCTGGTTGAGGCGGTTGCCCAGGGCCTTGACCCACAGACCCTGGCCGCTGGTGCTGCGGCCACCGGCGCCGCCCCCACCTCCGAAGTTGGCGCCACTGGGCGCCTGCAGGCTGGCCACGGGGCTTCCCTGCCATTGCTGCTGGATGGCGATGGCCGTGCTTGCGCCAAGGTTCATCAGCGTGCTTGGCACGTTGCCGTGCAGGGCAGGCATGGTCTGGCCAACGGCCTGCGCCACGGTACGGCTGTTGGGCAGGCGGCCCAGGCCGGTGACCACGTTGTCGAAGTCGGTGCCGGTGGCGCCGCCCCGGATGAAGCCGTCGAGCACGCTGGCGGCGGGCGCTCCGCTCGGCAGGCTGTTTTGCAGAACGGCAGGGACGATGCCCACGGGGGCAGGTGCTGGTGCTGGTGCTGGTGCTGGTGCTGGTGCTGGTGCTGGTGCTGGTGCAGGTGCTGGTGCTGGTGCAGGAGCAGGAGCAGGAGCAGGAGCAGGAGCAGGAGCGGGAGCAGGAGCAGGAGCAGGAGCAGGAGCAGGAGCAGGCGCAGGCGCAGGCGCAGGCGCAGGAGCCGCTGCCACGATCTGCAGATCCACCGCGTTGCCGTTGGTGGTGGACTCGAAGTCGAACAGGTAGCTGTTGTCGCTGACGTTGGTGGCGGCC
>JALORL010000274.1 GCA_025458915.1 Hydrogenophaga sp.
ATGCGTGCTGATCAACTTCTGGTTGAGCGGGGCTTGGCCGTGTCGCGCTCGCAGGCGCAGCGGCTCATCGCGGCCGGCGTGCGCTGGCGACTGCTGCCCGGGGGCTGGAAAACGGTGACCAAGAATGGCGAGGAGCTGGGCGAGACGGTCGAGATCGAACTGGCCGACAGCGCCGAGACGCGTTTTGTTTCGCGCGGTGGCCTGAAGCTCGATGGTGCGCTAGACCGGGTGGGGCTTCGGGTTGAAGGCTTGCGCTGCCTGGACGTGGGGCAGAGCGCCGGCGGATTCACCGACTGCCTGCTGCAGCGCGGAGCGGCGCAGGTGGTGGGTGTTGATGTGGGTCAGGGCCAGTTGCATCCCAGGCTTCGTGCCGACGCGCGCGTGGTGTGCGTGGAGAAATGCAACGCGCGGGAGCTGAACGCCGACCGGTTGTTGGCTGAGGGCGGCACGGAAGCTGCGCCACCGTTCGATCTGGTGGTGGGCGACCTGTCGTTCATCTCGCAGACCCTGGTGTGGCCGGCGCTGGTGCCGCTGCTGGCGCCGCAGGGGCGCTTGCTGATGCTGGTCAAGCCGCAGTTCGAACTGCAGCCTGAGCACATCGGCAAGGGCGGCCTGGTGCGCGATCCGGCCAGCTACCTCCTGGTACGAAGCCGCATGGAGCAGGCCTGCCGCGACCACGGCATGACGCTGGAAGACTATTTCGAAAGCCCGATCACCGGGGGTGACGGTAACCGCGAATTTTTTGTGTACGCCCGTCGATGAATCAAGGAGGAGACCATGGGTCTGCCCATCAGTCTGGAATTCTTTCCCCCCAAAACCCCAGAGGGCGCCGAGAAGCTGCGTGCCGTGCGCCAGCAGCTCTATGCCCTCAAGCCCGAGTTCTGTTCCGTCACGTTCGGTGCCGGCGGCTCCACGCAGGACGGCACACTGCAGACGGTGAGCGAGATCATGGCCGAGGGCTGCCCGGCCGCGCCGCACCTCAGCTGCATCGGCCAGTCGCGCGAGAGCATCCGCGAGCGCCTGGCGGCCTACCGCAACGCTGGCATCCGCAGGCTCGTGGCGTTGCGCGGCGACTTGCCCAGCGGCTATGGCCTGGGCGGCGAGTTCCGCTACGCCAGCGATCTGGTGGCCTTTGTGCGCGCCGAGACCGGCGACCACTTCCACATAGAGGTGGCGTCCTACCCCGAAACCCATCCGCAGGCGAAGTCCCCGCAGGCCGATCTGGAAGCCTTTGCGGCCAAGGTCAAGGCGGGTGCCGATTCGGGCATCACCCAGTACTTCTTCAACAGCGACGCCTATTTCCGCTACGTCGACGACCTGCACAAGCTCGGCGTGGACGTGCCGGTGGTGCCGGGCATCATGCCGATCACCAGCTCCACCCAGCTCATGCGCTTCTCGGATGCCTGCGGCGCCGAGATTCCGCGCTGGATCCGCATGCGCCTGCAGGCCTTCGGCGACGACACCGCGTCCATCAGGGCCTTCGGCCTGGACGTGGTCACCGACCTGTGTGACCAGCTGCGCAACGCCGGCGTGCCCGGGCTGCACTTCTACACCATGAACCAGAGTGCGGTGACGCTGGAGATGGTGCGGCGGCTGGACCTGGGCTGAGTGCACTGGGCTGCAAGGAGAAGTCTTTCTCGGCTGACATGTGGGTGGCAGCAAAACACTCACACAAATGCGCACTCCCTCACGGCGATCCCGGCCAAACTGTAAGAATTTGTGAGTTATTATCGGATCCGTATGCAGGAGCATTGAGTTCGAAAGCGCTCTGGCCTGGGCGCATTCGGGACTTCAGGACGATTGTTGCCGCGCTAGCGGCTGTGCTCTGCGATGGTCGTTGTTCGGCATCGCAGGCTGTTCCTGTCACGCCAATCTGACATGGCGCTGAAGCCATCGATTCTGTCTACCTACAAGAACTGCAGGACCGTCCATGCCCCATCAAAAGCCCAAGGCTGCACCCGCACCGGCACCCCACGGTTTCCCCGCACCGCATGGTCTGGATGAATCAAACCACAGGGAGAGTCCTACGAAGGCAATCCTTGCTCTGTCGCCCGTCGCGCTCGCTGTGATCCTCGCGCTGGCCTCGGCGGAGCCCGCGCACGCAGGCGCCGGATCGTGCCCCGATCTGGGCTCCATCGTGATTTCCGGCGACGTTGTGGGCGCATGCCAACTGCTGAATGGCGAATCGCTGGAAGTGACGACCACCGGTCGCATTCTGAACGGCGTCAACAATGGGGTGGTAGTTGAATCCACGGCCAGCGGCGTGAGCATCGTGAATGCCGGACTCATTCAAGCAGACGCCGCTGCGTTCGATGGCATCAACAATGCTGGCGGGATCGACAGCATCGACAACAGTGGGCGCATCGTGGGTGGGACGGTGGGCGGCAGATCCGGAATCTACAACTCCGGGGTGATTGGAACTCTCACGAATCGCGAGACTGGCGTGATTGAGGCCACCAACGGCAATGGAATCCTGCTCCAAGGAGGTGGAAGTCGCCTGACGACACTGAACAACTACGGGTTGATCGCTGGCAACGTCACCACACAGGACACCACCATCAACATCTATGGGAGCGATGCACGCTTCACCGGTGCGGTGGTCAATACGCTGGTAGGGAATGCGGGGACTGGCGACGCCTCGGTCCATGTGCGCAGCGGCGCCTCCTTCACCACCGAAAACACCTTTCAATCCGGCACCTTCGTCGTGCACAGTGGCGGCACATTGCGGGTGAACAGCAGCACGCACACGATCGAGGTCACCAACTCTGGGGCCACAGCCTTCCACAACCAAGGTACCTTGCACGTTCCGGAAGGCGTCACAGCGCAGATCACTGGCAACTACACGCAAGACGGCGCGTTGCGCATCGGAGCGTCCTCTGCATCGTCCTTCGGTCGTCTGAATGTGTCGGGCAACGTGGCGTTGACCGGATCGGCGACCTTTGTGGTGGATGTGAACGGCACCAACAGTCTGGCCGCCGGGCAGACACTGGAGAGCGTGGTCACCGCCTCCGGCGGTGGCACGCTCACCAACAGCGCGCCGACCACGAACGTCAGCGACAACAGCGCGTTGTTCAATTTCACGGCCCGCACCGATGGCAACGCGGTGGATCTGGACATCGTCGCGGCAGGATCGCCGGCACCAGCCCCCGCACCAGCACCAGCACCAGCACCAGCACCAGCACCAGCACCAGCACCAGCACCAGCACC
>JALORL010000275.1 GCA_025458915.1 Hydrogenophaga sp.
ATGTCGAGTGCGGCGGCGTCCACCTTGCCGCTGACCACGGAGGCGATGGTGGCGTCGTGCGCACCGCTGTAGGCGATGCGGCGGAAGTCTCTTTCAGGGTTGATGCCGGCTTCCAGCAGGAAGTTGCGCGGCATGAGGTGGCCCGAAGTGCTGCTCTGCGAGCCAAAGGAAATTTGCTTGCCCTTCATATCCTGCAGGGACTTGATACCGGAATTCACCTTGGCGATGAACACCGACTGGAACTTGGTGTCCTCTTCGCGCTGGGCAATGGGTACGATCTTGCCGCCCGAGCGGATATTGGCCTGTACGTGGGTGAAACCACCGAACCAGACCAGATCTACTTTCTTGTTCACCAGCGCCTCCACGGCGGCCGGGTAATCGCTCACCGGGGTGAACTCCACCTTCATGCCCAGGGCCTTTTCCAGGTAGTTGGACAGCGGGGTGAACTTGCGGATCTGCTCCGTAGCCGCTTCCTCGGGAATGGTGGTGACGCGCAGCACCTGCTGGGCCTGGGCGTGGGAATGGAAACCAAAGGCCACCACGGCGCAGGTCAACAGCGCGCGCAGTGTCCGGGAAGGGGACATGCGGATCATGGGAATCTCCTGATTGGGTTTGGCGGGGAAAGGTGGGGAAAATGCCAGAGTTGCTCCCAGACACCACCCTGGGGCAGGCCTGGACGACCCCATTATGACGATGCCAACGCGCGGGTGCAGTCCACCGGGAAAATACCGGGCGGTGCGCCGGTAGCACGACAGTGCGCCGCCATCAGCGCAGAGCCCAGGCCGCGATGCTGGCCCGCACCGCCTCGTCCTCACCCAACGGTGGCGCCACGTCCACCACCACGCCGGGCCGGCGCTGCCGGAAGGCGGCCACCATGGCGGTGAGGTCGTGGTTCACGTGTTTGCCCGCCGCCCAGAACAGCGGCATGACGCGAATGCGGCAAATGCCCTGGCCCGCCAGCCTTTCTAGCGCCTCAGGCAGCTCGGGCCGCATGAACTCCAGGAAGGCCATCTCGCAGGGGCCCTTGCCTTGCAGGCGCACCTGCTCGCACACGGCGTCCAGTGGCACCCGCCAGGCAGGGTCGCGGGAGCCGTGGGCGAAGAGGATGGTGGCTATAGCGGGGGCGGTGGGCGCAGACACGCTCAGAGCGAATCGATGAAGCTGCGCAGCTTGTCCGAACGGCTCGGGTGCTTCAACTTGCGCACCGCCTTGCTCTCGATCTGGCGGATGCGCTCGCGCGTCACGTCGAACTGCTTGCCCACTTCTTCCAGCGTGTGGTCGGTGCTCATCTCGATACCGAAGCGCATGCGCAGCACCTTGGCTTCGCGCGGCGTGAGGGTGTCCAGAATGTCCTTGACCACGTCGCGCAGGCCGGCCTGCATGGCGGCTTCCATGGGAGCGGTGTTGGCCGAGTCCTCGATGAAATCGCCCAGGTGCGAATCGTCGTCGTCGCCGATGGGGGTTTCCATCGAGATCGGCTCTTTCGCGATCTTCATGATCTTGCGGATCTTGTCCTCGGGCATCCGCGCCTGGTCGGCGATCGAGCGGGTGATGGCCTGGCGGATCCACCAGGTGGCGTAGGTCGAGAACTTGTAGCCACGGCGGTATTCGAACTTGTCCACCGCCTTCATCAGGCCGATGTTGCCTTCCTGGATCAGGTCCAGGAACTGCAGGCCGCGGTTGGTGTACTTCTTCGCAATGGAAATCACCAGGCGCAGGTTGGCCTCGATCATTTCCTTCTTGGCGTCGCGCGAGGTGGCCTCGCCCTCGTTCATGCGCTTGTGGATGTCCTTGAGGTGGGCCAGCGGCACCACCACGCTGTTCTGGATTTCCATCAGACCGGTCTGCAGTTCCTGCACCGGCGGTATGTTGCGCTCCAGCACCGTGCTCCAGGGTTTGCCGGCGGCGGCCTGCTTCTCCACCCACTTCAGGTTGAGCAGGTTGGCCGGGAAGTCGGCAATGAATTTGTCCTGTGGCATGCCGCACTTGTCCACCACGATGCGGCGCAGTTCGCGCTCCTTCTTGCGCACCTCATCCACCTGGCCACGCAGCGTGCCGCACAGCTTCTCAATCGCCTTGGCGGTGAAGCGGATGGTCATCAGCTTCTCGGTCAGCGCGGTCTGGGTCTTGTGGTACGACGGGCTGCCGTAGCCTTCCTTGTCGTAGATCTTGTGCAGCTTCTCGAACAGGCTGCGCATCTCGTCGAAGCGCTCCAGCGCTTCGCGCTTGAGTTCTTCGAGCTTGCGGGTCAGGGCCTTGGAGCCGCCTTTGCCATCGTCGTCGTCGGCTTCGTCGTAATCGTCGAAGTCTTCTTCGGCCACGTAGTCGTCGGCCGCATCGGCGTCGGCAAAACCGTCCACCACGGTGGAGATGACGACCTTGCCATCGCGGATCTCTTCGGCCATGACGAGGATTTCGGCGATGGTGGCCGGGCTCTCGCTGATGGCGGCCATCATGTCGTTGAGGCCGCCCTCGATGCGCTTGGCGATCTCGATTTCGCCTTCGCGCGTGAGCAGCTCCACCGTGCCCATTTCGCGCATGTACATGCGCACCGGATCGGTGGTGCGGCCGAATTCGCTGTCCACGGTGGACAGGGCGGCTTCGGCCTCTTCTTCGGCTTCTTCTTCGGTGGCGGCGGTGGGGCCGGTGTTGTTCAGCAGCAGGGTTTCGGCGTCGGGCGTTTGCTCGTAGACGGCCACGCCCATGTCGTTGAGCAGGGACACCACGACTTCCAGCGTTTCGGCTTCCACCAGCTTGTCGGGCAAGTGGTCATTGATTTCGCCGTGCGTGAGATAGCCGCGCGTCTTGCCCAGCTTGATCAGGGTTTTCAGGCGCTCGCGGCGGGTCTTGGCTTCTTCTTCGGACAGGACGGTTTCGTCCAGGCCGAATTCCTTCATCAGCGCGCGCTCCTTGGCCTTGCTGATCTTCATGCGCAGCGGCTTGACCTTTTCGGTCGGCTGCTCGGTGGTGTCCACCACCTCGGCTTCGGTTTCGCCTTCGTCGCCTGCGAACTCTTCGTCAATGTCGCTCAGGTCGGCGTCGTCGAGGTCGGCTTCCTTGGCCGCACCGGCCTTGGGCTTGCGGCCGCGCTTGGCTGCAGGTTTGTCGGCGCCTTTTTCGGCGGCGGGCTTGGCCGGGCGACCGGGCTTTTTCTTCGGGGCAGCCTCAGCGACGGTGTCGTTGTCGAGTTCTTCGGGGCTGGCCTTGCTGCGGGTGGAGGACTTGGCAGCGGTATTTGTGGCGGCTTTGGTGGCGGGCTTGGTGGTCACAGCGGGAGCTTTCTTGGCAGGAGCTTCCGGAGCGGCCTTGGCTGCGCTGGTTTTGCTGGCGGGCTTCTTGGCACTGGACGCGGCGGGCGTGCTGGACTTCTTCGCGGGCATAGGACCTCAAAAAAATGTCGAACTGGAACCGGCAGAACAGACAAAAAACGCCAGAAGGTCGCGCAGTGCGGTCACTCCGGTGATTTTGTGGAGCACGAACCCCGCCATTTGCCGGAAAGGGCGGGCTGCAAGCTGTGTGGGCGAACATTTGGAGTGCAGTCCTTGCGGGGAGCTTCAGGACCGCTGGGGTCGCTGAGGTGGCCAGGATAAGGTTCCATCGTGCCCCTGATCTGGGGGCCGGGCCGGTGCCGGAGGTGCTGCTGTCGCGCTTGCGGTGCAAAGTTCTGGATTATACCAGCGGAGTGGTTTTCAGGGCCTTGAGGCGGTCGTTGACACGCTTGAACTCGTCAAATGCGGCCGTATCCCCGGCCTGCACCCGCCTGGCCAGGCTGTCCGCCTGGGCGGTGAGCGCATCCACCCGCAGCAAGGCCATGACGCCGGCGAGTTCGGTCAGCTCGGTGTCGGCATCGCCGCCCAGCAGCACCTGCTCCACCTGGGAACAGGCCCACACCTCGTGTTCGTGCCCGCGCAGCGCTTCGCGCAGGGCAGCCCAGGGCTGGGCGCCGTGTTCGTGGAATTGCGCTTCCAGCCACGACACGACCGGGCCGTGCGGAACGGGCAGGTGCGCCAGCAGGCTGTGGTCGTCTGCCGTGAGGCTGTCCCAGGCCTGCGGGCTTGCCAGCAACAGGCCAACAGCGCGGTCGGCGCGGCTGGCTACCGCCTTGCGTGAACCGAGCATGCGGGGTGGCGGCGCTTCGCGCCGGTATTTGCCGTTGCGGCGCTGGCCGAATCCTGCCGGGGTGCCATAGCCCGATCCGCCGGGGTTGCCGACATCGTTGCGGTAGCCGTATACCGACCCGCTGGTGGTTGCGCCATAGGCTGGTGTGAGGTGCCCCACGTCCTCATAGGGCGGGTATGGCTGTCCCGCGGGGCCTGTACTGCCGGTGTCGTGGGTGGGAGCAGGATTGCCGGGGGGTGTCCCTCTGCGTGGCCTGCTTTGCGGGTTGTGTTGCTGCCAGAGTTGCAGCAGGTCGGCGGCTCCCAGGCCGATGCCTTCGGCCAGATCCCCGATGAGCTGGCGCTTGAGCGCCCCGTCGGGCAGGGCGGTGAGGTCGCAGTCGGCGCTGGCGGACTCGATCAGGAAGCGCGACAGCGGCATGGCCTCCTTCACGCATTTTGCAAATGCGGCTTCGCCGTTGGCGCGGATGAAGCTGTCCGGGTCGTGTTCGGCGGGCAGGAACAGGAACTTCACGCTGCGTGTGTCGGTCGCCAGGGGCAGGGCAGCGTCGAGGGCCTTGCGGGCGGCGCGCCGGCCGGCGCCGTCGCCGTCGAAGCTGAACACCACGCTGTCGGTGAAACGGAAAAGTTTCTGGACATGATCCGGTGTGCAG
>JALORL010000050.1 GCA_025458915.1 Hydrogenophaga sp.
CATCCCTGGACCTGCCGTCCGACGGACCGCAGGAGCCGAATTCCGTCGAATCGACCAGCCCGGCGGAGCCGGACCCGGTGTCCGTGCCCGATGCCGAGGAGGTGCCCGACGAGCAGGTTCGTGTGATCGGCAGCCTGCGCATCGGCATCAAGCTCTACAACGTGTACCTCAACGAGGCCGACGAATGGTCCCGTCGCCTGGGAACCAGCCTTGGTGAATGGGCGCTGGAGCGCCACGAACCCCTGACCAACGAACCGGAGTCGTTGGCCCACTCGCTGGCGGGCAGTTCCGCGACCGTCGGATTCGACTCGCTCTCGCGCATTGCGCGGGCGCTGGAGCATGCGCTCAATACCGTGGGCCAGCACCAGGAGCAGGGCCAGCAGGCCACGGCCGAACATGCCCAGCTGTTCGTGGATGCGTCCGAGGACATCCGCCGCTTGCTGCACCAGTTTGCCGCCGGCTTCCTCAAGGAACCGAATCCAGAACTGCTGCAGGCGCTGCACCGCGTGGTCCACGAACCTTGGCCGGAAGCCGTTTCCGAAGGCGTGCAAGGCTGGTCACGGAATTCGCGCCCATGCAGCCTGATCAGGCCCAACCGCACCATGCGCCGGTTCAGGACATCGATGACGACATCGACGTGGTCGACACGATCGATGCAGACCTGTTCCCGATCTTCGCTGAAGAGGCGCTGGAGCTGTTGCCGCAACTCGGGCGCCCCGAAAACGCCAGTGCCCGCGCCGAAGTGCTGCGCAACCTGCATACGCTCAAGGGCAGTGCCCGTCTGGCAGGGGCCTTGCGGCTGGGGGAGATGGCCCACCGCATGGAGACCGATGCCGAGCGCATGGGCTCCGATGTCAAGCGCAGTGCCGATCTGGAACCGCTGGAAGCCGCGTTCGATGCGATCACTGCGCGCTTCGACCTGTTGCGCCACGCTGAACATCCTTCGCAGGAACCGGTTCCGGTGGCGCTGGACACCATGCCTGCGGACGTGGCCTTGGTGGCGGCCGAAGACGCAGCACCGGCACCCGCCGCCGATGGCGAGGCCGAAGCGCAGACGCCTGTGGTGGCGGCAGTGGAGAGCCTGTCGGGGCTGACCTTGCCGCGTGTGCCGGTGATGAACCAGGCCCGAGGTGGTGCCGCCGTGCGCGTGCGGCCCGAACTGCTTGACCGGCTGGTGAACCAGGCCGGTGAAGTGATCATCACGCGCTCGCGCATGGAAGCCGAGTTGGTGACGCTGCGCGGCTCGCTGAAGGACCTGACGGGCAACCTGGACCGTCTGCGCATGCAGCTGCGGGACATCGAACTGCAGGCCGAAACGCAGATGCAGTCGCGGCTGGCACAGGCCCGCGATGCCGACCAGTCGTTTGACCCGCTCGAATTCGACCGCTTCACGCGGGTGCAGGAACTCACCCGCATGATGGCCGAGTCGGTCAACGACGTGGCAACAGTGCAGCGCAACCTGCAACGCGCGGTGGAAGCCACGGAAGACGGACTGGTGGCGCAAGCGCGGCAGACCCGCGAGCTGCAGCGCGACCTCCTGCGCACCCGCATGGTGGAGTTCGAAGGCATTTCCGAACGCCTGTACCGCGTGGTGCGGCAGGCGTCCAAGGAAACGCACAAGCAGGTGCGCCTGGACATCACCGGCGGCAACATCGAAATGGACCGCGGCGTGCTGGACCGCATGACCGCCGCCTTCGAACACCTGCTGCGCAACAGCGTGGTGCACGGTATCGAACCCCCCGAGGTTCGGCAGGCAGCAGGCAAGGCTGCCGAAGGCCGGATCGAGATCCGGCTCGCGCAGGAACTCAACGACGTGTCGGTGGTGTTCAGCGATGACGGCGCGGGGTTGGACCTGAACCGACTGCGTGAAAAGGCCGTGGCGCAAGGCTTTGTGGCGCCCGGTACCGAGCTGTCGGATGCCGAGGCTGCCCAACTGGTGTTTGAGGCGGGTTTGAGCACGGCGCGCGAGGTATCCGAGCTGGCGGGCCGGGGCATTGGCATGGACGTGGTGCGTGCCGATGTGGTCGCGCTGGGTGGCCGCATCGAAACCAGCAGCCAGACCGGTCAGGGCGCCAGCTTCAAGCTGGTGCTGCCGCTCACCACGGCTGTGACGCAGGTGGTGATGGTGCGGGCGGGCAATCTCACTTTCGGGGTGCCGTCCAACATCGTCGAACTGGTGCGCCGCCTCAGAGTGGAAGAGCTGAACAAGGCCTACGAGAACGGTAGTCTGCGCGCCGATGGCGAGGACATCCCGTTTTACTGGTCGGGTGCGTTGCTGCAGGCATCGCCGCGTTCCACCGAGATCGGCCGTACCCTGCCGGTGGTGATTTTCCGTAGCGCGGCCCAGCGCGTTGCCATGCACGTGGACGCCGTGCTGGGCAACCAGGAAGTGGTGGTGAAGAACCTCGGTTCACAGCTGTCGCGCCTGCCGGGCCTGGCGGGCATGTCCATCCTGGCCTCGGGTGCGGTCGCGTTGATCTACAACCCGGTGGCCATGGCCACGGTGTATGGCGCGCAGGTCAAGGAATGGGTGGCCGCCCAGGCGCATGCCACGCCGAGTACGGAAGGCGAGATGGTGTCCGCAGCCGACCTGGCCACCAACACCGTGCCGCTCATTCTGGTGGTGGACGATTCCATCACGGTGCGCCGCGTCACTCAGCGTCTGCTGCAGCGCGAAGGCTACCGTGTGGCGCTGGCAGCGGACGGTTTGCAGGCGCTGGAACGCCTGCAACAGGAACGGCCGACGGTGGTCCTGTCTGACATCGAAATGCCACGCATGGACGGTTTCGACCTGGTGCGCAACATTCGCAGCGATGCACGTCTGTCCGACCTGCCGGTGATCATGATCACCTCGCGCATCGCGGAGAAACACCGCGAGCATGCGCGCGAACTGGGGGTGGACCACTATCTGGGCAAGCCGTATTCGGAAGACGAGCTGCTGGCGCTGATCGGGCACTACGCGCAGCTGGCGGTGGAGGCTTAGCCCACCCCCGCCGCACTTCGTGCGACCTCCTCAAGGGGGCAATGCCAGCGGCCCGGCAAAGCCGGTTCCGCGGCATTTCTGGTTTGATGAACTTCGCGCCGGCAGGCAAGATGCCGATAGCCGATTCAGAGGCACTTGTTAAATTTTCTTCGGGTTCTTGACCACCGCATAGCGCTGCAGGGTGGCGTCGCGGGCTTGGGCGTGGTCGACGATGGGCAGCGGGTAGGTCTTGCCCAAGTCCACGCCGGCAGCGGCCAGTTCGACGGCGTTGGCCTTCCAGGGCGCATGGATGGCGGCGTTCGGCAAGCCCGCGAGTTGCGGCAGGTAGCGGCGGATGAACTTGCCTTCGGGGTCGAATTTCTCGCTCTGGCTCACCGGATTGAAGATGCGGAAATAGGGCTGGGCGTCGCACCCGCTGGAGCTCGCCCATTGCCAGCCGCCGTTGTTGGCGGCCAGGTCGAAATCGATCAGGTGTTCAGCGAAGTAGCGTTCGCCCCAGCGCCAGTCGATGCCAAGGTCCTTGACCAGAAAGCTCGCCACCACCATGCGCAGCCGGTTGTGCATGTAGCCGGTCTGGTTGATCTGCGCCATGGCGGCGTCCACCAGCGGATAACCCGTCCGGCCTTCGCACCAGGCGTCGAACAGCGCTTTTGCATGCTTGCCTTGTTCGAAGCGGATCTGGTCGTACTCGGGCTTGAAGGCACGCTCCACCACGTGGGGGAAGTTGGCCAGAACCTGGTGGTAAAAGTCGCGCCAGACCAGCTCGGATAGCCAGCCGCTGGCACCCTGGATCCCCTGCAGATGAATCTGGTAGGCCACCGACGCCACTTGCCGGATGGAGATGGTGCCGAAGCGCAGGTGCACGCTGAGGTAGCTGGGCCCTTTGACGGCCGGGAAGTTGCGGGCCTGGTCGTAGCGGTCGATGCGTTCGACGAAGTCCTCGAACAGTGCCTGGGCGCCGGGGCTGCCGGTGGGCATGGGCAGCTGGCCGAGGTTGCTCGCTTGAAAACCCAGGGACTGCAGCGTGGGCACCGGCGCAGCGTGTTCGGCGGGGACGGGTGCCAGCGCGGCGGCGTACCGTGCCACGGGATAGGCCTTGAGGTGGTAGGGCGTGAGCTGCTTGAGCCAGGCGTTCTTGTAGGGCGTGAACACTCCGAACGCGTTGCCTGCCTGGGTGAGCACCTCGCGCCGCTCGAAGATGACATGGTCCTTGTGGCTGTGCACCACGATGCCCGCATGCGCCAGGGAGCCCAGCACCTGCGCGTCGCGGGCCAGCGCCGCAGGCTCGTCGTCGTGGTTGGTGAACACCGCCTGCACCTTCAGGCGCTGGGCGAGCGCCGGCAGTTCGCTGCGGGCCACGCCGTGGCAGATGATGAGGCCCGTGCCCTCGTGCCCGTGGGCGCGGCCCAGTTCGCGCAGGCTTTGGTCCAGCGCCACCAGCGATTCGCGGATGAACTCCACCCGGCGGTCCACGCGCGGCAGCGGGTCGAGAATGTCGGTGTCGAACACGAACACGCACCACACGTTCCGGCAATTCTTCAGCGCGTGGTACAGGGCGGCGTTGTCGGTGGCCCGCAGGTCGCGGCGGAACCACACCAGGCCTTTGTCGTAGGTGTTCATGTGGGTGTCTGGAAGGGGGCGGGCCGCGCGGGAGGCGCGGCTTAAAATTGCCCGATGCCCGCCGATTCTGCCCCCACCAATCTGACCAATCACTTCCTGATTGCGATGCCCGGCCTCAGCGACGAGCTTTTCGGCCGCAGCGTGGTGTTCCTGTGCGAGCACAGCGAGAAGGGCGCGCTCGGGCTGGTGATCAACAAGCCCAGCGACATCCTGCTGCCACGCCTGTTCGAGAAGGTGGACCTGGCCCTGGGTCGCGACGATCTGGCCGAACTGCCTGTCTTCCAGGGCGGTCCGGTGCAGACCGAGCGCGGCTTCGTGCTGCATGAAGCCGTGCAGGGCGACGAGGGTGAGTCGGTGTACGCGTCCACGCTGTCGATTCCGGGCGGGCTGGAAATGACCACGTCCAAGGATGTGCTGGAGGCCCTTTCATCGGGAGCCGGCCCGCGCAAGGTGTTCGTGACGCTGGGGTACGCATCCTGGGGAGAGGGTCAGCTGGAGTCCGAGATCACCGAAAACAGCTGGCTCACGGTCGAGGCGGATCCCGCGGTGATCTTCGAGACACCGGTGGCCGAACGTTACGAACGGGCCATGGCGCTGCTCGGCCTGCAGCCCTGGATGCTGTCACCCGATGCTGGGCATGCGTAAGGTGAGCCACCCCCCGCGCCGCTTCGCGTCACCTCCCTCTCTCGCCTGCGGCGGTAGGGGGGCCACACCTGCGGCCCGTCCTGAGCCTGTCGAAGGGCGGTTCCGCGGTGTGTGCTTGAGAAGGACTCTGCGCTCCGGGGTATGTCGCTGATGCAGCCCGATGTCGTGGCCCAGCATCTGACGTTCATGGCCTTCGACTTCGGCCTGAAGCGCACCGGCGTGGCCACCGGCAACCGCATTACACGAAGCGCCACGCCGCAGCCCACCATCGTGGCCGAGGGCGATGCGCGTTTTGTGCACATTGCCCAGCGCCTGAAAGAGTGGCAGCCCGACGCGCTGGTGGTGGGCGTGCCTTATCACCCCGATGGTGCCGCGCACGACAATACCGCGAGGGCGCTCAAGTTTGCGCGGCAGCTGCGGGGCCGCCATGGTCTGCCCGTTTTCGAGGTGGACGAACGCTACAGCACCACCGAAGCCCACAGCCTCGGCGCGAAAGACGCCGATGCCGCGTCGGCCTGCATCATTCTGGAACAGTTCCTGAGGAGCCTGCCTTGACCCAACCCCCTACGCTCGACGCCGAGGCCCTGTACCAGGACCTGCTGGTTGCGGTGCGATCCTTCATGAAGGCCTCGCCGGTGCCGCTGGCGCTGGCGGGCATCACCTCCGGCGGGGCCTGGCTGGCCGAACGGCTGCAGCGCGACCTCGGTCTGCCCGGCACGGCAGGGGTGATCTCGTCGGCCATGCACCGCGACGACTTTGCACAGCGTGGGCTTTCCAGCACCGCACAAACCGCCTTGCCCTTCGATGTGAACGGTGCGCACGTGCTGCTGGTCGACGACGTGCTCTACACCGGCCGCACCCTGCGCGCCGTGATCAACGAGCTGTACGACTATGGCCGCCCGGCCAGCGTGAAACTGGCGGTGCTGGTGGACCGGGGTGGTCGTGAGCTGCCCATCGAAGCCAATGTGTGTGCAGCCAGCGTGAAACTGCCCGACGACCAGCTGCTCGAACTTGCGCGCGACGACAGCGGTCGCCTCAGTTTCGTTCTGGAAGCCAAACTGAAAGGTTGACCGTGGCCCGCAATCCCCAGCTCAACAAGAACGGTGAGCTCATCCACCTGCTCTCCACCGAAGGCTTGTCGCGTGCCATCCTCACGCAGATCCTGGACACCGCCGCGAACTTCACCAGCGTGAGCAACCGTGAGGTGAAGAAGGTGCCGCTGCTGCGCGGCAAGAGCGTGTTCAACCTGTTCTTCGAGAACAGCACGCGCACGCGCACCACCTTCGAGATCGCGGCCACGCGCCTGAGCGCGGACGTGATCAATCTCGACATCGCGCGCAGCTCCACGGCCAAGGGCGAATCTCTGCTGGACACCATTGCCAACCTGAGCGCCATGGCCGCCGACATCTTCGTGGTGCGCCACAGCGAGTCGGGCGCGCCCTACCTGATCGCGCAGCACGTGGCGCCCCACGTGCACGTGATCAACGCCGGTGACGGGCGCCATGCCCACCCCACCCAGGGGCTGCTGGACATGTACACCATCCGCCACTACAAGAAGGACTTCACCAACCTGTCGGTGGCCATCGTGGGCGATGTGCTACATTCGCGTGTGGCGCGTTCCGACATCCATGCCCTCACCACGCTGGGCTGTCCCGACGTGCGGGTGGTCGGCCCACGAACCCTGGTGCCAAGCGACTTGTCCCACATGGGCGTGCGCGTGTGCCACACACTGGAAGAAGGCATCAAGGATTGCGACGTGGTGATCACGCTGCGGCTGCAGAACGAGCGCATGAGCGGTGCGCTGCTGCCCTCCAGCCAGGAGTACTTCAAGAGTTTTGGACTCACGTCCGAGCGCCTGCGCTGGGCCAAGCCCGATGCCATCGTGATGCACCCTGGCCCGATCAACCGGGGCGTGGAGATCGACTCCGCGGTGGTGGACGGGCCGCAGAGCGTGATACTGCCGCAGGTCACCTACGGCATTGCCGTGCGGATGGCCGTGATGTCCATCGTCGCGGGGAATACGCCCCCCCCCGATATGGCGCAGAGCGCCGTCTCCCCCCCAGGGGGGCGGACCCCTGGGACCGGCGAAGCCGGATCCTCGGTGCCCCTGGATGGGTCATCTCGTGCTTCGGGAGGTGCGCTGTGAAGATATTGATTCAAAACGGCCGCGTCATGGACCCGGCCACCGGTCGCGACGAACTGGCCGACGTGGCGATTGCGGCGGGCCGCATCATCGCCATCGGCAACGTGGGAAGCGACTTCCACCCCAACCGCACGCTGGACGCGACCGGCTGCGTGGTGGCGCCGGGCCTGGTGGACCTGGCGGTGCGCCTGCGCGAACCCGGGCAGGAACACGCCGGCATGCTGGAGAGCGAAATGGCGGCGGCGGTGGCCGGTGGCGTCACTTCGCTGGTATGCCCGCCCGACACCGACCCGGTGCTGGATGAACCCGGGCTGGTGGACATGCTCAAGTTTCGCGCCGAGAAGCTGCACCTGGCCCGGGTGTTCCCGCTGGGTGCACTCACGCGCGGCCTGCAGGGCGAGGTGCTGACCGAGATGGCCGAACTCACGGAGTCCGGCTGCATCGGTTTCGGGCAGGCCGAGGTGCCGGTGCTGAACACGCAGGTGTTGCAGCGCGCGTTGCAGTACGCCGCCACCTTCGGCTTCACCGTGTGGCTGCGCCCGCAGGATGCCTGGCTGGGCAAGGGCGTGGCGGCCAGCGGCCCGCTGGCCACGCGGCTGGGCCTCTCGGGCATTCCGGTGGCGGCCGAAACCATTGCGCTGCACACCCTGTTCGAGCTCATGCGCGCGGTGCAGGGCAAGGGCAATTCCGGTGCGCGGGTGCACCTGTGCCGCATCAGCAGTGCGGCCGGGCTGGAGCTGGTGCGCCTGGCCAAGGCCGAGGGCCTGCCGGTCACCTGCGACGTGAGCGTGCACAACCTGCTGCTGACCGACATCGACATCGGCTACTACGACAGTCGCCTGCGCCTGCAGCCGCCGGTGCGCCAGCAGCGCGACCGCGATGCGCTGCGCGCTGGCTTGGCCGATGGCACCATTGACGCGCTGGTGTCGGACCACAACCCGGTCGACAGCGACGCCAAGACGCTGCCGTTTGCCGAAGCGGAGCCCGGGGCCACGGCGGTGGAGCTGTTGCTGGGCCTTGCTGCGAAGTGGGCGCAGCAGGACGGTCTCGGCCTGATGCAGGCGCTCTCGGTGCTGACCGAGGGGCCGCAGTCGGTGCTGGGCGCCAGCCTGGGCACGCTGCAAGCCAGCGTGGGCCGGCTGGCGGTGGGTGGGGTGGCCGACGTGTGCGTGTTCGATCCCAACCGGCCCTGGGCGGTGGCTGCCGATGCGCTGCGCAGTCAGGGCAAGCACACGCCGTTCGGCGGGCACGAGCTGCCAGTGAGCGTGCGCGCCACGCTGGTGGGCGGGCAGGTGGCTTTCTCGGCGCCGATGGCCGACGCGGCTGCTGCGGTGTGAACAGCTGGCGCGCGCTTTGGAGGGCCGTGCGCGCCACCGCGCACGTGCTGCGCGGCATCTGGATCATCCGCACGGAGTTCGACCGGCTGAACGCAGCGCAAAGGCGGCTGCTGGTGCGGGTATGGACCCAGAAAATGCTGCAGATCCTGGGTGCGGAGCTGGAGGTGCATGGGCAGCCGCCTGACCACGGACCGCTGCTGCAACTGGCCAACCACGTGTCGTGGCTGGACATCCTGGTGATGAACGCCGCCTACCCGAGCCGCTTCGTCTCCAAGGCCGACGCGCGCCACTGGCCGGTGCTGGGCGCACTCATCACGGGCGCGGGCACGCTCTACATCGAACGCGAGAACCGGCGCGATGCCATGCGCGTGGTGCACCGCATGAGCGACGCGCTGCGCGAGGGCGGCATTCTGAGTGTGTTCCCCGAAGGCACCACGAGCGATGGCACCGGCCTGCTGCCCTTTCATGCCAACCTGCTCCAGGCCGCCATTGCCGCGAATGCGCCGGTGTTGCCGGTGGCCATCCGGTTCGTGGACGGTCGCACCGGTGCGCCGCACCCGGCCCCGGTGTTCGTCGGCGACACGACACTGATGGCATCGATCTGGGCTGTGCTCGGCGCTTCGCACCTGCGCGCGGTGGTGCGCTACGGCCAACCCCAGGCTGCCCACGGCCGGGACCGCCGCACCTGGGCCAACGACGTGCGCGACGAGGTGCAGCGGCTGCTGGAGGTGTCTGCAGCCGTTCAGTCTCCGCCGGGGTCGGCCGGCGCCGCGCCGGTCTGAGCATCGGGCACTGCCGGACGGCGCAGCCGGCGGTAGAGCATGCCGCGCGACACACCCAGCGCCCGCGCGGCCTTGGCGATGTTGCCGCCGCACTCGGCCAGCGTGGTTTCGATCAGGCGCTGGCTGTGGTCCACCAACGTGGCCGCCGTTGCCTGTGGCTGGGGCGCTGCTTCGTGCGGATCGCCTGCATTCCCGCCAGCGTCGACACCCGCTTCCTCGGCCAGGCGGTGCGGGGATGGATCCGAGGTGGGCGCGCAGGATGCGGCGGGAGTGCTGACGGCGTGGTTGAAGTCCACACCGTCATGGCCGTGCAGGTGCCCCTTGACCCACACACTCAGCCCGTTGGGCAGGCGCAGCAAGTGCAGGCGGTGCTGGCGGTGCAGGTCCAGCAGGTGTTCGACAGGCGAGCCGAATACCTCGTCGACCGTGGTCGGTCCGGCGAGCGTGCAGCCGGTGAGGCGCTGCGCTGCGCCATTGAGCCAAAGCACGCGACCGTCCGGGCCGACTCCGGCGAGGGCCTCCAGTGGGGTATCCAGAAACGTGGGGCTGGCCTGGAAATGCAGCACCAGGTGTTCGCTGGACTGCAACTGGAGCAGGCGGTTCTCGATGGTGGTGGCGTAGGTGCTCACCACCGCCAGGGCATCGAACGGAAAGCGCCCGCCTTCCACCGAGACATCGAGCACACCGGCCAGCTGGCCGCGGATGTCGTGAATGGGCGCAGCGGCACAGTACAGCCCTTGCAGGCACTGGTGGAAATGCTCTGCCCCATCGACGGTGCATGCCTCGCCCGTGCGGACCACGATGCCTGGTGCGCTGGTGCCGATCTGCTGTTCGGCAATGTTCACCCCCACCCGCGATGCGGCGCGCAGCAGTGGCTGCTGGCTGCCACTGGGTTGCGCAGTGGCATGAATGATGACGCCTTGTGCGTCGGTGAGCAGCACGCGGCAGTCGGTGCCCCCCAGCGCGGCTTCCATGTGGCCCAGTTCGGCATTGCCCGCTTGCAACAGCTGGTGGTTGCGGTTCAGGCTGGCGTGCGAGCGGCTGCGGCTCACCGGTTCGAACTGCACCGCATGCTGCGGCTGCCGGTGGTCTTTGCAGCAGCGCAACCACGACTGCAACACGGCTTCACCCACCAGCCCGGAGGGACGCACGCCTTCTTCGAAAAAGCGCTCACGCGCCAGCGCAGTGCGTTGCTCGGCGGTCTGGAAGAACAACTGCTGCGGGGTGTGCGAGCGCAGGCGTGCGGGTTGGGGCATGGGCGGCTCCTTCAAGCGCCCGAGTATGGAGTGGTCGCTGTTTCGCGCGCATGGGGTTAGCCCGGTACTGCCGTGCCGGCCGCTTCCAGGGCGGTAGCGGTGTTCCATCACGGAACACTTTGGATTCAGGGAAATCCCGAGGGTGAAAGTGCAGCGCACTCTGGCGAGCATGGCAACGCTGCCGCATGAAGCGCCGGACAAAAGAAGGCGCGGCCAGCCTATCCACAACATGCCCGGAACCCACGGGCTGCACCAGGAGACACGATGAAACCGAACTCCCTCGCCATCACCCGAGGCCGCATCGCCGCGGGCCTGCTGGCCGCCGTCGCGCTCGGCGGCGGCGCATGGGCGCAGGCCCCGGCCAAAGGCACGCCAGCGCATATTGCGGCCGCCGTCGGCAAGGTCAATGCGGCCTACATGCAGAGCAACGCGGCGCAGACGGCCGACTGGCCCAGCTACGGGCTGGACTATGCGGAGACCCGGCATTCGAAACTCAACCAGATCAACGCCGGCAATGTGAAGGATCTGGGCCTGGTGTGGTCCTACAACCTGGAATCGAAGCGTGGCGTGGAGGCCACCCCGCTGGTGGTCGACGGCATTATGTACGTCACGGCGTCGTGGAGCGTGGTGCACGCGGTCGACGTGCGCACCGGCAAGCGCCTCTGGACCTACGACCCCAAGGTGCCGCGCGAAGCCGGCTACAAGGGCTGCTGTGACGTGGTCAACCGTGGCGTGGCGCTGCACGAGGGCAAGGTGTTTGTCGCGTCCTACGACGGCCGCCTGATCGCGCTCGACGCCGCCACCGGCAAGGAAGCCTGGGCGCAGGACACCATCATCGACCGCAAGTTCAGCTACACCATCACCGGTGCGCCGCGCGTCTTCAAGGGCAACGTGATCATCGGCAACGGCGGTGCCGAATACGGCGTGCGCGGCTACATCACCGCCTATGACGCCAAGACCGGCGCGCAGAAGTGGCGCTGGTTCACCGTACCGGGCGACCCGAGAAAGCCGTTCGAGGACGAGTCCATGGAGCGCGCCGCCAAGACCTGGGACCCCGCCGGCAAATGGTGGGAAGCCGGTGGCGGCGGCACGGCGTGGGACGCCATGGCCTTTGACCCCGAGCTGAACCTGATGTACATCGGCACCGGCAACGGTTCGCCCTGGGCGCACAAGAAGCGCAGCCCGGCGGGTGGCGACAACCTGTACCTCGCGTCCATCGTGGCGCTGAATCCGGACACGGGCAAATACGTGTGGCACTACCAGCAGACGCCTGGCGACAACTGGGACTACACCTCCACCCAGCCCATGATCCTGGCCGACCTGACGCTGGATGGCAAGCCGCGCAAGGTGATCCTGCACGCGCCCAAGAACGGCTTCTTCTTCGTCATCGACCGCACCAACGGCCAGTTCATCTCGGCGAAGAACTTCGTGGACGTCAACTGGGCCACCGGCTACGACCAGAACGGCCGCCCCATCGAAACCGCCATTGCCCGCACCGGCGACCGCCCGCGCGAAATCATCCCGAG
>JALORL010000276.1 GCA_025458915.1 Hydrogenophaga sp.
GCGGCGCAGGATGGCGGCCCGTTCGGCCACCGCGGTGTGGTTCCACAACGGGAACGCTTGGGCAGCTTGCACACTGGCGCGGTCCACATCGGCGGCAGTGGCTTCGGAGACCACCGGAACCTGGGTGCAACCCAGGGCGTCCTGCAGCGGCTTGCGATGGGACAACACGGTCAGGTCCAGCCCGGCGCTGTTCGCGCGCTGGTGGCCGAACATCTCCAGCGGCAGGGGCAGCGCCGCCTGCGTTTCCAGGTGCAGGGGCGACACCAGCAGCTCGTCCATGCCCACCGATTCGTCGGTGAGCTGGTGGACGAACGACGAGTTGGCGCCGTTCTCCAGCAGCCGCCGCACCAGATAGGCCAGCAGATCGCGGTGCGCGCCCACCGGCGCGTACACCCGGCAGCCGATGGCGGGGTTCTTCAGCACCTCGCGGTAGATGCCTTCGCCCATGCCGTGCAGGCGCTGCAATTCGAACATGGGTTTCCCTTCTGTGGTCCCGCCGGAAGCAGGTAAGGAAGCCTGGCCTGCCATCTGGAGAATGGCGGCAATCGTGCCCGCGTTGTGCGTAGCGAACTGGGGAAACAGGGCATCGGGTGCGGCCAGCATTGCCCTTGCGCAGGCCAGATAGCTCACGTCGGTGTGGTGCTTGTGCGTGAACACCGGGTAACCCGCCAGGCCCTGCTCCTGCGCGCGCTTGATCTCCGCGTCCCAGTAGGCGCCCTTGACCAGGCGGCACATGAAGCGCAGCTTGTAGCGACGTGCCAGTGCGATCACATGCTCGATGAGTTCGACCGCGCGCGTCTGGTAGGCCTGCAGCGCCAGGCCGAAGCCTTGCCACTGCGGGCAGTGCTCGCCCACGCGCCGGGCCAAGGCCTCGAACACGTCCAGCGAAAGCTCCAGCCGGTCCACCTCTTCCGCATCGATGGTGAGGTTCAGGTTGGCGGCTGCAGCGGCCTCGCACAGGGCCCACACGCGCGGCACCAGTTCCTGCAGCACGCGCGCGTGCTGCGCATCTTCATAGCGCGGGTGCAAGGCACTGAGCTTGATGGAAATGCCGTCGTTCCTGGCCGGACTGCGCGCCGGGTCGGCCGTGCGGGCAATGGCGGCAATGGCGTTCTGGTAGCTCGCCAGGTAACGCAGCGCGTCCTCGTCGGTGCGGGCGCCCTCACCCAGCATATCGAAGCTGAAGGCGAGGTTGGCCTGCTTCTTCCGCGCGCTGGCAGCCTCCTTCATGCCCTCTTCGATCGTCTGGCCCAGCACGAACTGCCGGCCCAGCAACTGAACCGCCCGCAATGTGGCCGCCACCACGGTGCGGGCACCCAGCTTGGCCATGAGCCCCGGCTGCCGGTCTTCACTGGGCAGGAAGTGCTTGGACATGGCGATGGCAGTGGACGAGAGCCGCGCCAGAGTCGAGGGCTGGCCCCCCACCCTGGCTTCGCCAGGCCCCCCAAGGGGGTGCACGCCACCTTGGGGCGGCCCAGCGGTGGCGTGGGCCGCCCCATCGAAATCCGCCCGGCCGAGCTGGTCGGCCGTGAGGGCAATGGCGGTTTCGGCGTCGGGAACGCGCAGTAGCGCCTCGGCCAGCCGCATCAGGGCCAGCCCCTCGGCGCTGGAGATGGGGTATTCCTTCAGCAGGCTTTCCATGGCCCAGAAGGGCGGCGGGTTCTCGCGCACGGCCTTCACCCAGGGGGCGGCCACGCGGGCGGCAGCCGCCCAGTCCAGCGCGCCCTCCAGCGCCTGCAGACGGCGGGTGAGCACATCGGTTTCAACGCGGTAGGGGTCGGGCAGGCGGTCGGCGGGGCGGGGCATGGCGGGCTCCAGGGATTGATTTGTTGGATGCACGGATGATCCGCCTCAGTACAGTGAATTTCTGTTCTTTTTTTGCTTTTAAGCCGGATAATTCACTATCCTCATCCCTCAATTCACCCCATTCATGAGCGACCAGCCCCTCGACCGCATCGACCTGCGCATCCTGCGCACCCTGCAGGCGGACGGCCGGCTCTCCAACCTCAAGCTGGCCGAAGCGGTGGCGCTTTCCCCCACCGCCGTGCTGGCGCGCACCCAGCGCCTGCAGCGCGAGGGCTACATCCTGGGGTACGAGGCACGCCTGAACCCATTGAAGCTGGGCCTGGGCATGATGGTCTTCGTGGAAGTGCTGCTGGACCGCACCACGCCGAATGTGTTCAACGAGTTCAAGGCGGCCGTGCAGGTGCACAACGCCATCATGGAATGCCACATGGTGGCGGGTGGTTTCGACTACCTGCTCAAGACCCGCATGGCCGACATGCTGGCCTACCGCGAGTTCGCCGGCAACGTGCTGTGGCAGCTGCCCGGCGTGCGCGAAACACGCACCTACGCCGTCATGGAAGAAGTGAAGAACACCACACAGTTGTGGGTTTGACATCTGCTCCCATGCAGGGAGAATCCCCAGACGTTCAACCCGACCGGAGCCTCCGCATGTCCAAGTCCCTGCAAACCGTCTGCATCGCTGCCCTCGCCGCCGCCTCCCTGAGCGCGATCGCCCAGAGCACCCGCCCCGGCCTGTGGGAGATGAACAGCAAGATGGGCGGCAACCCCGAGATCGATGCCGCCATGGCGCAGATGCAGAAGCAGATGGCTTCCATGCCGCCGGAGCAGCGCAAGATGATGGAAGACATGATGGCCAAGCAGGGCGTGAACATCGCTGCCGGCCCCGGCGGCACCATGGCCATGAAGGTGTGCATCACGCCGGAAATGGCCGCGCGCCAGGAAATGCCCACCCAGACCGAAGGCGACTGCAAGACCACCATCACCTCGCGCAGCGCCAACAGCATGAAGATGAACTTCGTCTGCCAGAACCCGCCTTCCAGCGGCGAAGGCACTTACACCTTCAATGGAGACACGTCGTACACCATGAAGATGGTGATGCAGTCGGTGCAGAACGGAAAGCCCCAGAACGTCACCATCGACGGCCAGGGCAAATGGTTGTCCAAGGACTGCGGCACCATCCAGCCGATGGTGACGAAGTAAGCCGGGAAGAGAATCCCGGCTGCAGCCGGACTCAGGCGGCCACGGGTTTGCGGTCCCGGTGGCCGAAGATGGCGCGGCCCACGCGCACCAGGGTGGAGCCGGCAGCCACCGCAGCATCCAGATCGTCGCTCATGCCCATGGACAAGGTGTCCAGCGCATGGCCT
>JALORL010000277.1 GCA_025458915.1 Hydrogenophaga sp.
ACCAGCTGCCGAAATCGGGCACCGGCAAGATCCTGTGGCGCGCGCTGCAGGAGCGCCAGGCCGAGGCAGACGCGCGCGTCCACCAGCCCTGAAGCGCGGACCGTCAGCGGGCTGTTTCCCGAAGACGGAACACCGCCACCGCCTGTACCAGATCAGAAGCCTGGGTGCGCAGGCTGGTGGCGGCAGCTGCCATTTCTTCCACCAGCGCCGCGTTCTGTTGCGTGGCCTGGTCCATCTGGACCACCGCTTCCCCCACCTGGCCCACGCCGTCGCTTTGTTCTTTGCTGGCGGCGCTGATCTCGGCCATGATGTTGGTGACCCGACGCACGCTCTCCACCACCTCGTTCATGGTG
The DNA here is from genome assembly GCA_025458915.1 of Hydrogenophaga sp. Taxonomy (GTDB): domain Bacteria; phylum Pseudomonadota; class Gammaproteobacteria; order Burkholderiales; family Burkholderiaceae_C; genus Hydrogenophaga. The sequence goes on from JALORL010000277.1 coordinate 354, forward strand.
CTGCCTGCCTTGTCCACCAGCGCGGTGCCACTGCTCACACGCTCCACACTGTCGGTGATCAGGTCCTTGATTTCCTTGGCCGCACTGGCACTGCGCTGCGCCAGGTTGCGGACCTCGCCAGCCACCACCGCAAAGCCGCGGCCCTGTTCACCGGCACGGGCGGCTTCCACCGCTGCATTCAACGCCAGGATGTTGGTCTGGAAGGCAATGCCGTCGATCACGCTGATGATGTCGGCGATCTTCTTCGAGCTGTTTTCAATGCCCTTCATCGTGTTCACCACCTGGCTGACCACCTGACCCCCTTCGGCGGCCACCTTTGAGGCGCTCTGTGCCAGCTGATTGGCCTGCATGGCGTTGTCCGAGTTGTGGCGCACGGTGGATGACAGTTCTTCCATCGAGGCTGCGGTTTGCTCCAGGGCGCTGGCCTGGCTTTCGGTGCGCGAACTCAGGTCCTGGTTGCCTTGCGCGATCTGCTCGCTGGCGGTGGACACGGACTCGGAGCCCCTGCGCACCTGGGTGACCACTTTCGCCAGGCTGGTCTGCATGTGGGCCAACGCCTGCATCAACGCGCCAGCTTCATCTTTCGACCTCACCTCCACCACACGGGTGAGGTCGCCCGCCGCCACAGCCCGGGCCAATTCGATGGCACTGTTGATTGGCCCCGTCACCGAGCGGATGATCCACATGGCCACGCCGGTGGCCACTGCAGCGGCCAGCAAGACCGCCACCCCGATTGTCGCGATCAGGTTGCGCACCGTGGCCTGTGCCTGCCGGCTTGACGCCTGTGCACCCTCCTGCTGGTAGGCCACGGCCGCGTCGATGGCCTTGAGGTATTCCTGCTGGGCCGGTCGCACTTGGTCGAACAAGAAGGTCACTGCGGCGTCGGTCTCGCCAGCGTCCCTGAGGTCCAAAAATCTGTCCACCGTTGCATCAAAAGGCTTTCGGGCGGCGAACAACTGGTCCTGCAGCGCGCGGCCCTTGCTGGACACCACCAGCGCCTCAAGTTCACTTTTCAGCTGCTCGACGGTATTGCGCGATGCCGCAATGGCCCGCTGTTCCTCGGTGACCATGACCGGATCGGTGAACAGAGCGATGTTGCGGATGGCGCGGGCCTGGACATTGGTGGCGTCGCGCAGCAGCTCGGTGTCGGCAATCACCTTCATGCGGCGTTCGGTGATGTCGAGCAGATCGGTTTGAACCGACATGGTCCGGAAGATGCTGAGGGCACCAATGCCCAGCAACATGGCCACCAGCAAGGTGAAACCCGCCACCAGGCGAGTGGATATTTTCAACTCTTTGAACATGGCAATTCCCCTGAAATGACTGCTGCGATGGCAGCGGATGGAGGTCCATGTATAGACCCCCGCTCTGGAACCACAGATCGGCTTCAAACCTGATAGTTTTTGGGTATGTCGGCAGTCTGCAGTGTTACTTAAGAAATCAATTACAGGAAAAGAACCGGAAAATTCAACTGTTTGTACACCTATTGCCACCAGGAGGAAGCCCCGTCGTTTTCTGCTGCAGGGTGCGGGAAGCGCTTTCACCGGGGTGTTCCGCAACCCGTACAACTGCTGACAAAATGCAATAACCCGGGAGGAGACGAATGCCGCTCACACTGCCGCGTCTGGATCAGGCGCGCCCCCTGCGCCCGCATGCCCGCGACGGCGTCGTGCAGGGTATTGCCTGCTTTGGCCGGCGCGCCCTCGCAGGCGTGGCGGCGCTGGCGGCCAGCCTGCTGCTCGCGGGCTGCCAGCCCGCACCCGTTGCGCCGCTGAAGGTGGGCATGAACAGCTGGATCGGCTACGACCCGCTGGTGCTTGCGCGCGATGGCGACTGGATCGACCGCAGCCAGGTGAAGGTGGTGGAACTGTCCTCCAGCTCAGAAACCCTGCGCAGCTTCCGCAACGGACTGATCGACGCTGCCGCGCTCACGCTGGACGAAGCGCTGCGCCTGGCCGACGAAGGCCAGGATCTGCGCGTGGTGGCGCTGCTCGATGCGTCGGCCGGCGCGGACGTGGTGGTGGCCCGACCCGGCATCGACACACCGCAGGCCCTCAAAGGGGAAACCGTGGCAGTCGAAAGCTCCACCGTGGGCGCGCTCATGCTCTATCGCCTGCTGCAGGCGGGCGGCCTGCAAGCTGCCGATGTCACCGTGCTCAACCTGGAAGCCGGCTTGCACCTGGAGGCCCTGACCCAGGGCCGCGCGGCAGCAGCCATCACCTACCAGCCGCTGGCTGGTACGCTGCACCGGGAGGGCTTCAACACCATTTTCGACAGCGCGGGCATGCGCGACGAACTGCTCGACGTGCTGGTGGTGCGGTCCGCCACGCTGGCGCAGCGGCCTGCCCAGGTGGACCAGCTGGTGGCGGCCTGGCGCGACGGACTCGCCCTGCTGGTCCGCGACCCGGACAACGCGGCCCGCGAGCTGGCGCGGGGGAGCGACATGACCGCCGAGGAGTATGCGGCCACCCTCGATGGCCTGGCGTTCTACTCCCTGAGCGATTCGCTGGCCGAACTGGGCGGCCAGCCGCCCGCGCTGGCCCGCAACGGGGAACGACTGGTGCAGACCCTGCTGAGCACGGGCGCCCTGCGGGCCCTGCCCGACTGGAACCAGCTGATCGACCCGGGACCTGTGCGCCGGGTGGCGGCCCGCGGGAGCGTCTCGTGAGCCAGTCGGGCGAATCGCTGCTGCTGTCTGCGCGCCGCACGGTGCCGCTGTTCCTGCTGCTGACCTTCCTGTGCCTGTTCGCCCTGCGCTATGCCAGCGAAATGGCCAATGCGGAGGTG
>JALORL010000278.1 GCA_025458915.1 Hydrogenophaga sp.
GCCGCAAGGTGGTCAAGGATGTTTCGCTGGCCGTGGACAAAGGGGAGGTGGTGGGCCTGCTGGGCCCCAATGGTGCCGGCAAGACCACCTCCTTCTACATGATCGTTGGCTTGCTGCGGGTGGACGGCGGGCAGATCCTGCTGGATGGCCAGTCGATCGAGCGGATGCCGATCCACCGCCGGGCGCGCCTGGGGCTGGGGTACCTGCCGCAGGAGGCCTCCATCTTCCGCAAGCTCAATGTGGGTGACAACGTGCGCGCCGTGCTGGAACTGCAGACCGACGGTCAGGGCAATCCGCTGTCGACCGACGAGGTCGACTCGCGGCTGGATGCCCTGCTCGCGGAGCTGCACGTGAACCACCTGCGCGACTCGCCCGCACCGGCGCTCTCTGGCGGTGAGCGGCGGCGGGTGGAAATCGCCCGGGCGCTGGCCACCAACCCGCGTTTCATCCTGCTGGATGAACCGTTTGCCGGCATCGATCCGATCGCGGTGATCGAGATCCAGCGCATCATCGGCTTCCTCAAGGGTCGCGGGATCGGTGTGCTGATCACCGATCACAACGTGCGCGAGACACTGGGCATCTGCGACCGCGCCTACATCATCAACGACGGTCATGTGCTCACCAGCGGCACACCGGCGGAAATCGTGGAAAACGCCGATGTGCGCCGGGTCTACCTCGGTGAGCACTTCCGCATGTGATGAACGGTTTGCGGTTGCTGTTGTGGCAGGTGGGTGCGCGGTGAAGCAGGGCTTGTCGCTGCGCGTCTCGCAGCATCTTGCGCTCACGCCGCAGTTGCAGCAGTCGATCCGCCTGCTGCAGCTCTCCACGCTGGAGATGGCGCAGGAAGTCGAACAGATGCTCGACGAAAACCCGTTTCTGGAGCGTGCCGATGAGTCGGCCGAGCGGGAGGCCTTCGGGCTGGAGCAGATGGACGCGCCGGTGAGCGCGGCCGAGCAGATCGCCGATGTGGCCCAGCCGGGCCTTGAAGCGGGTGTGGAGCGCAGTGCATTGGAGCGCGAGAGCCCGGTCGCCCCCGAAGGCCCGGACAGCGATGCGCTGGAGAGCCGCATCGACGGCGATGCTCCTCTGGAGGAAAGCTGGGAGGGCGATGGTTCGGTGGATCTGGCGCCGGACGACAGCGAGTGGGGAGGCGAAGCGCCCGCGCGCCACAGCGGCAGCGGTGACGAAGACACGGCGTCAGCCACCGAGCTGGCCCGCGCCAGCGTGTCGCTGCAGGAGCATCTGCACGAACAGGCACGCTGCCTGCGCCTGAACGAGGAAGACCGGGCCGCGTTGTACTTCCTGATCGAGTCGCTCAACGACGATGGCTATCTCGAGGACAGTCTGGACCATCTGGCGGTTGCCTGGCTGGAGATGACCGCACGCGGTACGCCGCAGCAAGCCCAGCCACCCAGCGTGGAAGACCGCGAAACGGTTCAACAACGGCTGAGCATGGCGCTGCACTGGCTGCAGCACATGGAGCCGGCCGGCGTGGGCGCGCGCGACCTGTCGGAATGCCTTCGCCTGCAGATCATGGAATTGCGCAACACGGCTGAGGCGCGCGCCGCGCTGGCCATTTGCCAGCAGCCGATGGAGCTGGTGGCCAAGCGCGACGTCCGGCGCCTGTGCGCGCTGTGCGCTCTCGACGACGAGACGGTCCGGGCTGCATTGGCGCTGATTGCGCGGCTGGAGCCCAAACCAGGGCGCCAGTTCATCGACCTGGAACGCAACCTGGTGGTGCCGGATGTGATCGTGACCCGGGCCGGTCGGGGGTTCAAGGTGATCCTGAACCCCGAGGTGATGCCCCGGCTGAAGGTGCATGACGTGTACGCCAATGCCCTGCGGCAGAACCGCGGCGGGCGCGACAACGGCAGTGAAGCCGGGCATGCCGCCATGCAGCAGCGGCTGCAGGAGGCGCGCTGGTTCATCAAGAACATCCAGCAGCGCTTTGACACCATCCTGCGGGTGTCCAGCGCCATCGTGGAGCGCCAGCGCAACTTCTTCATGCACGGCGAACTGGCCATGCGCCCGCTGGTGCTGCGTGAAATTGCGGACGAACTTGGCCTGCACGAATCGACCATCAGCCGCGTGACCACCGCCAAGTACATGGCCACGCCGTTCGGTACCTACGAACTCAAGTATTTCTTCGGCTCGTCGCTCGGCACCGAAACCGGCGGCAACGCGTCGAGCACCGCGGTGCGCGCCCTGCTCAAGCAGTTCATCGCGTCCGAAACGCCTTCCAAGCCGCTGTCGGACAACCAGTTGTCGGACCTGCTGCGCGAGCAGGGCATTGAATGCGCGCGGCGCACCGTGGCCAAGTACCGCGAGGCGCTGCGCATTGCGCCGGCCAACCTGCGCAAACGCTGAACTGCCGCGACCAGGCATGGGATGCCGACCGTTTGGCCCCATGGCTTCCGAGCCCATTCCATCTGCATTACGTTGAAGGCCTTGCGTCTTTCCTGACATGAACCAGCTCCAGCTCTTTCTCCCCTGTGCCGCCGGCGTGGAGGACATGCTCACCGCCGAGGTGCAGCGCATCACCGGCGAAGCTGCAACGCACAAGGCGCGCGGCGGGGTGGGGGTGCAGGCGTCCTGGCGCGACGCGCTGCGCCTGAACCTGCACAGCCGGCTCACCCAGCGGGTGCTGGTGCAGCTCTGGCACGGCGAGTACCGCAGCGAGCAGGATCTGTACAACGCTGCCGGCGACGTGGCCTGGGAGATCTGGTTCACGCCAGCGCAGACGATCAAGGTCGAGATCACCGCCCAGCACAGCCCGCTGACCAGCCTGAACTTTGCCGCGCTCAAGATCAAGGACGCCGTGTGCGACCGCTTCCGCCACAAGCGCGGCGAGCGTCCCAGCGTGAACACCACCTGGCCCGACATCCGCATCTACGCCCACCTCACCACCGACACCGTCACGCTCTACATCGACACCTCGGGCGAGCCGCTGTTCAAGCGCGGCTGGCGCGAGGACAAGGGCGACGCGCCGCTGAAGGAAACGCTGGCGGCGGCCATGATCGCTGCCACCGGATGGAACGCCTGTGCCGACCAGCCGCTGGACGAAATCCCCCCGCTGTACGACCCCTGCTGCGGCAGCGGTACGGTGGTGATCGAGGCCGCGCAGAT
>JALORL010000051.1 GCA_025458915.1 Hydrogenophaga sp.
TCGGGCTATTGCAGCGTTTCCTTGAGCCAGGGCAGCGCGGGCAACGGTACGACACCGATGCCCTCCTCCAGCAACGCCAAGGTTTCCTGCTTCGAGGCCTGGCCCCGGATGGCGCGGGGGTTGGCATCGCCCTGGTGAATGGCCCGCGCCTCTTGCGCAAAACGGTCACCCACATCCTCGGTCTCGGCGATCACCTGGCGCATGGCCTGGACCCATTGCGCCTGCAGGGCACGGGAGGCGTTGGCCGCCGGGTCGTCGGGCGCGGGCTCACCGCCCTGGCTAACTCCCCCGTCCGGATGCGCACGGGTCTCCCTGCTGCCCTGCAGGTTCAGCCGGGGGGCCGAAGGCATCTTGCGGATATGCCCGTCGCCGCAGAACGGGCACACCAAGAGGCCGCGCTCCATCTGGTCTGAAAGCTCCTGGTCGGAACCGAACCAGCCTTCAAAGGTGTGCTGGTGGGCGCATTGCAGGTCAAGTACCTTCATGGGGCATCATTTTCTGGCAGCACATCGCCAGGCGCAGGCGCCCAATCCAATGCCCAGTTGCCTTGCAACACCTGCTGCAACCACAGGGCACCGACCAGGGTTTTTCCGTCCACCACCGCACCACCGCGGCACCAGCTCAGCAGCTGTTCGGGCGTGGCGGTGAACACATCAAGAAACTCTCCCTGGTCCAGCCGGCGCTCACCCAGCACCAGCTTGCGTGCAAACCAGATGTCGATCAGCTCGTTCGAATAGGCGATGGTGGGCGCAAGCCGTCCGGCAAATGCCCACTCACCGGCGGTGTAGCCGGTTTCTTCCTGCAGTTCGCGGCGGGCGCAACCGAGGCTGCCTTCGCCAGCGTCCAGCTTGCCGGCCGGGAATTCAATCATCACGTCCTGCAGAGGATGGCGGTACTGCCGCTCCAGCACGACCTGCCCATCGTCCAGCAAACCGACCACCATGACCGCCCCGGGATGAAGCACGAATTCGCGGGTGGCGCGGCCACCATCCGGAAGGGCCACCGCATCGCGCACCACATGGAGGAAATGGCCTTGCAGGAGTTCGGTTCGCTCCAGCATGGTTTCGCGCAGGTGAGCGTCATTCGCCATAAGAAGCCTCGGGGGTGAGCGGGTACAACGGGTGGATGGGCGAACGGCAACCGGGGTACCTGTGCCCCACCGACTCAAGTGCGGCGCTTGTACAGGTAGCGGTAGACGAACCCCGGAAACGCGAGCGTGAGAAACAGGGAGCCGGTCGTGACATAGAACTCCCACCCTTGCGGGTAAATCTGCCCGCCGTACTGCTCAAGTCCCATGCCAATGCCGCCGACGATGAAATAACCTATCCCCAGCTCGACCAGCCGCACGCCCAACGACTTGACCTGCGCGTTGCGGCGGGGGAGAACGGCCAGCCAACGTTCGTTCAGAAAAGGCAGGTTGGCCACCACCAGTGCCGCCAGCAACACCAGCCAGACAGAAGATTCTTGGGACATAGGGGATTCCGATCCGTCCGCTGGCGGTTTGGTTCAACCGTCGGCGGATCGTTCGCTCAGGCCAGCAACTGGGCCACTGCCTGGGCACACAGCGCCATGAGTCCACCCGGCACAATGCCCAGCACCAGCACCAGTGCGCCATTGATGGACAGCACCGAACGCACGTCGGCTCCTGCCTCGATCTCGGCGGTCTGGATGGGAGGGTCGAAGTACATCACCTTGACCAGACGCAGGTAATAGAACGCGCCCACCAGGGACATGATCACCGCAAACACCGCAAGCCCGATGTGGAACGCACCGCCCGAGGCCAGCAGCGCCTGCAGCACCGAGAGCTTGGCGTAGAAACCCACCAGAGGCGGAATGCCCGCCAGCGAAAACATGCAGATCGCCATCACACCGGCATACAGGGGACTGCGCTGGTTGAGACCGGAGAGGTCAGAGATTTCCTCAGACTCGAAGCCGCTGCGCGCCAGCAGCAGGATCACGCCGAACGTGCCCAACGTGGTCAGCACGTAAGTCACCACGTAGAACATTGTGGAGCTGTAGGCGTTGGCCATGTTGCTGCCGTCGCCATCGACCACGCCTGCCAGCAGGCCCAGCAGCATGAAGCCCATCTGCGCGATGGTGGAGAACGCCAACATGCGCTTGAGGTTGGTCTGGGCGATGGCCGCCAGGTTGCCCACCAGCAGCGAGGCCACTGCCAGCACACCCAGCATCTGTTGCCAGTCGAAGGCCAGCGGTTGCAACCCTTCCACCAGCAGGCGGATCACGATGGCAAAGGCAGCCAGTTTCGGAGCGCCGCCGATCATCAGGGTGATGGCGGTGGGGGCTCCGTGGTACACATCCGGCACCCACATGTGGAATGGCACAACCCCCAGTTTGAAGGCCAGCCCCGCGACCACGAACACCAGACCCAGCACCAGAACCTGCGTGGACCCCTTCAGCGTGGCCTCTCCGCCGGCGATGGCCTGCATCACTTCTGCAAGATCGAGCGAACCGGTGGCTCCATACACCATGGACAGTCCGTACAGCAGGAAACCACTGGCCAGAGCGCCCAGCACAAAGTACTTCATGGCGGCTTCGGTCGCCTGCACATGGTCGCGGCGCAGCGCCACCAGTGCGTAGCTGGACAGTGTGAGCAACTCCAGGCCGAGGTAGATCACCAGGAAGTTGTGCCCGGAGATCATCACGAACATGCCCAGCAGCGCAAACATGGCCAGGGTGAACAGCTCCCCGCCGCGCAGCATGTCGCGGGCACCTGCGTAGGCACGGCCATACACGAGGGTGACCATCACGGCCACCGTGGCAAAGCACTTGAGCCAATTGCCCATGGGGTCGCTCACCACCATGCCGCCCCATGCACTGATCGCCACCCCGGAACTCGCGGCATGACCTAGCAGCACCGCCACCACTGCCAGCGTGGCCAGCGTCAGCACGTAGGTCGCACCACGCAAGGGCGTCTTTACCCACAGGTCCAGCAAGGCAATGACACAGGCCATCGCGAGCAGGAGAATTTCAGGGGTCACCGCGACCCAGCTGAGGTTATCGATCATTGAAAAGCTCTCAAAGGTGTTGACCGCTCGCCGGATCAGTTCAGTTTGGAGATGGCCACGTGGCGCAGCAGCTCGGCCACCGAGGCATTCATCACGTCGGTGAAAGGCTTGGGATACACCCCCATGAACAGTACCGCCACCGCCAGCACGGCCATCACCAGGAATTCGCGCGCGTTGATGTCGGTCAGCGCCTTGACTTGCTCGTTGGCCACTTCGCCAAGGTACACCCGCTTGAACATCCAGAGCGAGTAGGCCGCACCGAAGATCAGCGCACTGGCCGCGCCCAGGCCAATCCAGAAGTTCGCCTTCACTGCCGACAGGATCACCATCCACTCACCGACAAAGCCCGCGGTACCCGGAAGGCCCGCATTGGCCATGACGAACAGCAGTGCGAAAGCAGTGAACTTGGGCATGGTGTTGACCACGCCGCCATAGTCGGCGATCTCACGCGAATGCACGCGGTCGTAGAGAACGCCGATCGCCAGGAACATGGCTGCCGACACGAAACCGTGGGCAATCATCTGCACGATCGCCCCTGCCATGCCCAGATCGCTGAACACGAAGAAACCCAGTGTCACGAAGCCCATGTGAGCGACCGACGAATAGGCCACCAGCTTCTTCATGTCCTGCTGCACCATGGCCACCAGACCCACATAGATCACCGCAATCAGAGACAGCGTGATCATCAGCCAGGCCCATTCGTGCGAGGCATCGGGCAGGATGGGCATCGAGAAACGCAGGAAACCATAGGCGCCCAGCTTGAGCATGATGGCCGCCAGCACGGCCGAGCCGCCCGTCGGAGCTTCCACGTGCACATCCGGCAACCAGGTGTGCACTGGCCACATGGGCACTTTCACCGCAAAGGCGGCAAAGAAGGCGAAGAACAGCAGGGTCTGCGCGGTGGAGCCCAGAGGCAACTGGTACCAGTCTGCCAAGGCGAAACTCCCACCGGAAGCGGTGTACAGATAGATCAGCGCCACCAGCATGAGCAACGAGCCCAGCAGGGTGTACAGAAAGAACTTGAACGCGGCGTAGATCTTGTTCGGTCCGCCCCAGATGCCGATGATCAGGTACATCGGAATCAGCGTGGCCTCGAAGAACACGTAGAACAGCATCGCGTCCTGCGCGCTGAACACGCCGATCATCAGGCCCGAAAGGATCAGGAACGCCCCCATGTACTGGTTGACGCGCTCCGTGATGGCTTCCCAGCTGGCGATCACCACCACCACGGTGATGAAAGCGGTCAGCAGCACCAGCCACAGCGAGATGCCATCCACCCCCAGGTGGTAGTTCACGTTGAAGCGCTCGATCCAGACCGCCTTTTCGACGAACTGCATCGCGGCCGTGCCGAGTTCGAAGCCACTGTAGAGTGGCACGGTCACCGCGAGGGCGACCACGGATCCCACCAGGGCAATCCACCGCACCATCGACGCTTGCTCGTCCCGTCCAAAGGCCAGCAGCACGACGCCGAAGAACACCGGCGTCCAGATCGCAAGGCTCAGCAATCCCATCTTGTTCTTCCTCTTCTTATTTGGCGAGCCACACGAAATACGTCATGAACAGCAAAACGCCCACGATCATCACCAGGGCATAGTGGTACAGGAAGCCCGTCTGTGCCTTGCGAACAACCGACGACACCAGCCCCACCAGTTTCCAGCTGGCGTTGACGACCCCACCCTCGATCACGCCCCGGTCACCCCCCTTCCACAAACCGGTACCCAGCGCGCGTGCGCCGCGGGCCAGCACGTTCTCGTTGAACCAGTCCATGTAGTACTTGTTCTCCAGGACAGTGACCAGCGGCTTGAGCGCCCGGCCAATGGCGGCAGGCAGCGCAGGATTGATCAGGTACATGTACCAGGCGACCACCGCGCCAGCCAGCGCCAGATACAGCGGCGGCGTAAAGAAGGCGTGACCCACCATGCCCAGAGGGCTTTCGAAGATGGCGGCGAAGCGGGCCATGGCCGGGTGGGCTTCGGCGTTGATGTTGATGGCATCGGCGAAGAAGCTGCCAAACACCAGCGGTTCGATGGTGAGGTAACCAATCACGACCGAGGGAATGGCCAGCAGCAGCAGCGGCACGGTCACCACCCAGGGCGACTCGTGTGGCTTGCCATCGCCATGTCCGTGATCACCATGGTGACCGTGGTGTTCATCGTGGTGCGCATCCGGGTTCTGGTCGTAGCGCTCAGCGCCATGGAACACCAGGAAGTAAAGGCGGAACGAGTAGAACGAGGTGACGAACACCCCCATCAGGACCGCGGCATAGGCGAAGCCGGAAGCCGGCAACGTGCTGAAGTGCACCGCCTCGATGATGCTGTCCTTGGAGTAGAAGCCGGAGAAGAAAGGCGTGCCGATCAGCGCCAGGGTGCCGAGCAGCGACGTGAACCACGTGATGGGCATGTACTTGCGCACACCGCCCATCCAGCGGATGTCCTGGTTGTGGTGCAGACCCATGATCACCGAGCCGGCAGCCAGAAACAGCAGTGCCTTGAAGAACGCGTGGGTCATGAGGTGGAAGACGGCGACCGAATACGCGGAGGCGCCCAGCGCCACTGTCATGTACCCCAGCTGGGACAGCGTGGAATAAGCCACCACCCGCTTGATGTCGTTCTGGATGATGCCCAGGAAGCCCATGAACAGGGCCGTGATGGCACCGATCACCATGATGAAGTTCAGCGCGGCGTCCGACAGTTCGAACACCGGCGACATGCGCGCCACCATGAAGATGCCGGCCGTCACCATGGTGGCCGCGTGGATCAGCGCCGAGATCGGCGTGGGGCCTTCCATGGAATCGGGCAGCCACACGTGCAGCGGAAACTGGGCCGATTTGCCCATGGCCCCGATGAACAGGCAGACGCCGATCACGGTCACCAGCAGCCAGTCTGTGCCCGGGAATTGCAGGGCGCCGAGTTCGTTCGCCTTGGCAAAGATCTCGCTGTAGTTGAGCGTGCCGGTGTAGGCCGCGATCAGGCCGATGCCCAGGATGAAGCCGAAATCACCGACCCGGTTCACCAGGAAGGCCTTCATGTTGGCAAAGATGGCCGTGGGCTTGTTGAACCAGAACCCGATCAGCAGGTACGACACCAGGCCCACGGCCTCCCAGCCGAAGAACAACTGCAGCAGGTTGTTGCTCATCACCAGCATGAGCATCGAGAACGTGAACAGCGAGATGTAGGCGAAGAATCGGTTGTAGCCGGCGTCTTCCTCCATGTAGCCGATGGTGTAGAGGTGCACCATGAGCGACACAAAAGTCACCACGCACATCATCATGGCGGTCAGGCCGTCGACCAGGAAACCGATTTCCATCTTCAAGCCGCCAACCACCATCCATTCATAGATGGTCTCGTTGAAGCGGGCTCCGGCCATGACGTCCTTGAGCGTCATGGCCGAGAGGATGAAAGACACCAGCACCCCGAGGATGGTCAGCGTGTGGGAGGCGCGGCGACCGATGACGTTGCCGCCGAACGCAGTGCCCAGAATACCGGCCAGCGCAGCGCCCACCAGGGGAGACAGCGGGACGGCCAGCAGCGTGCTTGCAGAAAGAGTGGTACTCATTGTTTTGGGATCTCTTCTGGATCGGGGCTTCAACCCTTGAGGGTGTTGAGCTCTTCGACGCTGATGGACGACTTGTTGCGGAACAGCAGCACCAGAATCGCCAGGCCAATGGCCGACTCCGCGGCGGCCACCGTCAGAATGAAGAACACGAACACCTGGCCGTGCAGATCGCCAAGATAGTGCGAGAAGGCCACGAAGTTCATGTTGACTGCAAGCAGCATCAGCTCGATCGCCATCAGCAGAACGATGAGGTTCTTCCGGTTGAGAAAAATGCCGATCACCGAGAGGGCAAACAGAATCGCCCCGACAGACAGGAAATGACCCAGTGTCAGGCTCATGCGTTGCCCTCCTTGCTAGCGGCCACATCGGTGGGAGCAGCCTGTTTTTGTGTGGCAGCCATGGGAACAACCACCAGTCGGTCCGACGCGCGAACCTGCACTTGCAGGCCAGGGTCGATGGCCTTGCTGTCCTTGCGCTCGCGCAGCGTGAGGGCGATGGCCGCAATCATGGCCACCAGCAGAATCACCGCAGCCACCTCGATGGGGTACAGGTATTCGGTGTAGAGCAACAGGCCCAGGGCGTGGGTGTTGGAAATCCCGGTTCCGTCAACTGCCGTGGCCGCAGGCGGCGCCGCAGACACCGCGGGGAAACCTACCCACAGCACAGCGACCAGTTCAGCCACAACGAGAACGCCGAGCAGGGCTGCCAGAGGAAAATGTTTCCAAAAACCCTGCCGCAGCGAATCCATGTTGATATCGAGCATCATCACGACGAAAAGGAACAGCACCATCACCGCACCGAGGTACACCAGCACCAGCGTGATGCCCAGAAACTCCGCCTTGAGCAGCAGCCAGAGCGCAGCCGCCTGGGAGAAGGCCAGCATCAGGAACAGCACGGCATGCACCGGGTTGCGTGCGGTGATCACGCGGAAGGCTGCGAACAGCAGCACGGCCGCGAACAGGTAGAAAAAGCCGGTCTGGTAATCCATAGAAGGTCGGGCTTGAAGCGTGGGTTGCAGACGCGGGGGGTGCCCCCCGGTCAGCGGTAAGGGGCGTCGGCAGCCTTTGCGGCAGCGATCTGGGTCTCGTAGCGATCGCCCACCGCCAGCAACATCTCTTTGGTGAAGTACAGGTCGCCCCGCTTTTCGCCGTGGTACTCAAGAATGTGGGTTTCGACAATGGCATCCACCGGACAGGCTTCTTCGCAGAATCCGCAGAAGATGCATTTCGTGAGGTCGATGTCGTAGCGCGAAGTGCGCCGTGTGCCATCTTCCCGCTGGTCGGACTCGATGGTGATGGCCACGGCAGGGCAGACAGCTTCGCAAAGCTTGCATGCAATGCAGCGCTCCTCGCCGTTTTCATAGCGGCGCTGCGCGTGCAGTCCGCGGAAGCGGGGTGACAGCGGTGTTTTTTCCTCCGGGAACTGCACTGTGATCTTGCGGCGAAGCGCATACCGCCCTGTCAGGGCCATGCCCTTGAACAGTTCAACCAGCAGAAAGCTCTTGAAGAAGTCGCGAAAGGAGAAAGGTGCGACGACCGCGGGCGGCGGAGTCACGGAAGCGGTGGAGATGGACATGTCGATCGCCCTGCTTATTTCCAGAGGTTCCAGGAGGTCTGCATCAGGCCGCCAACCAGCAGCAGCCATACCAGGGTCACCGGAATGAAGATCTTCCAGCCCAGACGCATGATCTGGTCGTAGCGGAAGCGCGGGAAAGTGGCGCGGATCCAGATGAACATGGACACCACGACAAAGGTCTTGAGCCCGAGCCAGACCCAGCCCGGAATCCAGTTGAACAAGGCACTGTCAATCGGAGGCAGCCAGCCGCCGAGGAACATCAGCACGGCCAGAATCGACACCAGCCACATGCTGGCGTATTCGGCCAGGAAGAAAATGGCGAAACCCATGCCGGAGTACTCGACCATGTGTCCCGCAACGATTTCCGCCTCGCCTTCCACCACATCGAACGGGTGACGGTTGGTCTCCGCCACCCCCGAGATTACGTAGACAGCGAAGATGGGCAGCAGCGGCAGCCAGTTCCAGGACAGGAAATTCAGCCCCATGTCGGCCCCCATGCCCCGCGCCTGCGACGCCACGATTTCGCCAAGGTGCAGGCTGCCAGCGGTCATCACCACCACCAGGAAGCAGAAGCCGATGGCAATCTCGTAGCTCACCATCTGTGCCGAAGCGCGCAAGGCGCCCAGGAAGGCGTACTTGGAGTTGGAAGCCCAGCCGGCAATGATCACGCCATAGACCTCGATGGACGTGATCGCCAGGATCACCAGCAATCCAGCGTTCACATTGGCCAGGATCGCGTCAGGACCGAACGGCACGGCGACCCAGGCTGCCAACGCGGGCATGATGGCCATGATCGGACCCAGGCGGAAGAGTCCGTTGCTGGCGGCTGTGGGACGAATGATTTCCTTGGTCAACAGCTTGAGCGCATCGGCAATCGGTTGGAGCAGGCCGAACGGGCCCACCCGATTGGGACCGTGCCGTACCTGCATGAACCCCAGCAACTTGCGCTCCCACAACGTGAGGTAGGCCACGGCGCCCATCAGCGGCGCCAGCACGGCCACGATCTTGATGAGGTTCCATAGGACTGGCCAGGCCGCAGTTGTCCACCATGTGGCACCGATCAGGCCGAGTCCGCCGTTGTACATGGCGTCGATCATGCTGAGACCTCCGCTGCGGGTGCGACCGCGTCGCGGCCGTCGGCAGTCTGCTGCAGCGCCGGAGCACGCCGCACCAATGCATCGAGCTGGTAGATGGCAGCAACGCAGGGCACCCGCGTGGCTGGGGTTAGATCGGGAGCAGCCTGGGTGCTGTTATCGAGACGGGCCGAATCGACCCATCCACCCGCTGCTACGCCCGGCAGAGCCTTGGCCAGCACGGCCTGCGAAGAATCGGCGTCGAATCCGGGGAGTCCGAGCAGGTTGCCCAGCACCCGCAGCACTTTCCACGCGGGCCGGGTTTCCGCCAGCGGCTTCACGACCGCATGGAAACTCTGCAGGCGGCCCTCCGCATTCACGAAAGAACCGGAGGTTTCACTGAACGGAGCAACCGGCAGCAGCACGTCGCTGATGTCCAGGTTCGTCTTGAAAGGGCTCAGGGTGACGACCATGCCAGCAGCATTGGGCAGCATCGTGCGGGCGGCCGTATCGGTCGTGGGTTCAACCTGCAGCAGCAACAGCGCCTTCACTGCACCCGACAACATCTCGGTGGCGTTTGCACCGTTCCTGCCTGGAACTGCATGCACCAGCTGTGCTCCAACCGTGTTGGCCGCTTCGGTCAGATAGCCCACCTGGGCGCCGGTGTGCTGACCAATCCACTGGGCCAGCGCCAGGAGGCTCGAGGCCTTTTCGTGGTGCGCGGCTGCATTGCCCAGCAACACCGCCTTGCGCTCGCCGCCCAGCAGGGAGCGGGCGATGGCCAGCGCTTCGGGGCCAACCTCGGCGTTCACCGGGGCAGGTACGCCCGCTTCCTGCGCCACCGCTGCGGCAATGCCCGCCAGCTCGGCCACCCAGCGCCGGCTGTCCTGCACGAGGCGCTGAACGATGGGCATGGCCCAATCGGCCGAGTTGTCGTTGAGCAGGCTAACCTGCCCGCCTTTGCGCGCCGCCTGGCGAATGCGCTGGGCGAACAGAGGATGGTCCTTGCGCAGATTGGAGCCGACCACGAGGACACGCTGGAGGCTCGACAGGGCCTCGATGGGCATACCCAGCCAACGGGCCGTGCCGGCCTGTGCGGGCAGGTTGGTGAAGTCGGCGTGGCGAAGGCGGCTGTCGATGTTCTCCGATCCCAGGCCACGCACCAGGCTGGCGGCCAGGAAAAGCTCTTCCACGGTGCTGTGCGGGCTGGCCAGCAGGCCGATGGCGGAAGCCCCGTGCTCGGTCTTGATCTGCTTCAAGCCATTGGCCACATACTCCAGTGCGGTCTGCCAGTCGACGGTTTTCCATTCGCCACCCTGCTTGAGCATGGGCTGGGTGAGTCGGTCTTCGCCGTTGAGGGCTTCGTAAGAGAAGCGGTCCCGGTCCGCGATCCAGCATTCGTTGACCGCTTCGTTTTCCAGAGGCACCACGCGCATCACGCGGTTGTTCTTGACCTGAACGATCAGGTTGGCGCCGGTGGAATCGTGCGGGCTCACCGACTTGCGGCGCGAGAGTTCCCAGGTGCGGGCCTGGTAGCGGAACGGCTTGCTGGTGAGCGCACCCACCGGGCAGATGTCGATCATGTTGCCCGAGAGTTCGGAGTCCACCGTGTTGCCCACGAAGGTCTCGATTTCGGCGTGCTCGCCGCGGTGCGACATGCCCAGCTCCATGGCGCCGGCCACTTCCTGGCCGAAGCGCACACAACGGGTGCAATGGATGCAGCGGCTCATTTCCTCCATGGAGATCAGCGGTCCCACGTCCTTGTGGAACACCACGCGCTTTTCTTCTTCGTAGCGCGAACCGGAGCCGCCATAGCCCACGGCCAGATCCTGCAGCTGACACTCCCCGCCCTGGTCGCAGATGGGGCAGTCCAGCGGGTGGTTGATGAGCAGGAACTCCATCACCGATTGCTGGGCCTTGATCGCCTTGTCGCTCTTGGTGCGAACGATCATGCCCTGCGTCACCGGCGTGGCGCAGGCGGGCATGGGTTTGGGCGCCTTCTCCACGTCGACCAGACACATGCGGCAGTTGGCCGCGATGGAGAGCTTCTTGTGGTAACAGAAATGCGGGATGTAGGTGCCCGCCTTCTCGGCCGCATGCATCACCATGCTGCCGGGAGGCACTTCCACCTTCTTGCCGTCGAGTTCGATTTCAACCATGTTGCGTTCCGGAATTCGGGTCAGACCGTGGAGGCCGGCTGGCGGTCGGCGGCGGCCTGGATCATGGCCTCGAACTCGGGCCTGAAGTGTTTGATCATGGCGCGCACCGGCATGGCCGCAGCGTCGCCGAGTGCGCAGATGGTGCGGCCCATGATGTTCTC
>JALORL010000279.1 GCA_025458915.1 Hydrogenophaga sp.
ACCCGGCTGGCCGGGCTGGCCCGCGAGGCGCACGCACTGTGGCAGGGACTGGACCTGCTGGTGGTGCCCACGGCCCCCACGCACATCAGCATCGAAGCCATGCAGGCCGACCCGGTGGCCCTCAACCGCCGCCTGGGCACCTACACCAACTTCGTCAATCTGCTGGACTACGCCGCCCTGTCGGTGCCCAACAGCCTGCTGCCGGACGGCCTGCCGTTCGGCATCACCCTCATTGGCCGCTGCGGCACCGACTGGGTCCTGGCCGAACTGGGCCAGCGCTTCCACCATGCCACCGGCCTGCCACAGGGCGCGACCGGCAAACCGCTGCCGCCGCCACAGCCGCTGCCCGGGCTGCAACCCCTGAACGTGCCGCGCACCCGCGTGGCGGTGGTGGGCGCGCACCTGAGCGGCATGCCGCTGAATGGCCAGCTCACCGAACGCGGCGCCACGCTGGTGGCCCGGACCCACACCGCACCGCTGTACCGCCTGTACGCCCTGCCCGGCACCACCCCGCCCAAGCCTGGCCTGCTGCGCGTGGCGCCTGGCGAAGGCCAGTCCATCGAAGTGGAGGTGTGGGAGATGCCGCTGGCGCACTACGGCAGCTTCGTGGCGCTGGTGCCGTCACCGCTGTCCATCGGCACGCTGCAACTGGCCGACGGCAGCAGCGTGCAGGGCTTCCTGTGCGAGCCACTGGCCCTTGCGGGCGCCGCCGACATCACCGCCCTGGGCGGCTGGCGGGCGTACATCGCGTCGCTGGCGCCGCAGAAACTGGCCTTTCCCTGAGGCGATGCACAACCCTCCCAACCCAACCCAACCTTGTCCTTTTTCCCTCTCAACCCTGCAGGAGTTCCCATGAAAGCTACCACCCCCGTCGTCGTCACCACCGCTCCCAACCTGCGCCGGCGCAAGGTGTTGCAGGTCGGCGCCACCAGCGCGGCCCTCGGCCTGCTCGGCGCACCCGCCGTGTTCGCACAAAGCGGCCCGAAGATCCGTGTGGGCTACTGGCCGATTGCGGCCGGGCTGCCGTTCTATTCGGCGGTGGAACTGGGCTACTTCAAGGAGGCTGGGCTGAATGTGGAGGTGCTGCGGTTCGCGGGCGCGCAGCAGATCATGGAAGCCATGTTGTCCGACCGCTGCGACGGCAGCGCCAACGGCACCGGATCGGCCAACATTGCCATTGGCGAAATTGCGCAGCCCGGCACCTTCAAGATCTTCTGTTCCAACCCGAGCAATGTCGACAACGTGCTGGACGAGATCATCGTGCCGGTCGCCAGCCCCGCCAAGACGATTGACGACCTCAAGGGCAAGCGCATCGGCAGTGGTCCCGGCATCCAGAACGTGACCCTGGCCAGAACCGTGCTGGAGCGCGGCGGTGCCACCGGTGCCACCGTGGTGGAACTGCCCATCGGCCAGCACGTGGCGGCTATTGCCGCCGGCCAGATCGACGGCGCGTACACGCTGGAGCCCACCGGCACCATCGGCCGCCTCAATGGCACCAGCCGCGTGCTCGAAGCCGGCGTGATCGCGCACTACGTGCTGGGCGACCCCAAGGCCCCCTGGTTCGGTGGCTCGGCCTCGCTCACCAGCGCCTTCATCCAGAAGCACCCGGAAGAAGCGAAGAAGTTCATCGCCGCATACGGCAAGGGCGTGGCCTATGTGCGCAGCAAGGCCGCCGAGGCACGCCAGTACCTCAAGACCTACACGCCCATCGAAGGCCCGCTCACCAGCGAGGTACCGCTGGCCGCCTACACCATGTACAACGAGTTCACCCCGTCCGACATCGCACACTTCCAGAAATTCTTCGACCTGTTCTCGGAGCGCGGCGTCTTCTCCAAGCGCCTCATGGTCGACTCCATGCTCTACAAGGGCTGAGCATGAAACACCCCCGCGCCGCTTCGCGTCACCCCCTCAAGGGGGCGGCACTGGCCGTCCGTCCTGAGCCTGTCGAAGGGCGGCCCGGCGGTGCCTCTGGAATGGACCGTTTCATGCGACATGGGCGGCGCTCCGGCAACACGGAACAACCAAGCTCAAACCCATGACCACACCGAATACCACTCAAGGTGCGCCCAAGGCCTGGGCGCCTCCCGCCTCCAGCGACACGCCCGCTGCACCACGCAAGGCCGACTGGGGCCGCGCCCTGCCCTTCGTGGGGCCGGTGGTGATGTTCATCGTGTGGGACCTGTCGGTGCGGCTGGGCTTCATCAAGCCCATCCTGCTGCCGCTGCCCATGGACGCGCTGGGTGCGCTGTTCACCGGCCTGGCCGGCGGCCCGCTGCTCACCGACTTCCTGGTCACCGTCTGGCGCACGGTGCAGGCCTTCCTGATCGCCAGTCTGGTGGGCATGCCGCTGGGCGTGCTGCTGGGCAGCAACGAGAAGGCCTACCGCAGCGTGGAATTCCTGATCGACTTCTTCCGCTCCACACCGTCGTCGGCGCTCATTCCGCTGTTCCTGATGGTCTTCGGCGTGAGCGACATCAACAAGGTGGCGATTGCGGCGTTCGGCGCGCTGCTGATCGTGATCTTCAACAGCGCTTACGGCGTCATCAATGCGCGCAAGCAGCGCGTGATGGCGGCCAAGGTGATGGGCGCCACGCGCTGGCAGGTGTTCAAGGACGTGCTGATCTGGGAAAGCCTGCAACCCAGCTTTGTGGGCCTGCGCTCGGCCGTTTCCATGGCGCTGGTGATCGTGATCGTGGCGGAAATGTTCATCGGCGCCGACAGCGGCCTGGGCAACCGCATCATCAATTCGCAGCAGGTGATGAACGTGAAGGACATGTACGCGTCCATCCTCGCGGCGGGTGCGCTGGGCTATGCCCTGAACGTGATCTTTCTGCTGGTCGAGAAAAAGATTGTTCACTGGAGTGGAAGATGAACGCAGCGCAGAACCGCCTCAAGCAAGTTCGCACCCCCCTGGGGGGCAGTGCAGGCACGCAGTGCCAAACGTGGGGGTCCAAATGACCACAGTCCTGAATGCCCCCGTGTTTGCCGACGTGCCCACCCCGGCCTTCAAGCCGGGCCCAGCCGGCACCCACATCACCATCCGCGGTCTCACCAAGTACTTCGCCGGCTGGCCGCTGTACGAGAACTTCGACAAGTACTTCGCCGGCTGGCCGCTGTACGAGAACTTCGACCTCGACATCCCGAAGCACAAAATCGTTTCGGTGTTCGGGCCAAACGGCTGCGGCAAGAGCACGCTGATCAACATGATCGCGGGCCTGGTGCCCATTGACAGTGGCGAGATCCTGTTCGACGGCAAGAACTTGCGCGACACCAAGATCGGCTACGTGTTCCAGAACTACCGCGAGGCGATGTTTCCGTGGGCGTGGCCGAACTGGTGGCCAGCTTCGACGTGAAATTCGACCTCAAGCGCTACCCCTACGAACTCTCGGGCGGGCAGCAGCAAACGGCGTCCATCATGCGCGCGCTGGCCCCCAACCCCGAGGTGCTGTTTCTGGACGAACCCTTCTCCGCACTCGACTACGAGATGACGCTGTTCATCCGCGA
>JALORL010000280.1 GCA_025458915.1 Hydrogenophaga sp.
GTGGTTCAGCGCAATGGACAAGGCCTGCCGCATGAG
Source organism: Hydrogenophaga sp. (assembly GCA_025458915.1). Taxonomy (GTDB): domain Bacteria; phylum Pseudomonadota; class Gammaproteobacteria; order Burkholderiales; family Burkholderiaceae_C; genus Hydrogenophaga. Next base: position 37 of record JALORL010000280.1, read on the forward strand.
GCCGCTGGTGCCCAATGCGCAGTCCAGCCGCGTCATGGTGCCCATGGCCAGGATCTGCGGCACGCCGCGCCCGTCTTCACCCACCAGCCAGGCGGTGGCGCTGTGGAACTCCACTTCGGAACTGGCGTTGGCCTTGTTGCCCAGCTTGTCTTTCAGGCGCTGGACGTGGATGGCGTTGACCGTGCCGTCCGGCAGCAGGCGCGGCAGGAACAGGCAGCTCAGGCCGCTCGTGGTTTGCGCCAGGATCAGGAAGGCGTCGCACATGGGGGCGGAGAAGAACCATTTGTGACCGGTGACGCTGAAGCGCTGGCCCCAGGCGTCGTGGCCGTCTGGCACCGCCTGCGTGGTGTTGGCCCGCACATCGGAGCCGCCCTGCTTCTCCGTCATGCCCATGCCCATGGTGAGGCCGGTTTTCTGGTTCCAGGGTTTGAAGGCGGCCGGTTTTCTGGTTCCAGGGTTTGAAGGCGGGGTCGTAGCTGCGGCTGGTGAGGCCGGGTGACCAATCCTGGTGGATGGCGGGGTTGTCCTTCAACGCCGGGGCCACCGCGTAGCTCATGGAAATGGGGCAGAGGATGGAGGGCTCTAGCTCGGTGAAGAGCATGAAGCCGGCCGCCCGCAGCACATGCGCATGACCCGTGGCCTGCTGATCCGGCGCCCACGCCGTGCCGTGCAAGCCGCCCTCGACGGCGGCCTTCATCAACGCGTGGTAGCTCGGGTGGAACTCCACCTGGTCGATGCGGTGGCCGAAGCGGCTGTGCGTCTTGAGCTGCGGCGGGAACACGTTGGCCAGCCGCGCGTGGGTCTGCATGTCGGCGCTGCCCACCAGGCCACCCAGCGCATGCAGCGGTGCCACGTCCAGCGCCGGCGCGTTGAACTTCAGCGCGGCCTGCAGGGCCTGGTTGCCGGCGAACAGATTGATATCGACCAGTGGGTCGGGTTGATTCAGCACTTCGTGAGTGGCCAACATGATCCTCTCCTGGTTGACTGATTGACTTCGTCAGCGCGCCGAAAACATCCGTTCGCGTTGAGCCTGTCGAAACGCATCCAAGACCGACAGGTTCCACTCCGCGGCTTCGACTGGCTCAGCCTGAACGGTGGGGTGAACGGACGTCACATCAGACCAGCTTGACGAGCTGTTTGCCGAAGTTCTTTCCCTTGAGCAAGCCCATGAACGCCTCGGGCGCCGAAGCCAGGCCTTCGGCCACCGTCTCGCGCGGCCGCAACTTGCCAGTAGCCACCAGCGTGCCGAGTTCGGTGAGCGCTTCCGGCCACACCTCCATGTGTTCGCTGACGATGAAGCCTTCCACCTTCAGGCGGTTCACCAGGATGAGCGCAGGGTTGGCCAGGGGCAGCGGTGCGCCGTCGTAGCCGGCGATCATGCCGCACACCGCAATGCGGCCGAAGGCGTTCATGCGCAGCAGCACCGCGTCGAGCACCATGCCGCCCACATTCTCGAAGTAGCCGTCGATGCCCTTGGGGCAGACTTCCTTCAGCGCCTTGGCCAGGCTGTACATGTCCTTGTGCAGCTTGTAGTCGATGCAGGCGTCGAAGCCCAGTTCCTCCACCGCGTACTTGCACTTCTCCGGCCCGCCGGCAATGCCCACCGTGTGGCAGCCGCGCGCCTTGGCCAGCGCGCCAAACGCACTGCCCACCGCACCGGTGGCCGCGCTCACCACCACGGTGTCGCCGGCCTTGGGGTTGATGATCTTCACCAGGCCGTACCAGGCGGTCACGCCGGGCATGCCCACGGCGCCCAGGTAGTACGACAGCGGCACGTGCGTGGTGTCGACCTTGCGCAACGCGCCGGGCTGCGCGGCGTCCACCACGCTGTACTGCTGCCAGCCGCCCATGCCCACCACCTTGTCGCCGGGCTGGAACTTGGGGTGCTTCGACTCCACCACCTCGCCCACGGTGCCACCGATCATCACCTCACCCAGCGGCTGCGATGCGGCGTAGCTCTTGCTGTCGTTCATGCGGCCGCGCATGTACGGGTCGAGGCTGAGGAAGTGGTGGCGCACCAGCACCTGGTTGTCGGTGAGGGCGGGCGTTTCGCGGGTGACGAGCTTGAAGTTGTCGACCGTGGCTTCGCCTTCGGGGCGGTTGTCGAGAACGATCTGTTGGTTGGTGGGCATGAGGGTCTCCTGGTGTGTTGGAAAAAAGAAAGGAATCAGGGGGAAGGGTTTCGGCGCAAGGTGGGCAGGCCCACGCCGGCGGCATCGAAGCCACCGTCGACCGCCAGCACCTGCCCGTTCACATAGCTGGCCTGCGGGCTGCACAGGAAGCCGATGGCGTTGGCAATCTCTTCTTCGCTGCCGTAGCGCGCGAGCGGAATGGTGTCGTGGTAGTCGGCGCGGATGGCGGGGGTGTGCACCGCCTTGGCCATGGCGGTTTCCACCGGCCCGGGCGCGATGGCGTTCACGCGGATACCGGCATTGCCGTATTCCACCGCCTGTTGCTTGGTGAGGTGGATGAGCGCGGCCTTGGACGTGCCATAGGCCACGCGCAGCGTGCTGGCGCGCAAGCCGGAAATGGACGCGATGTTCACCACCGCGCCCCCGCCCTGCTCCAGCATCGTGGGCACCACGGCCTGGGTCATCAGAAAGGCACCGTCGAGGTTGGTGGCCATGACCGTGCGCCATTCGTGGAAGCTGGTGTCGCCAATCGGCTTGAACACCGCCACACCGGCGTTGTTCACCAGCGCGTCGATGCGCCCGAAGTGGTCCAGCGTGCGCTGCACGGCGGCGTCCACCTGCTGCGGGTGCGACACATCGGCCGGCACGGCAATGGCTCTGTGGTCCTTGACACCTTCTGCGCGCAGCGCAGCTTCGGTCGCGGAGAGCGTGGCCTCATCAACGTCCAGCAGCACCACGCGGTGGCCATTGGCCAGGAACCAGCGCGCGCTGGCCAGGCCGATGCCGCGCGCAGCGCCGGTGACCAGGGCAACAGGCAGGTCTTGTGTCTTCATCAGTCGGTCCGCAAGGTGTTGAGTTTGTGGGTGCTGTTGCCCACCGGCAGGCGCGGCACGAACTTGAAGGTGCCGGTGGCATGGCAGCACAGCTTGCCCGCTGCGTCGACGATGCTGCCTTCGGTGAACGCCATGGTGGCGGTGCGGTGCAGCAACTTGCCGCGTGCAGTGAGCGGGCCCTTGGCCGCGCGCATGAAGCTGGTTTTCATTTCGATGGTGACGCAGCCCATCTCGGTCTGTACCGAGCGCGCCGCATGCGCCATCACCACGTCCAGCAGCGTCATGCTCGCGCCGCCGTGCACCACGTCGAAGGAATTGAGGTGCTCTTCGGCAGGTGCAAACGTGATTTCCGCCTCGCCGTTTTCCATGCGCTGCAGCTCGAAGCCGAGCAGTTCAACAAACGGGATGCGGACGGAGAATTTCATGCGATTCCTGTTTTTTTCCCTGAGCTTTTCACCGTTCGCCCTGAGCTTGTCGAAGGGTTTGCTCAGGTCTTTGTTTTTCCCGTTCGCCCTGAGCCTGTCGAAGGGCTGGCCCAGGTGCTGGCAAGGGCCATTCGACGCAGCCCAGGACAGGCTTCGACAGGCTCAGCCCGAACGGGAGTTGTTGGGCCGGAACCAGGGGTCACCCGCCTGTGACGACGGATACCCCCCCATCCACCGCCAGCCACTGGCCGGTGATGTGCTTGCCGGCATCCGACGCGTACAGCACCGTCAGGCCCTTGAGGTCTTCGTCGTCGCCCAGGCGCCCC
>JALORL010000052.1 GCA_025458915.1 Hydrogenophaga sp.
GGCTGATCCGCCTGGGGTGGCTCTGCCACAGGCTTTGCGGGGGGGACCCAGGTTTCGAGGTGCAGCGTGGCATCGAACACGTCTGCACAGTGACCACAACGCACCCAGCCATCGGAGATCTTGAGCTGGTCGGGAACGACCTTGAACATCGTTCCGCAGGCCGGGCAGCGGGTGGTGTAACTCATGGGCGGATTATTGCAGCGGCACCAGCCATGCCTTGGCGCACCCGCGCTTCAACAGCCTGCTGTCGGGGGTGGCACTGAGCAGTCTGAAGTGCCTTTCACGCCGAAGACTTCATGCCTGTCATCAAGATCCAGCCTTCCACCTCGTCCGAGACCTGCAGCGCCATCCACGGCGCATAAGCCTCCTTGAGTTCATCGGCCTGTCGCGCCAGGATGCCGGCGAGCACCAGCTGCCCGCCCGGCTGCACATGCGCGCACAGCAGCGGGGCCAGGACCTTCAACGGTGTGGCCAGGATGTTGGCCAGAACCACGTCGAATGCCCCCTGGGCGCGGTCCGGCAAACCCGCCTCCAGCGCCACATGGTTGGCGGCGGCATTCAGCCGCGTGGCCTCTACGGCCGCAGGATCGATGTCCACCGCCACGATGTCCCGGGCACCGAACTTCGCGGCACCGATGGCCAGAATGCCCGAACCGCAACCATAGTCGAGCACCCGCTGTCCGGCCAGCAGGCGCTGCGCGGTCCACTTCAGGCACATGCGGGTGGTGGGGTGGGTGCCGGTGCCAAAGGCCAGACCCGGATCGAGCCGGATCACCTGCCGGGCTGCAGCGGGGGGTTCGTGCCAGCTCGGAACGATCCAGAAGCTGCCTGTAATCTCCACCGGCTCGAACTGGGATTGTGTAAGGCGCACCCAGTCCTGCACGGCGACCGGACGCACACCCAGCAGCTCGCAGCTTCCGAAAAAGTCCTGCAGTGCAAGGATGCGGGCCGCGTCGCGGGCCGCGTCTTCGGCACCGAACAGGGCCACCACGCGCGAGCGTTGCCAACCCTCCTTGGGCGGTGGCATTCCCGGCTCGCCAAACAGCGCGGACTCGGCGGGCGTGAGGGCATCGGCATCCTCCACCGACACGCTGAGCGCGTCCAGGGCTTCGAGCGCGTCGCTGACCGCCTCTACCGCCGATTCCGGTACGAGCAACACCAGTTCATGGAAGGCGGCCATGGCAACGGGGCGCTGGGGGTCTGCGAAGGGGGTCAATGCGGAGCGTCTACCGCTCACGCTGCGACAGCCACTCTTCGAGGTAGTGGATGTTGGTACCACCGGCCACGAAGTTCGCATCCACCATCAGCTCCCGGTGCAGCGGGATGTTGGTTTTGATGCCTTCGATCACCGTCTCGGCCAGGGCCGTTCGCATGCGGGCCAGCGCTTGCTCCCGGGTGTCGCCATGCACGATCAGCTTGCCGATCATGGAATCGTAGTTCGACGGCACAAAGTAGTTGGTGTAAGCGTGCGAGTCAACACGCACACCAGGCCCCCCTGGCGCGTGCCAGGTGGTGATGCGACCCGGCGACGGGGTGAACTTGTAGGCGTCTTCGGCGTTGATGCGGCATTCGATCGCGTGCCCGCGCAACTGCACCTGCCGCTGGGTGAACGGCAGTTTTTCCCCGGCGGCCACCGCGATCTGGGTGCGCACGATGTCCACTCCGGAAATGAGTTCGGTGACCGGATGCTCCACCTGCACCCGGGTGTTCATCTCGATGAAATAGAACTCGCCGTTCTCGTACAGGAACTCGAAGGTGCCTGCACCGCGGTAGCCGATCTTCCTGCAGGCGGTGGCACAGCGGTCACCGATTTTTTCAATCAGCCGGCGCGGAATGCCGGGTGCCGGAGCCTCCTCGATCACCTTCTGGTGCCGACGCTGCATGGAACAGTCGCGCTCGCCCAGGTACACCGCGTTGCGGTGGGTGTCGGCCAGGATCTGGATCTCGATGTGCCGGGGATTCTGGAGAAACTTCTCCATGTAGACCTCGGGGTTGCCGAACGCCGCACCGGCTTCGGCCTTGGTGGTCTGCACCGCGTGCAGCAGGGCCGCTTCGGTGTGGACGACCCGCATGCCACGACCGCCGCCACCGCCAGCCGCCTTGATGATCACCGGGTAACCGATGGCCTTGGCGGTGCGCTTGATCACCACCGGATCGTCGGGCAGGGCTCCTTCCGAACCAGGCACGCAAGGCACGCCTGCGCGGATCATGGCCTGCTTGGCCGACACCTTGTCGCCCATCAGCCGGATGGATTCGGGAGTCGGTCCGATGAAGGTGAAGCCGCTGCGCTCCACCCGCTCGGCAAAGTCGGCGTTTTCGGACAGGAAACCATAGCCCGGGTGGATGGCCTCAGCGTCGGTCACCTCGGCCGCCGAGATGATGGCGGGCATGTTGAGATAGCTGTTGGCGCTGGGCGCCGGGCCAATGCAGACGGCCTCGTCCGCCAAGCGGATGTATTTGGCGTCGCGGTCGGCCTCGGAATACACCATGACCGCCTTGATACCCATTTCCCTGCAGGCGCGCTGCACCCTCAGGGCGATTTCGCCGCGGTTGGCGATCAGGATTTTCTTGAACATGGGCTCCCAGCCGGTTATTCGATCACGAACAATGGCTGGCCGTATTCGACGGCCTGCCCATTCTCGACCAGGATCTGGGTGACGGTGCCGGATTTGTCGGCTTCGATTTCGTTGAGGATCTTCATCGCTTCAACGATGCAGATCGTCTCGCCTTCCTTGATGGTGTCGCCGATCTCGACGAAGGGCTTAGCACCCGGGCTGGAAGCACGGTAGAACGTGCCCACCATCGGCGATTTCACCATGTGCCCTTCGGGCTGGGCGGCCGCCGCCACCTCGACCACCGGAACCGACGCTGAAGGCGCGGCGGCCGCCACCGGCGCCGGGGCCATGGTGTAGGTGACGGGGGCCGCTGCCGGTGCCGGAGCACTCTTGACGATGCGGACCTTGCCCTCGGCTTCGGTGATCTCCAGTTCGGAGACGTTGGACTCGGACACAAGGTCGATCAAGGTCTTCAATTTTCTCAAATCCATGGCATCTCCAACGAAAATCGCTTAAGTCGACTTAAATTCTTCTAATTCACAAACAGAAAAACCCTGCCAACCCAAAAAGGTGTCGCAGTGTACACGATGAAACACACACGGGGGGACCTCGATCAACCGGGTGTCGAACCGCGGTTTCGTTCAAGATGGCTGTGTTTCGCACCCGATTGGCGTCGAATTCGGGGCCAATGGCCAGCGCGCGGTGCGCTTTGATGCGCGCTCAGGCGAGCTGAGCCCACTGCGCCAGGTCGGCCTCCGACACCTGACCAATCTTGCGGTGGATGACCCGGCCGCCAGCATCGAACACCACCGTGAACGGCAACCCCCCGGTGGCATTGCCGAGGGAACGGCTCAGTTCGGTACCCGCCAGACCCGCCATGCCCACCGGAAACCGAAGCGGCAGCTTCTGCAGAAAGTTGCGCACCGCACTGGGCTGGTCCACCGCGAGGCCCAGCAATTGCCAGCCTTTGGGCGACTGGGCGTCATGAAATGCATTCAACAAGGGCAGTTCATGCACGCAAGGCGGACACCAGGTGGCCCAGAAATTCACCAGCAAAGGCTTGCCGCGCCAGTCGGCCAGGCGCACCGCCTCGCCACTGGGCCCTTCGAAGGCACTGGCCCAGAAGGCTGCCTCCGCACCCGACTGCATCGGCGCGGGGGAAAAACGCCACCAAGCGGCGCCAGCACCCGCGGCCAGCGCGCCCACTGCCACCCCGGCAGTCATGCCACGACGCGTCCGATCCATAGCTTCTCCGTTCTCATGCAGAAATGATGGCTTGCACGGCCGCGACGTCCCCTTTCGGTTTTCGACCTTCGGCATCGGGCAGCAAGGCGCCCCGCAGCGCATCCAGGTCGTGAACCATGAGGTGGATGAGCACCCATTGGGACAAGGCATCACAGCGCGCCCGCACCGTCAGGACCTGAACCACTTCCCGATCGCGGCCGGTGACGGCTCCGGGCTGGTAATCCACGCGGTGGTCCAGCAATGCCCACTCGGCTTCTTTCGCGTCGTCGCAGTACAGGTGCAGGTGAATGTCACTGTGGCGCGTCGCCCAGCCGTGCCAGACGGCGCCGGCGAGATGGGGGCGGAAACGGGACAACCGATCCATCCACAGCAGCGCCAGTTCCCGCAGAGCCTGCAATTCGACAGGTTGGGTGTCGGCACAGAACACGGCAATGTAGTCCCGCACGGCAGCTTCCATCAGGCCGTTGTCGGGCAGTGCGCTCCGGGGTCCGAGTCCCATCTGCTTGGCTGCCCGGCGTTTGGCTGCGGAGAAGTCCAGTCCGTCTTCCACGACCATGCGGGCCGCCACCGCCGCGATCTCGTCCAGGGGGTCGGCTCGGTACAGATTCATGCGCCGATTGTGCCGCCATGTCCCCCCCGTCGCAGCGTCCGGGCCTCCAGACCCCACAGCACTGCCCGCCTAAAATCCCTGCATGCATATACATATTCTGGGAATCTGCGGAACGTTCATGGGCGGCCTGGCCGCCTTGGCCCGGGAGGCGGGCCACCGGGTGACCGGATGCGACAGCCAGGTGTATCCGCCGATGAGCGATCAGCTGCAGGCGCTGGGCATCGACCTGATCGAAGGCTTTGGCACCGAACAGCTGGCCCTGAACCCGGACATGTACGTGGTAGGCAACGTCGTCAGCCGGGCCCGGCTGTCCAGCGGTGAGCCCAGGTTCCCGCTGATGGAAGCCATTCTCGACAGTGGGGCCCCCTATACCAGTGGCCCCCAGTGGCTGGCCGAGCATGTGCTGCAGGGTCGGCATGTTCTCGCGGTGGCTGGCACCCATGGCAAAACCACCACCACCGCGATGCTGGCCTGGATCCTGGAATGTGCCGGCCGCACACCCGGGTTTCTGATCGGCGGCGTTCCCATGAATTTCGGTGTGTCTGCACGCCTGGGCACGTCGGCCGACCCGGCGAACTCCGGTCAACGGCCCCTGTTCGTCATTGAGGCCGACGAGTACGACACCGCGTTCTTCGACAAGCGCAGCAAGTTCGTGCACTACCGGCCGCGCACGGCCGTGCTGAACAACCTGGAGTTCGATCACGCCGACATCTTCGACAACCTGGGCGCCATCGAGCGCCAGTTTCACCACCTGGTGCGCACGGTGCCCGCCACCGGACGGCTGGTGGTCAACGGTCTCGAAGAAAGCCTGGACCGGGTGCTGCACATGGGCCACTGGAGCGAGGTGCGCAACTTCGGGTCGGCAGTGAGCGACTACACCGCCAGTGGAGAACCGCATGCCTTTGACGTTCTGCACCGGGGACACCCCGTGGCGCGGGTGGAGTGGTCGCTGGGCGGGGTGCACAACCAGCTCAATGCCCTTGCGGCCATCGCCGCAGCGGAACATGTGGGTGTGGCCCCGGCAGACGCCGCCCGCGCACTGACCCGGTTCGACAGCGTGCGCCGCCGCATGGAAGTGCGGGGGACTGTCGGGCGGCTGGAGGGCAGCATCACGGTGTACGACGACTTCGCCCACCACCCCACTGCAATCCGTACCACGCTGGACGGACTCCGGCGCCGGCTCACGGGCAGCAGGGCCACGCAGTCCCGCATCCTGGCAGTGTTCGAACCCCGCAGCAACACGATGAAGCTGGGCACCGTCAAATCGCAGTTGCCCTGGAGCCTGGAACCTGCCGATCTGGCCTTCTGCCATGCGGGCGGACTGGACTGGGATGCCGCCCATGTGCTGCAGTCCATGGGTCAGCGGGCCTGCGTGGCTGCCAGCATCGATGATCTGGTTAGACAGGTGGTGGATGCAGCACAGCCTGGCGACCACATTGTCTGCATGAGCAACGGCGGGTTCGGTGGCATTCACCAGCGCCTGCTGACCGAACTGCAGGCGCGCCTGAACACACCCGCCTGACGCACGCAGCCCCTCAATAGGCGAGCGCCTGCGCGCCAACGTCCACCGCCACCACCGGCTTGCCCAGCGCCGCGCTCGCCGCACGGGCAAATGCCATGGCCCATGGACGGTGGGCCGGATCGCGAAACCGCTCCTCGCCCGCAGCCTGTGCCACGCAGAGTATCTTGTCGGCGGTGAGAACCTTGCCCGTGGGGCGGATGGGCTCGCAACCGAAAAAACCGAACTGCTCGTCCAGCCAGCTGCGGGCCAGGTCGTGCGGCATGGGCTGCACCTCTTCCAGATCCAGGAGGTAGGTAGCCCCCGGACTCCAAATGACGGTCACTTGGCTGCGCATGACAAGACTCCTGAATATGTCGGTGACAGGATTGTGCCCACTGCGCGGTCAGCCTGCCATCAGTACGGCAGCATGGCGAAGCCAGAACTCCGGGGGTCAGGCTCTACGGGCCGCAACGGGGAGTGTCTGGAATCCTGGAGCATGCTGGAAAGGGCGGCCAGATCGGAGCTGTCGGGTCGGGATTGCACAGCGGTTTCGGGCGAATTCCTGTCGAAATGCAGGGCGATGAGAGCCCGGCGGGCAGCATGTTCGGCTCGGCGCGCACTGTCCGGGTCGGTGGTCAGGCCACCACCGAAATACAGCTCCGTCACGCTGCGCTCGAGCAGCGGGCCCGGCATCGCCAGGCGTACCACCAGTTCGTCCAGCGTTGCAGGACGCACCATGAGTTCACGCATCAGGCGCAAGTGAAGTTCGTCGAGCCAGCGTGCAGGCACCCGGGGCACTCTGCGCAAGTGGATGACCCGCTCGCGGTAACGGGGAGGTAGCACATCGCGCGCCGTGCGAACGGCGAAAGTCCACATCACCCGGTGCAGGGACAGTCGCATGAACGAAGCCGGAATGTCGATGGCAGCCCCCTTGCCGGGCACCCAGGTCGCCTGGTTCAAATCAACCGGTCGGGCGGGGGTGTGCAACCCGACCAGCGCCCGGTCCATGTCGATCACAGCCACCAAGCGGTCGTCCAACAGGAGCCGGATCACCCCCCGGGGGAATGCATGCATCCGGTCCACCAGCAACGACCCCAGGGCAAACTGGGTACGCAACGGCCGCAACCAGGCTTCGAACCGCTGCAGGCGCTGCCGCACTCCGGCCTCATCGGCCGCATCAAAGAACTCCCCGGATGCGAAGCCATCGGGCAAGGGTGTGCTGAAGGCGAGCGGCCGGTCCACTTCGGCCCGGTTCAGGGTGAGGCGCTGATCGGAACCGAACGGGTGGCGGATCACGAGGGCGTCCCGCCCGAGCACCTCGGCCGAATTCCCGCAGATCATCCAGGCATCCGCCCCATGCGGGTCGAACACCGTCCATTGCGGCCAGCCGGGCTGCTGCTGGGCCACCCAGCCCTGCAACCTTTCGGTATCCGGCTCCGAAAATCCCAGCAAGCCAAGCCGAAGCGTCGGCTGTTCCAAGCGTACCTCCACAGCAGTTGGGTTGTCACATGGGGCAGGGCCGTGCAGGCTGGCGTCCGTCTTGCCATTGCATCCCGCACCGCTCGCGCCAGCGAAGCATACCGGCTGAACCGCTACCGAACAATCGGGACCAGCGGGTGAAATTACCGTGGCCGAACGCTGCCGGGCTACAGCCAGTCCGTTCGTGACCGTGCCGGATCAGCCATGCCGGGCGCGCGCGGCCTGAACCGCTTGGGACAGCACATCCAGCAACTGCACGGAATCGTCCCAGCCCAGGCACGCATCGGTAATGCTCTGCCCGTAGCGCAGCGCCTCCAGCTTGTCCTTGCCGGGGGTGAATTTCTGCGCTCCGGCTTCGATGTGGCTCTCGACCATGAGGCCAAACACATGCTGCGAACCAGACGCGATCTGGCCGGCAATGTCCCGCGCCACGTCGAGCTGCTTTTCGTGCTGCTTGCTGCTGTTGGCATGGCTGCAGTCCACCATCAGGCGGGTGGGCAGCTTGGCGGATTCGAGCTCCTTGACCGATGCAGCCACGCTGGCGGCATCGTAGTTGGGTGCCTTGCCACCGCGCAGGATGACGTGACAGTCCTTGTTGCCATTGGTCTGCACGATGGCCACCTGACCGTTCTTGTGCACCGACAGGAAATGGTGGCCGCGGGCAGCCGCCTGGATGGCGTCGGTGGCAATCTTGATGTTGCCGTCGGTGCCGTTCTTGAAGCCAATGGGCGCCGAGAGGCCTGAAGCCAGTTCGCGGTGCACCTGGCTTTCGGTGGTGCGCGCGCCGATGGCACCCCAGGAAATCAGGTCGCCAATGTACTGGGGCGAGATCACGTCAAGAAACTCACTGCCGGCGGGCAGACCGAGCTTGTTGATGTCGATGAGCAACTGGCGCGCCATGCGCAGCCCTTCGTCGATGCGGAAGCTCTCGTCCAGGTACGGATCGTTGATCAGGCCCTTCCAGCCCACGGTCGTGCGCGGCTTCTCGAAATACACCCGCATGACGATCTCCAGCGTGTCGGCGTACTGGTCGCGCAGCGGCTTCAGTCGGCGGGCGTAATCCATGGCGGCTGCCGGGTCGTGGATGGAGCATGGACCGATGACCACCAGCAACCGGTCATCCTGACCGTGCAGGATGTCGTGGATGCGCCGGCGCGTCTGGCTGATGAGGGCTTCCACCGGTGTTCCGCCGATGGGAAAGAAGCGGATCAGGTGTTCGGGGGGAGGCAGCACGGTGATGTCCTTGATGCGTTCGTCGTCGGTCTGGCTGGTTTTGTCGACAGGACGGGCATGCCAGGCATCGGCGCTGGGGGTGGCGTTTTGCGGATTCATCGAGGGCTCCTGAGCGGGTTGAAGTGGGAAAGTACGGGGTGACTGGGGGCAAAAAAAAACCGCCGGGCTTGACGCTCCGGCGGTTTGATCGAGATTCGGTGATGCGCTTACAGCTTCGCCTCTCGTCCGCCGGGGACTGAGAACCAAAAGTAAAAGGCAAAAAAGGCGAAGCGCGTTGCTTAACCACGGGGGCCGATGTCGCCGCGAGGTGTCACCATCAAGAGGCAGCAAGGGGCGGCTTTGCCGACCTGAGATGCCGTCCCTCCTCCAAACGCCGAAGGCGTGCCAGCGAGGGGGGAAGCCGCGTCAGCGGCGCAGGGGGGTGCACTCCATCAAGCAGTGCCACCCACGGTCAGGCCGTCGATGCGCAGCGTGGGTTGGCCCACGCCCACGGGCACGATGTCGTTGCCGATCATGCTCACGCGCGTGAGGGCATCGGGGCCGTTGCCCACCAGCGTGGCCCCTTTCACGGGGTACTGGATCTGTCCGTTTTCCACCCAGTACGCCTGGCTGGCGGAAAACACGAACTTGCCGGAGGTGATGTCGACCTGACCACCGCCGAAGTTGGTGGCATACAAGCCCTTCTTGATGCTGGCCACGATTTCCTCGGGGGATTTGTCGCCTCCCAGCATGTAGGTATTGGTCATGCGGGGCATGGGCACGTGCGCATAGCTCTCGCGGCGGCCATTGCCGGTGGGCTTCACCCCCATGAGGCGCGCGTTCATGGCGTCCTGGATGTAGCCGCGCAGGATGCCGTCCTCGATCAGCACGTTTTTCTGCGAGGTATGGCCTTCGTCATCGATGTTGAGTGAACCACGCCGGTCGGCAATGGTGCCGTCGTCCAGCACGGTGACGCCCTTGGCGGCCACGCGCTGGCCGATGCGGCCGGCAAAGGCGCTGGAGCCCTTGCGGTTGAAGTCGCCTTCAAGCCCGTGGCCCACCGCTTCGTGCAGCAAGATGCCCGGCCAGCCCGAACCCAGAACCACCACCATTTCGCCAGCCGGTGCAGGGCGGGCTTCCAGGTTGGTCAGGGCGTTGGCCACCGCTTCGTCCACATAGGTCTGCACCATGGTGTCGTCGAAGTAATCGAGCCCGAAGCGACCACCGCCGCCGGACGATCCCATTTCGCGGCGGCCCTTCTGCTCGGCGATCACGGTCACCGACAGGCGGATCAGCGGGCGCACGTCAGCAGCCATGGTGCCATCGGCCCGCGCCACCAGAACGATGTCGTGCTCGGCCGCCAGTCCGGCCATGACCTGCACCACCCGCGGGTCCTTGGCCTTGGCCAGGCGCTCCACTTTTTCCAGCAACGCCACCTTCTGGTTGCTGTCCATGGTGCCAATGGGGTCGACCCCGGGATACAGCGAGCGGGACTTTGCCACCTTCACCGCCGGCACCCGAACCTTGCGGCCCTGACCTTGCGCAGAGATGGACCGGACCGTGTGGGCCGCGTCCAGCAGGGAGGCCCAGGACAGGTCGTCGGAGTACGCAAAGGCGGTCTTCTCGCCGCTGACGGCGCGCACCCCCACGCCCTGGTCGATGCTGAAGCTGCCGGTCTTGACGATGCCTTCCTCCAGACTCCATCCCTCGTTGCGCGTGGTCTGGAAATACAGGTCGGCGTCGTCGACGCCGTGGGACATGATCTCGCCCAAAGCGCGCTGCAGGTGGGAGGGCGTCAGGCCAAAGGGCGCCAGCAAGGCGCTCTCGGCGGTGGCCAGACGGGCAAGGGTGGGTTCGCGTGCAATCATGGTTTCATTGTAGGGAGGACCGCTGGTGCGCACCAGCGGCAGGGTCTTGGGGCGGGTAGGCCGCCCCGGCGGGACTCAGTACTGGCCGCCAGGCGGCAACCGCTGCAGCAACTCGTAGAGCACGGCGTCGTCGAGATGTTCCAGCCCGGCCCGGTGCGCCTGCTGGAACACTTCGGCTGCCCTGGCCCCCAGCGGGCCTTCGAAGCCAGCCGCATGGGCCATCTGCGTGGCCAGACGGGTGTCCTTTTCCAGCAGCGTGACGTGGGCCCGGGGGGCGAAGTCGCCACCGATCGCGCGGCGCATGCGGTCGGAGCCGATCCAGCTCTGGCCGCTGGACTGCTCGATCACATCCAGCGTGAAGGCGGGGTCCAGCCCCAGGTGGCGCGCCAGCGCCAGCGCCTCGGCAGCGCCCACCAGATTGATGCCCGCCAGCAGGTTGTTGACCAGCTTGGTGCGTGCGGCGTCCCCCAGGCGTTCGCCCACCCGGAACACGCGCGACGCCAGCGTGTCCAGCAGCGGCTGGTGCCGGGCCTGCAGCGCTGCCGGTCCGGCGAGCATCAGGCTCATGGTGCCCTCGCGGGCCCGCAACGGCCCGCCCGACATGGGTGCATCCAGACAACCGATGCCCAGGGCTTGCAGGCGCAAGGCCAGCGCTTCCACCTCTTCGGGGGCCAGGGTGGGGCACAGCATCACCGCCTGGCCAACGCCCAGCGCGCGCGCCGCCCCCGCTTCGCCGAACAGCACGTCGGTGGACTGCACGGCGTCGACCACGCACACGATGAGCACCGCATCGGGCGCGAGCGACTGCGCAACGGCGCGCGGCGACGGTTTCGGTTCCGCCCCGGCGTGCAGCGCCTGCTGCTGGCGCTCAGGATCGATGTCGCAAATCGCCACGGTCCAACCCTGCGCCACGAGGCGCGCCACCATGGCACCACCCATGTTGCCGGCGCCGATCACACCCACCTGCACCCGGGAACCGTTCGTGCCAGTCATGTCTGCATGAGGCGCCGGGAGCGCGCGATCGACATCAGCATGCCCAGTCCCACACCCAGCGTGACCATGGCGGTGCCACCGTAACTGATGAACGGCAGCGGAACGCCCACGACGGGCAGAATGCCGCTGACCATGCCCATGTTGACGAAGGCATACACGAAGATGTTGAGCGTGAGCGCACCGGCCAGCAGGCGGGAAAACATGGTGGGCGCTTCCAGCGCAATCACCAGCCCCCGCATCAGCAGGAAGATGAAACCGCTCATGAGCGCCAGCGTGCCCATCAGGCCGAACTCTTCGGAGAAGGCGGCGTAGATGAAATCGGTGGTGCGTTCGGGAATGAATTCGAGGTGGGTCTGTGTGCCCTGCATGAAGCCCTTGCCCCAGATGCCACCCGAGCCGATGGCGATCATGCCCTGGATGATGTGAAACCCCTTGCCCAGCGGATCCTGGAACGGGTCTAGCAACGTACACACACGGATGCGCTGGTATTCCCGCAGCACCTTCCAGTCCACGCCTGGCGCGCACCATTGCTCTTCCATCAGGATCAGCGTGACGATGCCCGCCACCGCCAGCAGCACCGGCGGCAGGATCAGCTTCCAGCTCAGGCCGGCAAAAAAGATCACGAACAGGCCCGAGGCCACGACCAGCAGCGTGGTGCCGAGGTCGGGCTGTTTCAGGATGAGCGTTGCCGGCACGCCGAGCAACACGAAGGCGACGAGGAAGTCGACCGGCTTGAGCTGCCCTTCGCGGCGCTGGAACCACCAGGCCAGCATGAGGGGCATGGCGATTTTCATGAGCTCGCTGGGCTGGATGACGATGACCACATTGAGCCAGCGTTGCGCGCCCTTGCGCGCAATGCCGAAGAACTCCACCCCGAACAGCAGCAGCACGGTGACCAGGTACAGCGGCAGCGCCAGCGCCATGAGGCGCTGCGGCGGCACCTGGGCCACAACGAACAGCACGGCCACTGCGATCAGCATGTTGCGGGCATGGGCCGAGAAACGTTCACCGTGGTCGAACCCGACCGAGTACATGGTGAGCAGGCCCACGGTGGCCATGAGCAGCACGGCGACGACCAGCGGCAGGTCGAAGCCCTGGAAGATCGGCGCCACGCGCTGCAGCAGAGAAGGTTTTTCGATGACCACAGCCATGGGGCCCGATTATCCTTCCACCATGCACGCCGCGCCGCCCTCCACCACCCACCTTCTGTACCTGCACGGTTTTCGTTCGTCGCCCCGATCGATGAAAGCCACCCAGGTGGCAGCGCGGGTGCAGGCGCAGCACCCCGACGTTACATGGTGGTGCCCGCAGCTGCCGCCGTCCCCGCGCGAGGCGCTGGACCTGGTGGTGCAGGGCACCGCCCACTGGCCGCAGCGGGGCGTGGCGGTTGTGGGATCGTCGTTGGGGGGCTTTTATGCCCGCTGGTACGGTCTGCAGCAGCGCTGCAGGACGGCCTTGCTCAACCCGGCGGTGCACCCGGCGCGCGACCTGGCGCGCCACATCGGCGAGCAGACCACCTGGCAGAACCCGGAAGAACGCTTCTTCTTCCAACCGGCCTACATCGCACAGCTGGAGCAGATCGAGGCCGACATTGCCCGCCTGGCCTCCCTTCCCGCTGCAGAGAATCCGGCGCTCTGGGCCCTGGTGGCCAAGGGCGACGAGGTGCTGGACTGGCGGGAGATGCAGGCGTTCTGTGCCAGTGGCGACATCCGGTTGCTGGAGGGTGGCGACCACGCGATCAGCGATTTCGACCAGCACATCGACACCCTCTTCCATTTCCTGAACCTGCACACCGGCTGAACGGGCCAGGCGGGGTTGCTGCCCCTGGGGGCATGGGACAATCCCGCGATGCACATCCTGTTCGACGATGCCGGCAAACTGCTGACCGGCCGCCTCCTGTCCGAAGCCGAGAGTTCCCTGCAGGTGGAGATGGATTCCGGCAAACGGGTCAAGGTCAAGGCGGCCAACGCCCTCCTGCGGTTCGACAAACCCTCTCCCTCTGAACTGATGCAGTTGGCCCAGTCCCTGTGCGCCAGCATGGAGCTGGAGCTCGCCTACGAATTTGCCCCGGAAGACGAGTTCGGTTTTGCCGATCTGGCCAGAGAGTATTTCAGCACCGGCGCCAGCGCGACCGAACAGGTGGCGGCGCTGCTGTGCCTGCAGGGCGCGCCGCATTACTTCCGTCGCGCCGGCAAGGGGCGCTACAGGAAGGCGCCGCCGGAAATTCTGGCCCAGGCGCTGGCCGCCATTGAGAAGAAGCGACAGGTCCAGGAGCAGATCGAGGCCTGGGCGGGCGAACTGGCAGCGGGCCATTGCCCGGAGCCGGTGCGTCAGCAGCTCTACAAGATCCTGTTCAAGCCCGACAAGAACGCCGCCGAGTACAAGGCGGTGGTGGAAGCGGCGCGCAGCACACAGACCGCACCACTTGCCCTGCTGAGCCGGGCGGGAGCGATTGAAAGTGCCTACCAGTTCCACTGGCAGCGCTTCCTGTTCGACCAGTTCCCCAAAGGCACCGGATTTCCTGCCCTGCAGGCACCGGAAATTGCCGAAGACTTGCCGCTGGCGCCGGTACAGGCGTTTTCCATCGACGATTCGCACACCACCGAAATCGACGACGCCCTGTCGGTGCAGGGCCTGGGCAGCGGCACGGTGGTGCTGGGCATCCACATCGCGGCGCCGGGCCTGGCCGTCCAGCCGGACAGCGCCATCGACCAGGTGGCCCGCACCCGCTTGTCCACGGTGTACATGCCAGGCCACAAGATCACCATGCTGCCCGATGACGTGGTGCAAACCTACACGCTGATGGCGGGCCGGCCCTGCCCGGCGGTATCGCTGTATGTCACCCTGGACGAGGCCTCCCTGGAGATCCGCGACAGCCGCACGGCACTGGAGCGCGTTCCCATCGCCCAGAACCTGCGCCACGACCAGCTCGACGATGTGATCACCGAAGCCTGGCTGGCGGGCGAAGGGGCATCCAGCCCCGTGCCGGCGGACATCGCTGCGTTGCAACCCACGCTGAGCTTCCTGCACCGGCTGGCCCGGCATCTGAAGAGCCAGCGCGAGGTGGTGCGCGGCAAGCCCGAGACGTTCAACCGCCCCGACTACACCTTCCGGCTGGAAGGCGTGGGCGACGATGGTCCGAAAGGCGACGAAACGGTTCGCATAGGCACCCGCAAGCGGGGCGCGCCGCTGGACCTCATGGTGGCCGAGGCCATGATTCTGGCCAACAGCACCTGGGGCCAGTGGCTGGCCGAATGCGGTGTGCCCGGCATCTACCGCAGCCAGGCGAGCCTGCAACCCGGCGTCAAGGTGCGCATGGGCACCAAGGCCCAGCCGCACGCGGGCATCGGCGTCAAGAGCTACGCCTGGAGCACGTCGCCGCTGCGCCGTTATGTGGACCTGGTGAACCAGTGGCAAATCATTGCCTGCGCCCGCCATGGCCGCACGGCCGCCCTGGTTGCACCGTTCAAGCCCAAGGACGCCAGCCTGTTTTCGATCATCAGTGGCTTCGACGCGGCCTACACCGCCTACAACGGTTTCCAGAATGGCATGGAGCGTTACTGGACGTTGAAATACCTGCAGCAGAACGCCATGTCCGAGCTGACGGCCACGCTGGTGCGCGACAACCTGGTGCGGGCCGACGAGCTGCCGCTGGTGCTGCCAGTCATGGGTGCCGAGGCGCTGCCGCGCGGTGCCCATGTGCGCGTAAGGCTGGGCGAAATCGACGAAATGTCGCTGGACGTGTCGGGCACCGTGATCGAGCGCCTGGACCTGCCGGTGGATGCCGTGGACGATGCTGCCAGCGACGAGTCCGATGGCGACGACGAGGGACTGGCGGCACCGCTGTCGCTGGCCATCAGCGTGGAAGATGCCGAGTCCGACACCGAGACGGCGGGCACGCCACAGGAACCCGGCGGGAACTGAACGCGCGTAGCACAGCTTGGGGATAATGGACCGGTGAAAACTGCGTTGACGTTCATCAAGCAGCTCAGCACCCTGCAACTGGCGCTGGGTATCTCGCTGGCCTTCCACGCCGCGCTGCTGACGGTGCGGTTCGTGGACCCCGAGGGCTTCAACCGCGTGTTCCAGGACACCCCGCTGGAGGTGATCCTCGTCAACGCCCGCAGCGACGAGCGCCCCGACAAGGCCACCGCCATTGCCCAGGCCTCACTGGCGGGTGGTGGCGAGGCCGAGCGCGGTCGCGCCACCTCGCCGCTGCCACCTTCCGCCGTGGCCCGCATCGGTGACAACGTGGAGGACGACGAACGCCGCATCGAGGCACTCAAGCAGCAGCAGAACCAGCTGCTCGCCCAGGTGCGGCAGCAGCTCGCGAACCTGCCCCCCCCCGACCTGCAGGCGGTCAACACCAGCCAGGAATCGATCGAGCGCGAGCAGAAGCGGCGCGCGCTGGTGAAGATCCTGGCCGAAATCGAGAAGCGTATCCAGGAAGAAAACGCCCGGCCGAAGAAGCGTTACATCAGCCCGGCCACGCGGGAGGAGGTGTATGCCATTTACTACGACGAGCTGCGCCGCAAGATCGAAGACCGTGGCACCAGCAACTTTCCCGTGGTCAACGGTCGCAAGCTGTATGGCGAACTGACCATGGTCATCACAGTGAACCACACCGGCGACGTGTTGGCCACCGAGGTGGTCCAGGGTTCGGGCACCAGCACGCTGGACCGCCGGGCCGAGGCCATCGTGCGCAGCCTGAGCTTCGGACGCTTCAACGACGCCATGCGCCGGCAGGCCGATCAGATCGTGGTGGTGTCGCGGTTCCGTTTCACGCGGGACGAGACACTGAGAACACAGTTGTCGGGCCAGTGAGGACCAGGCCTTGAAGTCGGTACTGCGCTGGCTGTTCTGGCTGCTCATGGCAGGTGTCGCGCTCCAGATATTTTTTCTGCTGCGCATTGCGCTGATGTTGGTGGTGGACCCGCACAGCACCGCCTTCATGCGTTCGGAAGCATGGCGCATCGGCGCCGCCAGTCTCACGGACGACAGGAAGGACTGGCGTTGGTCGCACCGCTGGGTACCGGCCGATCAGATCAGCCCGAACCTGAAGCGCGCCGTGATTGCGTCGGAGGACGCCGGGTTTCTGGACCATGGCGGCGTGGACTGGGCCGCGATCGAGTCGGCCTGGCAAAAGAACCTGCGGCGCCAGGCGCAGGCGGAGCGGCGCCAGTCGCCCTCGTCCCGTCCGCCCCGCGTGGTGGGCGGCTCGACCATCACGCAGCAACTGGCGAAGAACCTGCTGCTCTCGGGGGAACGGCAGATGCTGCGCAAGGGCCAGGAGCTGGTGCTCACGCTCATGCTGGAGGCGGTGTTGAGCAAGGAGCGCATTCTGGAAATTTACCTCAACAGCGTGGAATGGGGCGAAGGGGTGTTTGGTGCCGAGGCAGCGGCGCAGCGCTATTTCAAGAAGCCCGCCAGCCGTCTGAGCGCCCGCGAAGCCGCCCGCCTGGCCGTGATGCTGCCATCGCCGAAGTTCTTCGAAACCCGGCAGGGTTCCGCTTACCTGGCGGGTCGTACCTCCACCATCGTGGCCCGCATGGGCGCGGTGCGCATTCCATGAGGCTAGCCGCCGGGGCCATGAGCCTGTTCCTGCTGGGCCTGGTACGCCTGCTCACCGGAGCCCAGGCGCGCTGGCACGGGTGTCCGCCGAAGGCGGAGCAGCGCATCTATTTCGCCAACCACCAGAGCCACGCCGACCTGGTGCTGATCTGGGCGGCGTTGCCCCAGGAACTGCGCAGCATCACCCGACCAATCGCCGCCAAGGACTACTGGACCAGCTCCGGTTTCAAGCGCTGGATCACCACGGAAGTGTTCAACGCGGTGTACGTGGAACGCGAGCGCAAGGGCGACGAGGACCCGCTGCAACCGCTCATCCAGGCGCTGGAGAGTGGCGATTCGCTGATCCTGTTTCCCGAAGGCACGCGCGGCTTTGCCGAAGATCCTCAGCCTTTCAAGTCCGGCATCTACAACCTGGCGTTGCGGTTTCCAGACGTTGTGCTGGTGCCCGCCTGGATCCACAACGTGCAGCGCGTCATGCCCAAGGGCGAGGTGGTACCGGTGCCCGTGCTGTGCTCGGTGACTTTCGGTGAACCGATGAAGGTCGAAGCCGGCGAGGACCGCAGCGCTTTCCTCACCCGCGCAAGGGCAGCCGTGATAGCGCTGCGGGAGGTCTGATGGGCAGCTTCCTGCGCAGCCTCACACCGCAGCAGCAGGTCAGCCTGCTGTTTGTGGTGCTGTTCGGTTTGCTGGCGCTGGCCAGTGCGGTGACCCTGTTGCTGTCGCTGCGCGAACGCCGGGCCAGCCCCTCCATGAATGTCGACCGCCTGTTCACCCAGCGCGACGACCGGGCACTGCTGCGCAGTTCCTGGCTGATGATGCTGGTGTTCTGGGTCGCCTGGGCAGCGGGTGATGGTGTGGCCATCGTGCTGTTCGGTCTGGTGTCGTTTCTGATCCTGCGCGAGTTCATCAGCCTGTCGCCGACCCGCCGGGGCGATCACCGCAGCCTGGTGCTGGCCTTCTTCATCGTGCTGCCGGTGCAGTACGGGCTGGTGTGGACGGAACACTTCAACCTGTTCACCGTGTTCGTGCCGGTGTATGTGTTCCTGGCCATTCCTGTGGTCAGCGCGTTGGGCAACGACCCGGAACGCTTTCTGGAGCGCAATGCCAAGCTGCAGTGGGGCATCATGGTGTGCGTCTACGGCATGAGCCATGTGCCGGCGCTGATGCTGCTGGACTTTCCGCGCTTCGAGGGCCGCAACGCCTTTCTGGTGCTGTTCCTGGTGCTGGTGGTGCAGACCTGCATGCTGGTGCAGCACATTGCCGCCCGCCGCCAAGGCACCGCCGTGGCCCCCGCCATCAGCGAAACTTTCCGCTGGAGCAGCTGGGGCATCGGGTTGCTGGCCGGCGGACTGCTGGGGGCAGCCCTGGCCGGCTTCACGCCGTTCAAGCCGCTGGCGGCCATGGGCATGGCCCTGGTGGCCTGTGCGGCGGGTTCGCTGGGGCATCTGGTCATGAAGGCCATCAAGCGCGACCGCGGGGTGACCCACTGGGGCTCGGCAGGTCGATCGGTCACCGGCGCCAGTGGCCTGCTGGACCGGGTCGATGCGCTGTGCTTCGCAGCACCGGTGTTCTTCCATTCGGTCCGCTGGACCTTCGATCTCTGAGGCCGCTCCGGTACCACCATGCGCATTCTCGGCATTGATCCCGGCCTGCAGTGCACCGGCTTTGGCGTCATTGACACCGACGGCCCCAAGCTGCATTACGTTGCCAGTGGCACCATCCAGACCAGTCCGAAGGATGGTGCCCTGCTGCCCGAGCGGCTGAAGGTGCTGTTCGACGGCATCACGGAGGTGGTGGCGCGTTACCAGCCGCAGGTATCGGCCTGTGAAATCGTGTTCGTGAACGTGAACCCGCAGGCCACGCTGCTGCTGGGCCAGGCGCGTGGCGCCTGCCTGACTGCCCTGGTGGCCAACCACCTGCCGGTGGCCGAATACACCGCCCTGCAGCTCAAGAAGGCGGTGGTGGGCTATGGCAAGGCGGCCAAACCGCAGGTGCAGGAAATGGTGAAGCGCCTGCTGAACCTGCCTGGCCTGCCTGGCAAGGACGCGGCCGATGCGCTGGGCCTGGCCATCACCCATGCGCAGGTCAGCCGCACAGTGCAGGCCATCAACAAGGTGTCGCCGCTGCAGGCGCGAACCCATGGCGCGTATCGGGATGGCAGGAGTTACTGAACCTCCCCGCGCCGCCTGCGGCGCGGAGGGGCCTCCTAGAACAGGCGTTCGAGGATCAGCACGCCGAAGAAGCCCAGCGCCGCAATCACGGTCCATTTGAGGATGATCAGGCCCCACTGCTTGTACCTGGGCTGGCCGGTGCCGATGTAGAAGGCAAAGCACAAGCCGGCGGCGATCAGCAGGAAGAAGACGGCAGCGCGGAAAATCAGCATGGCACGGTGCGGTGCAGGCCGCTGCAGCGGCTCACCACGCGGGGGCGAGCTGGGCGAAACCGGTGGGGGCTTCGCGGTCGCGCTCGAAGCTCACGATCTCGTAGGCGTCGGGCTGCTTAAGCAGTTCGCGCAGCAGCAGGTTGTTCATGGCGTGGCCGCTGCGGAAGGCGCTGTAGGCGGCCAACAGCGGCTTGCCGACAATGTACAGATCGCCAATGGCGTCGAGGATCTTGTGCTTCACGAACTCGTCCTGATAACGCAGGCCATCTGCGTTGAGCACTTTGACGTCGTCCATGACGATGGCGTTGTCCAGTCCACCTCCCAGGGCCAGTCCGTGCGCACGCATCATTTCCACGTCGCGGGTGAAGCCGAAGGTGCGGGCCCGGGCAATTTCGCGGGTGTACCGGCCGCTGCTGAAGTCGAACTCGAAGCTCTGGCCGGTGGAGGTCACCGCCGGGTGGTCGAACTCGATTTCGAAGCGCAGCTTGTAGCCATGGAAGGGCTCCAGCCGGGCCCACTTGCCGCTTCGGCCCTCCCCTTCCCGAACCTCCACGGGTTTGATCACGCGAATGAAGCGCTTGGGTGCGTTCTGCATCACGATGCCGGCGCTCTGCAGCAGGTAGACGAACGAAGCCGAGGAACCATCCAGGATCGGGACCTCTTCCGCCGTGATGTCCACATACAGGTTGTCCAGACCCAGGCCCGAACAGGCGCTCATGAGGTGTTCGACCGTGTGGACCTTGGCGCCGCCGTTCGAAATCGTGGATGCCATGCGGGTGTCGGTGACGGACTCGGCACTGACCGGGATGTCCACCGGTTCGGGCAGGTCGACCCGCCGGAACACGATGCCGGTGTCGGGCGCGGCCGGCCGCAGGGTGAGCTCGACCCTCTGCCCACTGTGCAGGCCGACTCCCACCGCCTTGGTGATGGATTTGAGGGTGCGTTGCG
>JALORL010000281.1 GCA_025458915.1 Hydrogenophaga sp.
ACCTGCCCACGGTCTGCAACAGGCTGTCGAAGGTGCTCTGGGCCACCTGCAGGAACTTGGCCGAGGCCTGGTAGGCCTGCTGGTACTGCAGCAGGCGGGCCGCCTCCTCGTCCAGGTTCACGCCCGACACGTTGGTGCGGGCGGTCTCTGCGCCCTGGGCAATGTTGGCGGAAAACTCCGACGCGAATTTGGCGCCCTGCACCTGGGTCCCCAGTTCGGAGAACAGCGCGATGTAGCCGTCGGCCAGCGCAATGCCTTCAAAGGTGGGACGGTCGCGCATGGCCAGCACGCCCGTGGCATTGCCGGCATTCTGCGCAATGGAACTGGCAGGTGCCGCGCTGACCGTGAAGCTGTCACCCGCCACAGGGGTGCCCCGCAATGTGAGGCTCCAGCCGTTGAGTTCGATGGGAACACCGGGGCGGAAGTTGTAGCTGGGCGGCGGACCCACGTTGTCGGGCGGCGGGTTGGCCGGGTCTTGCGGACCGGTAATGGTGAAGGTGCCGTCGGCCTGGAAGCTCAGCGACACCGTGTCGGTGAGGTTGGCCGAGGGCGACACCGCGTACAGGCCTTCGATGGCCAGGCCCGTGCTGTTGCCCAGGGTGGGAACCACCTGCACCGGGCTGGCGGCCGCGACGCGGTCGGGCGAGCCGATGGCGAGCTGGATGTTGCGCGCCACGGCGGCGAATGGCCGGATGGTGAAGCGGTCGCCAACGGCACCCGCACCGGCATCCAGGTTGAAGTTCAGGCCGTCGATTTCAGCGGGCAGGCTGGGCACCACGGTGCTGGTGTTGTCGGACAGGCGAATGATGTTCACGCCGCCTGCTTCGAAGCGGATGTCGTAGTCGGAGGCCATGAGCGCGGTGGGATCGCTCACGCTGGTGCTGATCTGTGCGGTGCCGGTGTTGGTGCTGGCACCCTGCGCGGTGGCGCTGGCCGGTGGAACGAAAAAATTGGCCCCCGGGTTGCCCTGCAGGTCCACGCCCAGCACATGCTGGCTGTTGACCGAGCTGGCCACCGACTGGGCAAGCCGGCCCAGCTGGTTCTCCACCGCGTTGAGGTCGGTGTTGAGAAAGCGCACCAGACCAGCCACCTCGCCACCGCCCAGGCTGGCGTCGGCGATGGGGGAACTCATGCCGGCCTGCGTGAACAGGATCTGGGCCCGCGAAGGGTCGGCACTGTCGCGGCCCACCGCCAGGCGCTGCGCGTTCTGGCCCAGCACGAGCGGCTGGCTGCCGCCCACGAACACGTTGATGCTGCCGCCCTCGCCAGGAACGATGCTGGTCTGGATGTACTGGCTGAGGTCGCGCACCAGCTGGTCGCGCTGGTCGAACAGGTCGTTGGGCGTGTGGGAACCGCCCTGGGTTTCGATGATGCGCTGGTTCACCGTGGCCAGATCGCTGGCCAGGCGGTTGACCACCTCCACGGCACCCTCGATCTGCTGGTAGGTGGTGTTGCGCAGGGAGTCGAGCTGGCCGGCGGTGTTGCGCAACCGGCTGGCGAATTCTTCCGCACGCGCAATCACCACGGTGCGCGCCGTGAGGTTGGATGGCGAAGAACTCACGTCGCCCCAGGCGTTGAGCATGCTGTTCAGCGCGGAACCGAGGCCGCCCTCGCCAAGCGGGAACACACTTTCCACCTGCTGCAGGCGCGAAAAACGGATGGCATCCGCTGCGGCGACCGAGGCGGTGATCTGCGCTTCGCGGGTGAGGTAGGCATCGTGCGAACGCTCCACCGTGGCAATCTGCACACCCTTGCCGAAGTAGCCGTTGCCGAACTTCTGGTAGCCCGCCGTCTCCAGCTGCACGTTCTGGCGCGAATAGCCTTCGGTGTTGACGTTGGCGATGTTGTGGCCAATGACCTTCAGGGCTGCCAGGTTGGTGTTGAGCGCGTTCGCGCCAATGTTCAACGCTCCCATGGGAACTCCTGCTGCGGTGCGTGGCCGGCGAAGACCCCTAAAGTTCTGCCGATGGTGTGCCGAAAACCTTTCAGCAACGGCGATGCCGCAGCACCGGACAGGCAGGAAAGGGCCCAGACAGGAAGGGTGTGGGACGCGATGAAGGGGTTCATGCCTGCGCCCTTTGCAAAGCCAAAGTCATGTTGATGGCGCGGCTGAGTTTGTTCGCATACTGCGGGTCGGTGGCATAGCCGGCCTGCTGCAACCCGGCGGCAAAACCCTGCACCGAGTCGAGCTGGCCCATGACCTCCTGGTAACGCGGGCTCTGGCCGATCAAGCGGGCGTAGTCGCGGAACGAATCGGCGTATGAGTCGTAGGCGCGGAACTTGGCGGTGACCTTGCGCGGTTCGCCGTTGATGTACTCGGTGGTGGTGATTTCCGCCACCTTGCCCTTCCAGCCGCCCGTGGCCTTGATGCCGAACAGGTTGAACGACGGTGAGCCGTCGGCGTGTTTGATCTCGCTCTTGCCCCAGCCGGTTTCGTGCCCGGCCTGGCCGATCATGAAGCTGGCGGGAATGCCGGATTCGCGCGATACCGCCGCGGCCGCGTCGCTGTGCTGCTGCACGAAACTTGCAGCGCGCGGGCCGGCGCTCTGGCGACCCAGGGTGCTCGGCGCGGACACCGCGGGCAGCGCCTCGCTGGCCTCGGCGGCAGTGGCAGCCTTGTCCTGCACCGGGCCGGGCGTGACCTGGCGGCTGAGCTGCCGCTCGATGGCCTCCGACAACCCACCCGGCAGGCCGGATAGCTGCACCGACAGTTGCTGGTCGAGCAGGTCGGTGCCGAGGTCGCTGCCGGATCCGTCCAGCAGACCCGACTTCTGCGTGGCCTCGCGCATGCTCTTGATGAGTTCGCGCATGAACAGCGACTCGAACTGCTTGGCCGCTTCCTTCAGCGCCGCCTTGTCCGTCTTGGCGCCATCGGCTCCACTGCTGTACTTCAGCTTGTTCAGCGCATTCGGGTCAATCGCCAGACCCTGCGGCGAAAGGGATGCAGCGTTCACATCAACCTCCCCGAAACAAATGAAACGGCAGAAGCAGCCCGCTGGCGAAGCGCCATGGCATTCACCCGCAACAAGCCGTCAGAAGAAGACCGAAGCCCGCAGGGCGAGAA
>JALORL010000282.1 GCA_025458915.1 Hydrogenophaga sp.
CAACCGCCAGTGCA
The DNA here is from genome assembly GCA_025458915.1 of Hydrogenophaga sp. Lineage (GTDB taxonomy): Bacteria > Pseudomonadota > Gammaproteobacteria > Burkholderiales > Burkholderiaceae_C > Hydrogenophaga. The sequence continues at coordinate 15 of JALORL010000282.1, forward strand.
TCCACTTAGAGGAGATGACTTTCATGAATAGCGATAGCAACGCGAAGGCCTACTGGTCTGCCACGCTGGGACTGCTGACCAAGGTGTTGGTCATCTGGGCCCTGGTGTCGTACGGGGCGGGCATTCTGTTCGCGCCTGTGCTCAACAACTTCAGCGTTGGTGGTTACCCGCTGGGTTTCTGGTTTGCGCAACAAGGTTCGATCTACGTGTTCATCGCGTTGATCTTCTGGTACGCGCGCCAGATGGGCAAGATCGACCGCAAGTTCGGCATGCAGGAAGACTGATCGACGGATCAACAAGGACACATCATGGATCTTCAAACCCTGACCTATGTGGTGGTGGGCTTCACTTTCGCGATCTACATCGGCATCGCCGTGTGGGCCCGCGCTGGCAGCACCTCCGACTTTTATGTGGCTGGCGGTGGCGTGCACCCCGTGACCAACGGCATGGCCACCGCGGCCGACTGGATGTCGGCAGCTTCGTTCATTTCGATGGCTGGCCTGATCTCCAACATGGGCTACGGCGGTGCCGTGTTCCTCATGGGCTGGACCGGCGGCTACGTGCTGCTGGCCATGCTGCTGGCGCCATACCTGCGCAAATTCGGCAAGTTCACCGTGCCGGAATTCATCGGCGACCGGTTCTACTCCAAATCGGCGCGCAACGTGGCGGTGCTCTGCCTGCTGGTGGCCTCGCTCACCTACATCATTGGCCAGATGACCGGCGTGGGCGTGACCTTCGCACGCTTTCTGGGCGTGTCGAGTTCGCAAGGCATCTACATCGGCATGGCCATCGTGTTTGCCTATGCCGTGTTCGGCGGCATGAAGGGCATCACCTACACGCAGGTGGCCCAGTACATCGTGCTGATCATTGCCTACCTGGTGCCGGCCTTCTTCATCTCGCTGAACCTGACCGGCAACTTCCTGCCGCAGTTGGGCCTGGGTTCTGCCATCGCGGGCACCGACGTGTCCTTGCTGACCAAGCTGGACCAGGTGGTGACCGACCTCGGTTTTGGCCAGTACACCACCACCGCAGCCGGCTCCACGCTGAACATGCTGTTCTACACGATCTCCCTCATGATCGGTACGGCTGGCCTGCCCCACGTGATCGTGCGCTTCTTCACCGTGCCGAAGGTTGCTGACGCCCGCTCGTCGGCCGGCTGGGCGCTGGTGTTCATTGCCCTGCTGTACACCACGGCCCCGGCCGTGGGTGCGATGGCCAAGTTCAACCTGCACGGCACCGTCAACAGCGCCGTGGGTCTGGTGAGCGATGCCAGCGGCAATCTGGTGGTCAGCCCCGATGCGGTGAAGGCCAACGGCGACCTGTACGCCACCGAGTCCAGCCTGGTGTACGACCAGCGTCCGGAGTGGATGAAGCGCTGGGAGCGCACCGGTCTGCTGAAGTGGGAAGACAAGAACGGCGACGGCCGCATCCAGTACTACAACGACAAGACCAACAACGAAGTCGCCAAAGGCAAGGCCGAAGCGGCCGGCTGGAAGGGCAACGAGTTGACCGTGAATGCCGACATCATCGTGCTGGCCAACCCGGAAATCGCGCTGCTGCCCAACTGGGTGATTGCCCTGGTGGCTGCGGGTGGTCTGGCCGCTGCGCTGTCCACCGCTGCCGGTCTGCTGCTGGCGATTTCGTCGGCGATTTCCCACGACCTGATCAAGGGTGCCATCAACCCGAACATCAGCGAGAAGAACGAGCTGCTGGCAGGCAAGATTGCCATGGCAGTGGCCATCTTCGTGGCGGGCTGGCTGGGCCTGAACCCGCCAGGATTCGCTGCGGGAACCGTGGCCTTGGCCTTCGGTATTGCGGCGTCCACCATCTTCCCTGCGTTGATGATGGGCATCTTCAGCCGCACGATGAGCGACAAGGGCGCCATCGCCGGCATGCTGGCGGGCCTGGCCGTGACGCTGTTCTATGTGTTCGCACACAAGGGCATCTTCTTCATCCCGGGCACCTCGTTCGTGAACATGGTGGGCGGCGTGAACGGCTTCTTCACCATCACACCGGAAGCCTTCGGTACCGTGGGTGCACTGGTGAACTTCGGTGTGGCGTTCCTGGTGAACAAGATGACCGCGCCTGCTCCGAAGCACATCCAGGAGCTGGTGGAGTCGGTGCGCGTGCCCAAGGGCGCTGGCATGGCCAGCGGCGGCCACTGAGGCTGATGCCTCCGGCGGTGAAGCGATTCACTGCCGGAAGCCACAAGGCCCTGCCGGTGCGCCGGCGGGGCTTTTTTCGTCCGGCATCTCGCGGGCACAATCGGGTGCCGGGCTCTGGCCCGGCCACGGTGTTCCCCCGGCGCCGGCGGGTTGTGCCCAGGCTTGTGGTGCCCCTGCGGGCAAGCCTGAGCAGAACCTGATCCCTTGTTTCGAATCCCCGACAGGCCAGAACGGCCGGTGAACGCCCAGGACCCCACGCATGCCCTTGCCCAGTGTCATCATCTTCAACTGGATCTTTCTGCTGGCGCTGCTGCCTGTGTCGTTCTTCTGGTTGCGCCGTGCGTACCGCATCCTCGTGAAAAGGGACTTTTCCGAAGTGGCGCTCAAGCGCGGCATGCCGCCCCCCAACGCAGAGAAGTACGCGCCCTACGAGATGGTGATCAACCTCGTCGGCGGGGTCGTTCTGGTCGGGGTGCTGGTGGCCGTGCTGGGCTTCCAGGCGTTGGCGTCGGAAGACTGGATCGCTGCCGCCGGCATCACGCTGTGGTGCAAGTTGCTGGCTTCGTTCGCCCTGGGCCGCCAGGCGCACGGATTGGGCCCGGCCAAGAAGAAGCAAGGCAGCTGAACGTCTCCCGCACGCGGCGGGAGTTCAGGTTTCCCACCAGTTGGGACGAGAAGAAGAGCCGTCTCGCAGGGCACCCGAGGAACCGGCCTCGCGAGGCCTGGGAGTATGGCACGCCCTGGGACAAGTCGCGTGAATGGCGCAGGGGGAGTCAATACTCCAGCCGCTCTGGCCGGATCTCCTGCAGGATGGTGGTGGCGATCTCTTCGATCGATTTCGTGGTGGTGGACAGCCACCGGATGCCTTCGCGCCGCATCATG
>JALORL010000283.1 GCA_025458915.1 Hydrogenophaga sp.
AAGATGGCGCGGCCCACGCGCACCAGGGTGGAGCCGGCAGCCACCGCAGCATCCAGATCGTCGCTCATGCCCATGGACAAGGTGTCCAGCGCATGGCCTCGTGCGTTCAGCTCATCGTACAGGGCCTTCACCCGCAGGAACACGGCGCGCTGAGCCTCAAAACCTTCCACCGGGTCGGGCACGCTCATCAGGCCGCGCAATTGCAGGTTGGGCAAGGCGGCCACTGCTTCTGCCAGCGCAGGCAACTCCTGCGGACTCACGCCCGCCTTGCTGACTCCCCCGTCCACATTCACCTGCAGACACACCTGCAGCGGCGCCATGCCCGGAGGCCGCTGAGCGCTCAGCCGCTCGGCAATCTTGAGCCGGTCGACGGACTGCACCCAGTCGAAATGCTCCGCCACCGGCCGGGATTTGTTGCTTTGCAACGGTCCGATGCAGTGCCACTCCACCCCATCGTCGAAACCCAGCGCTTTGAGCGACAGGGCCTTTTCGACGCCTTCCTGCACATAGTTTTCGCCAAATGCACGCTGGCCGGCAGCCACGGCCTGACGAACGGCATCCACGTCAAAAGTCTTGGACACCGCCAGCAGCCGGACCGATCCCGCGCCGCGGCCGACGCGCTCGCAAGCCGTCGCAATGCGGTCTTTCACCCCTTGGAGATTGGCTTCAATGGTCGTCATAATCCGTCGTCACTTCACCTCAGCACGGAACACACCGGGATGGACATCACCCAACTGCTGGCCTTCAGCGTCAAGAACAAGGCGTCGGACCTCCACCTCTCGGCCGGGCTGCCACCCATGATACGGGTGCATGGCGACGTGCGCCGGATCAACGTCGAACCCCTGGACCACAAGCAGGTTCACGGCATGGTGTACGACATCATGAACGACAGCCAGCGCAAGCAGTACGAGGAGTTCCTGGAATGTGACTTCTCGTTCGAGATCGAAGGCCTGGCCCGCTTCCGCGTCAACGCGTTCAACCACAACCGCGGTGCCGGTGCGGTGTTCCGGACCATTCCCAGCAAGATCCTCACGCTGGAGCAGCTCAACGCGCCCAAGATCTTTGCCGACCTCGCCCTGCGCCCGCGCGGCCTGGTGCTGGTGACGGGCCCCACCGGTTCGGGCAAGTCCACCACCCTGGCGGGCATGGTCAACCACCTGAACGAAACCGAGTACGGCCACATCCTCACGGTGGAAGACCCGGTGGAATTCGTGCACGAATCCAAGAAGTGCCTGATCAACCAGCGGGAGGTGGGTCCGCACACGCTGAGCTTTGCCAACGCCCTGCGTTCGGCCCTGCGCGAAGACCCGGACGCCATCCTGGTGGGTGAGATGCGCGATCTGGAAACCATCCGTCTGGCGATGACCGCCGCCGAAACCGGCCACCTGGTCTTCGGCACGCTGCACACGTCGAGTGCGGCCAAGACCATCGACCGCATCATCGACGTGTTCCCGGCGGAAGAAAAAGACATGGTGCGCGCCATGCTGTCGGAGTCGCTGGTGGCCGTGATTTCCCAGACGCTGTGCAAGACCAAGGACGGCTCGGGCCGCGTGGCGGCACACGAAATCATGCTGGGCACCAGCGCCATCCGCAACCTGATCCGCGAAGCCAAGGTGGCGCAGATGTATTCGGCCATCCAGACCGGCAACAGCGTGGGCATGCAGACGCTCGACCAGAACCTGGCCGACCTGGTGCGCCGCAACGTGATCAGCCCGGCCGAGGCGCGCAGCAAAGCGAAGATTCCGGAGAATTTCCCAGGCTGACCATCCCACCCCCGTCGCTTGCTCGCTGCGCGTAGCCGCATCCCCCCTCAAGGGGGCAGCGCGAGAGGCCCGGCAAAGCCGGTTCCTCCGCGCTCCGGTTTTGGTGCACTGCGGGCGTGGCGGTTCTGAATTGTCTGAACACTTCGAGGTAAGACTTCATGGAACGCGATCAGGCATCGAAATTCATCAACGACCTGCTGCGGCTGATGGTCAGTCGCACGGGCAGCGACCTGTTCATCACGGCGGATTTCCCACCCGCCATCAAGATCGACGGCAAGGTGGTCAAGGTGTCACCCCAACCCCTGAACGGCAACCACACGCTGGCGCTGGCGCGGGCGATCATGAACGACAAGCAGGCGGCCGAATTCGAGCGCACCAAGGAGTGCAATTTCGCCATCTCGCCGCCAAGCATCGGCCGGTTCCGGGTCAGCGCCTTTGTGCAGCAGGGCAAGGTGGGCATGGTGCTGCGGACCATTCCCGCCACGCTGCCCACCATCGACGCGCTCGGCCTGCCCCAGGTGCTCAAGGACGTTGCCCTGACCAAGCGGGGCCTGTGCATCCTCGTGGGCGCCACCGGTTCGGGCAAGTCCACCTCGCTGGCGGCCATGGTGGACTGGCGCAACGAGCACACCTACGGTCACATCATCACCATCGAGGACCCGGTGGAATTCGTGCATCCGCACAAGAACTGCGTGATCACGCAGCGCGAAGTGGGACTGGACACCGACAGCTGGGAAGCGGCGCTGAAGAACACCCTGCGGCAGGCGCCCGATGTGATCCTGATGGGCGAGATCCGCGACCGCGAAACCATGGAGCACGCCATCCAGTTTTCCGAAACCGGTCACCTCTGCATGGCCACCCTGCACGCCAACAGCTCCAACCAGGCGCTGGACCGGATCATCAACTTCTTTCCGGAAGAACGGCGACCCCAGTTGCTGATGGACCTCTCGCTGAACCTGCGCGCGCTGATTTCCCAGCGACTGGTGCCGCGGCAGGACAACAAGGGCCGCCATGCCGCGGTGGAGATCATGCTGAACTCCCCCCTGATCTCCGACCTGATCTTCAAGGGCGAGGTGGCCGAGATCAAGGAAATCATGAAGAAGAGCACACAGATGGGCATGCAGACCTTCGACCAGTCGCTCTTCAACGCCTTCGAGGCCAACCTGATCACGCTCGAGGACGCGCTGCGCAACGCCGACTCCCTCAACGATCTGCGCCTGCAGATCAAGCTCAACAGCCAGCGCGCCAAGACAACCGACCTGGCGGCGGGCACGGAGCACATGACGATCGTCTAAGCA
>JALORL010000284.1 GCA_025458915.1 Hydrogenophaga sp.
AGGAACGTCAAGCAGCGCCAGCCGTTGCAACCAGCGCAGGGCGGTGGGGGCGTCCAGCCAGTGACCGCCAGTGACCCACCTGTTCACTGTGAACAGGGAGACCGGCAGCCCCCGCGCGTCCAGTCCCACGGCCATCAGATGCGAAGGATCGGACCGCGGCCCCGTGCCCGCGCTTCGCCGGCGGCGGCCGCTGCGCGTCGCGTGCGCGAACAGGTGCACATGCCCGTGTTCCAGACCGCCCGCGCGGTGGCAATGATAAAAAAACTGCAGGCCGTTCTCGTCGTCCCTTACATCAGAAGGCGGGTAGTGCTCCATGGCCAACACCGGCACACCGCCTACCCAGCTCTGGATCAGAGAACCGGCCTCTGCGGTGGCGCGAGAAAAGCCGTCCAGACTGAGCTGAGCCGCACGCAAGGTGTTGCTCAGCTCGGCCGCAGACAGCTGTTGGATGGGCAGGCGCATGGGTCTTGGTCGCGCAGGACCCCCAAAACTTACTTATTTCTTCGCGGCGCAAGCGGCGCACTTCTTTGCCTTGCAGGCAGCGCACTTCTTGGCAGCGCAAGCCGCGCATTTTTTGGCCTTGCAAGCGGCGCATTTTTTGGCAGCGCATGCAGCGCATTTCTTGGCAGCGCAGGTGGTAGCCGCACGGCAGCCGGCGGCGCAAGCCGCGCTGGCACAACCGGTCAGGGCTGCAGACGCGGTGACGACGGCCGCGGCCAGCGCGCGGGAAAGGTTGGTGCTGAGAGCGTTCATGGTGAAGTCCTTTTTTGACGGTGGAGGGATTGGGAACACGAGAAAACAGAGCCAAGCGAGGGCGGGGCAACGCAATGCGTCGGGCGTGTGGTGGTGCAGTGGTTCACTGGTTCTTCAAGGTCAGCCAGTTCTGGTTTGCTTTTTGGATGTGACCGGGTGTGTCGGCCTGCCAGCGCTTTTGAACGCCCGGGCTCAGGTTGAGGTACAGCTTGCCGTCCACCACGGCGAACGCATGGGGGTCGATGTCGGGCTTGGCCCCCTGCGCCACGCCGTAGGCGCAATAGCCACCGTATTGCGGCTCAAAGCGCGCCGGGTCGGCCTGGAAGGTGTCCCGGTGGCTGGCGCTAGCAAACCAGTAGGTGGCGCCGTTCCAGGTGGCGCTGAACTCGGGCAACCCTTTCACCGGCTTGCTCATCACGAAATAGGCCACCGGGTCATACCCATGCACCGCTACGCCTTAGGCATTGACGTTTACAGGCCCTGAAGCCTGCGCGATCAGGGGAATGAAGCTGGCGCCAGTGGCGAGGACCGTTGCCAGCAGTTTCCGGCGGGTCTGCCCGGCGGTGTGGGTGGTCCCTTTGGTGGTGCTTAGGGTGGTGAGTCGGCTGTTCATGGTGGACAAGTCTGCCCAGTCCAAATCGGCAAGTCCTCACCAAACCATCACGGACTCCTCATGAGTTTCGAATTCCATGTGCGCTGACTGGAAAAGAGCCCGTGGGGTCGGCGCAGGCACGGCCATCGCATGGTGCCGACTCCCCAAATCATCACGGCAGTGTCACCGCATGGTGAGGACTTCCGGCGTTCGAACGCCTTCAATGGCGGCGGGCAATTCGCCCTTTTCAAGGAGATGAACAATGAGAAAACAGCTCTTTCACAGAAGCCTGACGCTGGCCGCTGCAGCGGCTGCATCACTGGCTTTGGCTGCTTGCGGTGGCGGCTCAGACAACACCGAAGTTACCGCTGAAGCGGCACAGGCCAGTGCCCAGGCAAGCAACGTTGTTGCAGACGAGCTTGTTGCGGATAACCCGTCCACCGAGGGCAAGGTGCTGGCCGCAGACGCGGGAGCCGCCACCCAGGAGCCCCTTTGAGCGATCCAAAAAGACCTGACAGCCTCCCACAGAAAAACCCCACTGTTTTCCACTCAACCCTTCAGGAATCCATCATGAAAACCGCGTTCTCTTTCAATGCATTGATGATTGCCCTGTCCACCGTCGCGTCCATGGCAGCGGCCCCCCAAGCGCTGGCCGACGACCGTTCGCGAATCGGTGCGAGCTACGAAATCACGATCACCAACCTGACCCGAGGCCAGCAGTTCACGCCCATTCTGGCTGCCTCCCACATGCCCAGCGTGAGGCTGTTCGAGCTTGGCAAACCAGCCAGCAGCGAGCTGGCCACGCTGGCGGAAGAAGGCAATGTGGCACCCCTGACAGCAGCCCTGCACGCCAACAACGGTGTGCTGGAAGTGGTCAACGGGGAAGGCCTGACCCAGCCAGGTGCCACCACCACCTTGACGGTCAATGGTCGCGGCGGCACCGGCGCCGCGCGCATCAGCGTGGCCGCCATGCTGATCCCCACCAACGACACATTCTTTGCGGTCAACGGCGTCACGTTGCCTAGGCCGGGCGAAACCCTGGCGTTTACCGTGCCAGCCTACGACTCAGGCACCGAAGTCAACGACGAGCTGTGCGCTTCGATACCCGGTCCCTTCTTTGCCGAATGCAATGGCAGCGGCGGCGGTGCTGCCCCATCGGGTGGCGAAGGCTATGTCCACATCAGCGCTGGCATGCACGGTATCGGTGACTTCAAACCTTCGAACCGCGACTGGCGAAATCCGGTGGCGCGCATCACCATTCGACGCGTCCGTTGAGATGGCAAATCTGGCGATGGACTGGGGATAGTGCACGAGCGAGTCCGCAGGGTGCACGGACAACCCAGCCACATACCGTTGTCACCTGAGTTGGCTGTGGTGGTAGTCGCCGGGGCAGCGTTCGCCACCTGTGCTTGACGATTAAGGTCGGCAAAATGATCTCTTGGATTCATGCGGGTTGCGAACGTTTTTGCCAGAAGCATTAAACGGCCAAGGTCGAAAACTACTGATGTGAAAACACCTTCTACGCTTCTGCAGAACGTTCCGAAAAAAGGCGCTGCCAATAGCAAGGTTCACTCTGCAGTTGCCGGTGTGCATGCGGCGCATAGCGATGCATCCATGGGTTCTCAACGACATCTTGGGGTCAACTCTTGCCTGCGAGTTGCCGCATTCCGCGCTAAGGAGTCCGTCGAGCCTCACACGTGA
>JALORL010000285.1 GCA_025458915.1 Hydrogenophaga sp.
ATCGTGTTCCTGCACCAGATCGAACCCGGCCCGGCCAGCCGCAGCTACGGCATCCAGGTGGCGCGCCTGGCCGGCGTGCCCGGCCCGGTGGTGCAGCACGCGCGCCACGCGCTGGCAGCACTGGAAGGCCAGAGCGCGCAGAGCCGGCTGCAGGTGGACCTGTTTGCGCCACCGCCCATCGAAGAGTCCCCGGAGCCGCATCCGCTGCAAGTGGCGCTTCAGGCCATCGACCCCGACGCCCTGTCCCCGCGCGAAGCGCTGGAACATCTCTACCACCTCAAGAAACTGGCCCAACCATCATGACCTACTGCGTCGCCGTCAAGCTCAACGCCGGGCTGGTGTTCCTGTCCGACTCGCGCACCAATGCGGGCCTGGACCAGATCAGCACCTTCCGGAAAATGATCGTGTACGAGAAGCCGGGCGACCGCTTCATGTGCCTGCTCTCTGCCGGCAATCTGAGCATTTCGCAATCGGTGCGCGAAATCCTGCAGGTGGAGCAGTTGCGCGACCCCGACAGCCCCGAGGCCGTCACCATCTGGAATGCGCGCAGCATGTTCGACGCTGCGCGGGTGCTGGGCTCGGCGGTGCGGCGCGTGTTCGAGCGCGACGGCGAGTCGCTCAAGCGCGCCGGTGTGGACTTCAACGTGTCGATGATTTTTGGCGGACAGATCCAGGGCGAAGGCATGCGGCTGTTCCAGATGTATTCGGCCGGCAACTTCATCGAAGCGACCTCCGAGACCCCGTTCTTCCAGATCGGTGAATCCAAGTACGGCAAGCCCGTGCTGGACCGCGTGATCCAGCCCGACACGCCGCTGGACGAAGCCGCCAAGTGCGTGCTGGTGTCGATGGATTCCACCCTCAAGTCCAACCTGTCGGTGGGCTTGCCGCTGGATCTGGCGGTGTACGAAGCCAACCGCCTGCAGTCGGACAAGATCACCTGCATCGACGAGCAGAACCCGTACTTCCGCATGCTGCGCAGCAGCTGGGGGCAGAAGCTGCGCGAGGTGTTCGACGGCATCGAACACCCGACCTGGGACGGCAGCCACACCGAGGTGCCCCTGCTGTGCAGCGGGCCGCGCAGCCAGCCGCTGAAGAAGATCTCCAACGCGCGCGAAAAGCTGATCTGACCCTGACCTTGGATGCAGGCCCCCACGCTCCGCCGCTGCACGGTTCGCTGGCCCGGTGACGAATGTCCCTGATCATTTTTTCCCACGCGAATAGTTTTCCTGCCAGCACCTATGCGGTGTTGTTCCGCAGCCTGCGCGCGCGGGGCTTCACGGTGCGGGCGGTGGAGAAGTTCGGCCATGACCCGGCTTATCCCGTCACCAGCAACTGGCCGCATCTGGTGCAGCAGCTGGCCGATTTCGCAGCGCCGGCCATCGAACAGCATGGCGACGGAGCCTGGCTGGTCGGTCACTCGCTCGGGGGTTTCCTGAGCCTGATGTGCGCAGCCCGCCACCCCCGGCTGGGGGGTCATCCGGTCAAGGGCATCCTGCTGATCGACGCGCCCGTGCTGGGGGGTTGGCGGGCGCGCACGCTGGAGCTGATCAAGCGCGCCCAGCTGGTGGGCTCGGTGTCACCGGGCAAGATCAGCCGCAAGCGCCGGCACCAGTGGCCCGACGCCGCCAGTGCCTTCGAGCATTTTTCGCGCAAGCGCGCCTTCGCGCGCTGGGACCCGCAGGTGCTCAGGGACTACATCGACCATGGCACGCGCAACCTCGAAACACCCCAGGGCGTGCAACGCGTGCTGGAGTTCGACCGCGACGTGGAAACCGCCATTTACAACACCCTGCCCCACAACCTGGACCGGCTGCTGCGCCGCTATCCGCTGCAGTGCCCGGTGGGCTTCATCGGCGGCACACAGTCGCAGGAGATGAAGCAGGTGGGCATGGCCATGACGCGCCGGCTGGTGGACCCGAAGCACCCGGCGCGCCTCACCATGGTCGATGGAACCCACCTGTTTCCCATGGAGCAGCCGCAGGCAACGGCAGTGGCCATCGAGCAGGCGCTGGCTGCCCTGGCCTGCCGATGAGCCGGTCGCCGGCACCGTGCCGAATCCGCCGCTGCTGGCACCGAAGTAGTGCGATGATCCACAGGCATGATCGCCCCTGAGTCCTCCGCAGAATCCACACCCGGCTGGGTGGACCGGCTGCTGGCCTGGCGCCCGCAGGAACACACGCTCTGGGTCCGTCTGCTGGTGGCCCTGGCGCTGACCGGGCTGGCGGCCTGGATGCGCATCACGCTGGCGCCAGCCGAATCGGGAGGTCGTTACATCACCTTCGCGCTGGCGGTGGTGTTGTGCACCATGTACGGGGGATTCGCAGCCGGGCTGTTCAGCACCCTGGTGGGCATGCTGCTGGCCAACTACTTCCTGGTCAAACCCTACGGCAGTCTCGCGTTCAACGATCCGGTGGAAGCGATCTGGCTCAATGGCTGGCACCTGCTTACCCAGCTGGTGGTCATATCTTCCATTGCTCTGGTGCAACGCCAGCACCACCGCCTGCTGGACGCGTCGATGCGCGTGCGCCAGGGACACAAACAGCTTGAGGACACCTTCGAACACAGCGCCACCGGCATGGCGCACAGCCACATCGACGGCCGCTGGATCCGCGTCAACCAGACCTATTGCGACATCATCGGCTACACGCATGCCGAGGTGCTGTCCATGACCTTCCGGGATTTCACCCACCCGGACGACATCGATCTCGACCTGAAGAACCTGGAGCGCACCCTGGCCGGCGAGATCGAGCACTACAACGTCGAGAAGCGTTACATCCGCAAGAACGGACAGGCGATCTGGGTGCACCTCACGCTGTCCCTGATCCGCCAGCCCGACGGCACGCCGGACTACCTGATCGCCGTGGTCCAGGACATCAGCCAGCGCAAGGCGTTCGAGGTGGCGCTGGAAACCAGCGAGAAGCTGCTGGTGCAGGCACAGAACATTGCCGGCCTGGCGTCGTGGCGGGCCGATGTGGTGGAGAACCGGTTCGTCACCCTCTGGAACTCCCACCACATCCTGGGGCTGCCGTCGGCCAACTTCAGCGG
>JALORL010000286.1 GCA_025458915.1 Hydrogenophaga sp.
TCCTTCACCACCAGCACCGGCACCTTGGCATGGGTGAGCACCTTCTGGGCCACGCTGCCCAGGATGAGCGCCTTGACGCCCTGGCGACCGTGGGAGCCCATGACGATGAGGTCGCAGGCCTCGGCGTCGCAGGTTTCCAGGATGCCTTCGTACACCACATTGCGTTCGATGGTGTCGCCGGCGAACGCAACGCCCGCCGCCGTGCAGATCTTGCCCAAGGCATCCAGGGCCTGGGTCGCGGCCGTCTTGGCTTCGGTGAGATACGCCTGCAGGCCGACGGCGGAAGCGTCGCCGATGCCGATGTAGGGGAAAGGGTCGATGACGTACACGCCAACCACCTGTGCACCATGCACCTGGGCCATCTGCACGGCAGAAGCCGACGCCTTGGCGGCGAGTGCCGAACCGTCGGTGGGAACGAGAATCTTCTTGAACATGGCGGACCTCCGGGGGAGCGTTGCAGGAATCGGTGCCACGGGCCTCACGGGCGACACAGCACCGAACGGAGTTTCATCCTAGCGCAGTCCCCTGCGCTCAGGCTTGCGCCACGTCAAGCGCATCGGCCGGCTGCACGCGCACGGCGCAGTACTTCAGCTCCGCGATCTTGCCCACCGGGTCGAGCGCCGGGTTGGTGAGCAGGTTGGCAGCGGCCTCGGCGTAGGCGAAGGGAATGAACACCGTGTTGGCCGGCATGCCGTTGTCCAGGCGCACTGCCAGGTGCACTTCGCCACGCCGGGATTGCACGCGGGCGGCTTCTCCGGCCTGCAGGCCGAGGCGGGCGGCGGTGGCGGGGTGCACGCTGACCGCCGGCGCGGGCTCCACAGCGTCCAGCACCAGGCTGCGCCGCGTCATGCTGCCGGTGTGCCAGTGTTCCAGCTGCCGACCGGTGATGAGCACCAGCGGGTAGTCGGCATCGGGCTGTTCATCCGGGGGGGTGAGTTCCGCGACCACCAGACGGGCGCGCCCGCTCGGCGTGGGAAAACCATCGGTGAACACCACGGGATGGCCGGGGTCGTTCTCGTCGGCGACGGGATAGGTCACCGCACGCTCGCGCTGCAGCCGCGTCCACGACAGCCCGGCAATGCTGGGCATGAGCGCGCGCATTTCCTCGAACACCACACCGATGCCCTGCTTGGCGTCCGGCGTGGCGCTGCCATCCGCCGCAATGCCGTAGGTCCAGCCCAGGCCCAGGCGACGCGCCAGTTGCTCGGTGATCCAGGCATCGGCCCGTGCGTCGCCCGGCGCGGGTACGGCCTTGCGACCGAGCTGCACGCAGCGGTCGGTGTTGGTCACGCTGCCGGTTTTCTCTGGCCAGGCGGTGGCGGGCAGGATCACGTCGGCGAGACCCGCGGTTTCGGTCAGAAAGATGTCCTGCACCACCAGGTGCTCGAGGCGCGCCAGGGCTTCACGGGCATGGTTCGCATCCGGGTCGCTCATGGCGGGGTTTTCGCCCTGGATGAGCATGGCGCGGATCTGGCCCTCAAAGGCGGCGTTGACGATTTCCACTACGGTGAGGCCCGCTTCGCTGCCCAGCGTGCCGGCGGGTACAGCCCAAAGACGCTCGGCCTTCTCGCGCACGGCGGGGTCGGACACGCGCTGGTAGTCGGGCAGCACCATGGGAATCAAGCCGGCGTCGCTCGCGCCCTGCACGTTGTTCTGGCCCCGCAGCGGATGCAGCCCGGTGCCGGGCCGGCCGATGTGCCCGGTGATGAGCGACAGCGCAATGAGGCAGCGCGCGTTGTCGGTGCCGTGGGTGTGCTGGCTGATGCCCATGCCCCAGAGGATCATGCTGTTGCCGGCGGTGGCATAGGCACGCGCCACTGCGCGCAGGCTGTCAGCGTCGATGCCGCACACGGGTGCCATGGCTTCGGGGCTGAAGTCGGCCACATGGGCCTTGAGCTGGGCATAGTCCAGCGTGTGCTGCGCGATGTAGGCGTTGTCGGCCAGGCCTTCGAACACGATGGTGTGCAGCAGCGCGTTGAGCAGGGCGACGTCGGTGCCCGGCTGGAAGGCCAAGTGTTTCCAGGCGTGGCGCGTGAGCTCGGTGCGGCGCGGGTCGGCCATGACCAGCCGGGTGCCGCGCTTCACCGCGTTCTTGATCCAGGTGGCGCCCACCGGGTGGTTCTGTGCCGGGTTGGCGCCGATGATGAGCACGAAGTCGGCATGCTGCACGTCGCGCAGCGGGTTGGTGACCACCGCCGAGCCCAGGCCTTCCATGAGCGCGGCCACGCTGGAGGCGTGGCACAACCGGGTGCAGTGGTCCACGTTGTTCGTGCCGAAGGCGCTGCGCACCAGCTTCTGGAACAGGTAGGCCTCTTCGTTGGTGCCCTTGGCCGAGCCGAAACCGGCCACCGGGCCCAGGCGACCGCGTGCGGCCGTGCTGGCCAGGGCCTTGCGGAAACCCTCTGCGGCAACGTCCAGCGCTTCGTCCCAGCTGGCTTCGCGGAACTGCATGCGGATCTGTTCCGGGCTGAGGCGCTGCTGCACGTCGGCCGCCACCTTGGGCACGCCGGCGCGGCGGATCAGGGGTTTCGTGAGGCGTTCCGGGCTGTGCGCGTAGTCGAAGCCGAAGCGGCCCTTCACGCACAGCCGGCCTTCGTTGGCCGGGCCGGCCTGGCCTTCCACGTGCTGGATCTGGCCCTCGCTCACGTGGTAGGTAAGCTGGCAGCCCACGCCGCAGAACGGACACACCGAGTCGACCTGCTTTTCAGACGCCTGCGCGAACGAGCCGTTGGCGGGCGCAATGGCCCCGGTGGGGCAGGCCTGCACGCACTCGCCACAGGCCACGCAGGTGCTGCTGCCCAGCGGGTCGTTCTGGTCGAACACGATCTGCGCATGGCCACCCCGGAACGCCAGGCCCAGCACGTCATTGCCCTGGGTTTCGCGGCAGGCGCGAATGCAGCGCGTGCACTGGATGCAAGCGTCGAGGTTCACGGTCATGGCCGGGTGGGAGGTGTCCACACCTGGGTCCTTGATCGGTGTTGATGCCGGTCCGGGCTGCACCAATATCCGTTCGTGTTGAACCG
>JALORL010000287.1 GCA_025458915.1 Hydrogenophaga sp.
CCACATTCTGGCCGCCGAAGGCGACAGCCAGTGGGTGTTCTTCAACGGCAACTACCAGGAATACGAAGCCGACAAGAAGAAGCGTCTGGGCGAAGAGGGTGCCAAGCCCAAGCGCATGCGCTTCAAGGCGCTGAAGTAGGACGCCCCCCGCGCCGCGCCTGCGGCGCGTCACCCCCCACTGGGGGGCAATGCCTGCGGGCCAGCGTAGCCGGACCCGCGGCATTCTGGAATGACTTCCCCTCTCACGTGCCGCCCCTTTTTACATGAACGAAGACCAAGTGCTCGCTGACACCCGCTGCTGGATCGAGAAGGCGGTGATCGGGTTGAACCTGTGCCCGTTTGCGCGTGCGGTGTACGTGAAGAACCAGGTGCGCATCGTGGTGAGCATGGCCCGCCATCTGGATGCGTTTCTCGATGACCTCGACCGGGAACTGGACCTGCTGAAGAACACGCCGGCCGAGGAAGTCGACACCACGCTGCTGGTGCATGCCACGCTGTTCCCGGACTTCGAGGTGTTCAACGATTTCCTGAATGTGGTGGACGACGTGGTGGCCGAGCACGACCTGGAAGGCGTGGTTCAGGTGGCGCCGTTTCACCCGCTGTTCCAGTTCGAAGGCACTGATGCCGATGACGTGACCAACTGCACCAACCGGTCGCCGTTTCCCACCCTGCACCTGCTGCGGGAAGCCAGCGTCGAGCGTGCCGTGGCCTCTGAAGGCGGGGATGCCGACGCGATCGTGGAGCGCAATCTGCACACGCTGCGCGAACTCGGACCTGAAGGCTGGCAGCGGCTGCTCCGGGCGCCCTGAGCGGGCACCGGCCGCGCCTGGGGGCCGCGCGCGGGCAGTTGAACCGCTTTCGTGCTGCTATTCCGGGCTTACCGGTCCGTCAGGCTGGCCACAATGGGTCGATCTACCGTCGACCCAGGAAGCAGTACGCAGAAAGCGATCCACCCCATGGATGCAAGCCCGACGCAGGCCTTTGATGCCTGCCTGAAAGAAGCCATGGTCCACACGCAGGACTGGGTTCCCCGCTGGCTGGACAAATTGCGGGACGGGTTGTCGCAGCGCGAAGCAGCCACCGTCAACCTGCAGGAAAAGCAGGCCCTCGCGGAAACCCGCGTCGCTCTGGAGAACTACCGCGACCGCATTGCTTCGCGGTTCATCGAGCAACTGGCAGACGCGGTGTACGGCTCCCTGCAGTCGGGGGAAGCCAGCACACGCCGTCTGCAAGGTCTGAGTTTCGACGAGCTGGAGCTCATGGGCGACGAGCAGGTGCAGGAAACGGTGGAGCTCGCGCGGGTGCAGCAGGTGGTCAAGATGGCCGCCGATGAGGAGCTGGTGGCGCTCAACACCCTCATCTGCAGCGCGCAAGGGTTGTCGCGGGTGCGCCCGGAGTCCAACCCCTTGCGCACCGACGTGGTGGTGGGTGCACTGATGCGCGCCGTCAGCGGCCTGCACGCGGGTCCGGCGGTGCGCTCGCGCTGGCTGCAGATCGGCGCCCTGCCTCTGGGCAAGGAGCTTCAGCACCTGTACGCCCACCTCGCGAACTTTCTGGAGCGGCTGGGTGTGCGCCCGGTGGGCTACCACCTGATCCAGGCGCCGGAATCGCGTGGTCCGTCGACCATGCCGCCCCAGGAAGAGGCGGTCATGGACGGGTCGATGCTGGGGGGCTCCGCCCTGCTCACCATCGACCACCTGCATCAGTTGCTCATCGGCAATCTCGACCCCGTGGGCAGCCCGACGACCGACCAGGGCGGACCGGCTGCGGGCAATGCCATGGTGCGTACGCTGGCCGCCGAAGTGGTGACCTTCATGCTCAAGCGCGTGAGCGAAGACCAGCGGCTGTTGCCGGCTGTGCGCCAGGGGCTGCTGGACATGAAGCCGGCGCTGCTGCAACTCGCCCGCAGCGACCCGCGCTTCTTCGCCGACCGCCAGAACCCGGCACGTCGCCTGCTGGATGCGGTCACCGCGCGGGCCCTGGCGTTCACCAGCGAACAGGATCCCGACTACGAAGCCTTTGCGCGCCAGGTGCATGGCATGCAGCGCGAGCTGCAGAAGCCCGGGACCGATCTGGCCAGCCGTTTTGCCAGACTGCTGGAGACCCTCAACCAGACGCCGGCGCTAACGCCCGACAAGGCACAGGCACGGGGTCAGGCGGTCAAGACCCTGGTGCGGGTGGAGCAGCGCAACCTGCTGGCCGAGCGCGTGGCCAACGAATTCCGCGCTCGCAACGACTTCGACCGCGTTCCGGGTGTGGTGCGGCGGTTTCTCACCGGTCCTTGGGCGCAGGTGGTGGCACAGGCCCGCATGGACATGCCCGATGACCTGTCGATTGGCACCAATGCGTCGCAGGATTCGGCCGCACACCGCTACACCGACATGCTGCCGGACCTGCTGTGGTCCTGCCAGTTGTCGCAGGCCAGCCGCAACCGCCCACGCCTGGTGAAGATCATTCCAGGCCTGTTGCGCACGCTGCGCGAAGGTCTGGATGCCATCGATTACCCGCGCGAGAAGAGCGAGGCCTTCTTCCAGACCCTGATGGGCCTGCACGAAGCGGCCTACAAGACCCAGCGCACCGAGGTGCTGGAAGACGCACCCATCAGCCAGCAGGTGGAGGAGGATCTGGAGCCCTGGCTGCAGCCCAACGAGGCCCGCGAGACGGGTTTTCTGGAAGAGGCATTCCTGGAAACCACCACGCAGCCCAACTTCCTGGACACCCAGCCCATGCAGCACGACTGGGCCGATCTGAAGGCCGACATCGACGTGCAGGAGCAGGTGATTGCCGTGGGCACCTGGGTCGATGTATGGAATGAAGGCCAGCCGGTGCGGGCCCAGCTGACTTGGGCCAGCCCGCACCACACCATGTTCCTGTTCACCAGTGCGGGAGGGCGCTCGATCTCCATGACCCGGCGCGGGCTGGACCATCTGCTGGGCAACAACCGCATGCGCATTGTGGCGCACCACGGGGTGATCGACGAGGCGCTGGACGAGGTGGCGCGGCGGGCGTGGATCAACAGCAGC
>JALORL010000288.1 GCA_025458915.1 Hydrogenophaga sp.
GTGCAGGGCGACGCACAGATCGAGCAGTTCATCCGCCAGCATGCCGACACCATCTACCACCCGGTGGGCACCTGCCGCATGGGGCCCGATGGCGACGCCGTGGCTGTGCTGGACGCACAGCTGCGCGTGCGCGGCGTACAGGGCCTGCGCGTGGTGGACGCCTCGGCCATGCCGCAAGTGGTGGGCGGCAACACGAATGCGCCGGTGATCATGATGGCGGAGAAGGCGGTCGATATGATCCGCACGGCGCGGGCAACGGCCCACGCCTGACCCCCTCACCGCTGGAGCGCCCCATGATCCTTGAACACGCCGACATCCGCATCGACCCCGCCCGCGCCGCCGACTTCGAGGCCGCCATCCTGAAGGGCGCCAGCACCGTGATCGCGCACGCCAAGGTCAACCGCAGCATCGAGAGCCCGGGCCGCTACCTGCTGATGATCTACTGGGACACGCTGGAAGACCACACCGTGGGCTTCCGCCAGTCGCCGGCGTTTGCCGAGTGGCGCGCCCTCGTGGGCCCGTTCTTTGCCCAGCCGCCGGTGGTGGAGCATCTCGAACTCGTAGTGAAGAGTTGACCCCCCCGCGCCGCTTCGCGTCACCCCCCAGGGGGGCGATGCCCTTGGACCGGCGGAGCCGGATCTTCGGCATCTCTGGATCGAAACCCGCGCTCCGGTGAAGACTTGGATCGATTGCGCTCTACTGTGCCTCCAGGCTCGGGCTACCCCTGCCGCATCAGCGTGGATTTTCCGAACAGGCTCTCGATCAGGTCCACCGCCAGCAGCGCCGTTCGGTTGCGCACGTCCAGCGCCGGGTTGAGCTCCATCACGTCCAGCGAGGCCAGGCGGCCGGTGTCGGCAATCATTTCCATGCACAGCTGCGCCTCGCGGTAGGTGGGGCCGCCGGGCACGGTGGTGCCCACGCCGGGGGCAATGTCCGGGTCGAGGAAGTCGACGTCGAAGCTCACGTGCAGGTGGGTGTTGTCGTCCAGGCCCATGAGCGCCTGTTCCATGGTGTGGCGCATACCCATCTCGTCGATGTAGCGCATGTCGAACACCTCCAGCCCGGCCTCGTGGACCAGGCGCTTTTCGCCCGCGTCCACGCTGCGGATGCCGATCTGGCGCACCACATCGGCCTGGATGGCGGGGGTGGTGCCGCCGATGCCGGTGAGCTCGGCCGGGCCGTGGCCGCACAGCAGGGCCACTGGCATGCCGTGGATGTTGCCGCTGGGCGTGAGGGCGGCGGTGTTGTAGTCGGCGTGGGCGTCCAGCCACAGCACGCGCAGCTTCCTGCCCGTGTCGCGGCAATGGCGTGCCACGGCGCTGATGGAGCCCAGACCCAGGCAGTGGTCGCCACCGAGCACGATGGGCAGGCGGCCCTGCGCCAATTCGGCATGCACCGCGCCATGCAATGTGGTGTTCCAGGCCACCACCTCGGGCAGATGCCGGTAGCCGTCCACCGGGGGTTGCCAGGGGTTGGCCGGACCGCTGAGGTTGCCGCAGTCCAGCACCTGCAGGCCGTAGCCCTCCAGCGCCGCCGCCAGGCCGGCCACGCGCAGGGCTTCGGGGCCCATGGAGGCGCCGCGCGCGCCGGCGCCGATGTCGGTGGGAACGCCGATGAGGCTGACGGTGGTGGTCATGCGGAGCCCTTCAAAAAATGGCGGTTGGCCGGTCAGGCAGGCTCGGGCAGCAGCTCGAAGTCGGCATGGGCACACGCTTGACCGTTGACCCGCACGTCGATGCGGTGCCGCCCCGGGTACAGGCGCCGGGTGGTGACCGGGCGCAGCGAATGGCGTTTGTCGAGCGTGCGCGACTCAAAGGGCGAAAGCGTGAGCTTCCAGCCCTTGAACACCTTGGGCGACAGGCTTCCGTTGGCGCGCACGTGGTGCACCGCATAGTCCACCACGAGGGCCTGCGGTACGGGCGCGCTGGAGCGCAGCTGCACATTCAGGTCGATGGCGCTGCCCACGCAGGCCTGTGGGCCGGACAGCGAAAGAACCACGTCGCCCTGCAGGCCCTGGGCCAGTCCCCACGCAGCCAGGGTGGGCGCATGGCCCTGCTTGATCAGGCTGCGGCTGGCGTGGCGCAGGAGGGCCTCGCGCTGCGGGTGCGCGCCCGGGCGGTGTTCCCGCACCCAATCGGCCACCAGCGCGGGGTGGTCTTTGGCGATGTCGTTGAGGTGGTTGGCCACGCTGCGGCGCACATAGGCGCTGTCGTCGTCCTGCAGGGCACGCAGCAGGGGCAAGGTGGGTGTGGGGTCGGCCACCAGGGCCTTGAGCTGCAGGCCCCAGGGCAGGCGCGGGCGGCTGCCTTCGCTCACCAGCCGGCGCACATGGGCGCTGGGGTCGTTCACCCAGCGGAACAGCACCGGCAAGGTTTCCTGCGGGGCGTGGAACAGAAATGGCCGGATGGCGAATTCGGCGGTGAAGCGCTGCGTGATGGCGTGCAGGCAGGCCAGCGCGCGGGGGGTGTGCGCCAGGCCGCGCCGCGCCACGAACTCGCCCACTGCCCACAGCACCCAGCCGCTGAGCCCTAGCGTGGCGGCGTCCCCCCGGCCGCTGGCCAGGTTGACCGGTTCGCCGTCGGCGTCGAGCGCCAGAGGCGGTGCCAGGCTGGCTTCCAGCACGTCGCAGGCGGTGTGAAAGTTGGCGGGCAGGGTGGCTTCCAGCGCGTCGGCCAGCCGCATGGCGCGGGCCTTGAATTCGAGCGCTTCCAGATCTTCGGTGGCCTGCCGTTCGAACGCCAGGCGGTTGAACGCCGGCCAGGCGCGCTGCAGGTGCTGCCCGGCCAGGGCCACGGTGCCGGGGTGGATGAGGTTCTTGAAGGCTTCGGCCATGCGCGATCGGTGGTCGGGCGGGGTCAGGCGGGCAGGCGCTGCAGCAGGCCGGCCAGCGCGTGCGCCACGGTGGCCTGCCGCACGGCGGCGCGGTCGCCGTCGAAGCGCTGGTGTTCGGTGAACAGGCCCTGCGGTGTCGCCCAGCCGAACCACACCGTACCCACCGGCTTCCCGGCGCTGCCCCCGGTGGGGCCGGCCACACCGGTGACCGCCACCGCCAGTTGCGCCTGTGAGCGCACCAGCGCCCCGGCGGCCATGGCGCGCGCCACCGGCTCGCTCACCGCCCCATGCACGGCAATGATGTCGGCCGGAACGCCCAGCAGTTCGGTCTTGGCGGCGTTGGAGTAGGTGACGAAACCGCGCTCGAACCAGTCGCTGGACCCGCTCAGGTCGGTGCAGGCACCGGCAATCAGGCCACCGGTACAGCTCTCGGCCGTGGCCATCATCGGCCGTGGCCATCATCTGGCCACGGGCTTTAAGTGCGAGGGCCAGTTTTTCAATCAGGGATGTCGCCATGTCGGTTTTATGGACGCTGCGGAGAGAGGATTGCAGCAATAGAGGAAACGCCCATCCAGGGGCAACGAGGATCCGGCTCCGCCGGTCCGAGCTGCCGCCCCCCTCCCGCCGAAGGCGAGAGAGGGGGGTGACGCGAAGCGGCGCGGGGGGTGTTGCATCAAAACCTCCAGAGCGCGATCACGAGCAGCGTGCACAGCGCCGCCGCAAAGTCGTCCAGCAGGATGCCGAAGCCGCCGCGCGGGCCAAAACCCTTGAAAGCCTGGGCCGGCTGGCATGACCAGCCACAGCACCAGCCAGAAAGCGACGATTTCGTCGATCACGATGTGGCTCGAATCGGCCACCCCCATGTGGCGGGCAGTGACCGTGCTGGCCCACCAGCCCAGCAGCGTGAAGGCGGCGATCCATGCGGCCCAGCCGATGTCGGACAGCAACGGTTGCAGCAGGAGGAACACCGCCCAGGCCCACAGCGTGCCCACCGTGCCCGGCGCCACGCGGGGCAGCCCGGAGCCCGCGCCCAGCGCAATGAAATGGGCCGGGTGGGACAGGGTGAAGGCCCAGGTGGGGCGCAGGACGAGGGGAGTGGTCGCGGCACCGGGGCGGACCATCGGGGAATCGCTCATCGCGCCATTTTCGGGCAAAGCGGGGTCAGCCAAAGTGGTCGAAGCCCTGTGCCTCGATGCTGTGGGAGCTTCCGTCGGGATGCAGCGCACGCAGGCCGGGGGATTGGGTGATGCGTCCGATGCGGCTCACCGGTGTGGCACTGGTCTGTGCGGCGGTTGCCACCGTGGCGCGGTGCTGCGGGGCGGCGGTGAACACCAGTTCGTAGTCGTCGCCACCATTGAGCAGGCATTGCAGGCGGCGCGCCGCAGTCAGCGGCTGCAGGCCCTCAGCGAGCGGCAGGGCGCTCAGGTCCAGTTCTGCGCCCACGCCGCTGGCAGCCAGGATGTGGCCCAGGTCCGCGGCCAGGCCGTCGCTCACGTCGATGGCGGCGTGCGCCACACCGGCCAGCGCGCGGCCCAGGGCCAGGCGCGGGGTGGGCTGGTCCAGCCGTTGTTGCAGCTGCGGATGCTGTTCCAGCGCCTGGGCGCCACAGGCCTGCACCGCCCAGGGCTCCTGCAGCAGCAATGCCAGCGCGAGCCGCGCTTCGCCGGTGCGCCCGCTCAGGTAGATGTCGTCGTCCGGCCGGGCGGCGCTGCGGCGCAGCGCCTGCCCGGGGGCCAGCTGCCCGAACACGGTGATGCACAGGTTGAGCGGCCCGCGCGTGGTGTCGCCGCCCACCAACGGGCAGGCGTGGGCGTCGGCCAGCGCGAACAGGCCCTGCGCGAAGGCCGCCAGCCAGTGTTCGTTCGCTTCGGGCAGCGCCAGCGCCAGCGTGAAGCCCAGCGGGCGGGCGCCCATGGCCGCCAGGTCGCTCAGATTCACCGCCAGCGCCTTGTGGCCGAGGTGGGTGGGTTCGGCGCCGGCCAGGAAGTGGCGGCCTTCCACCAGCATGTCGGTCGACACCGCCAGCGTGTGGCCGGGTTCGGGGACGAGCAGCGCACAGTCATCGCCGATGCCCAGGGCCACGCCCGGGGCCTGCGGGTGGGCTGGGCGCTGGAAGTGGCGGCGGATCAGGTCGAACTCGCCAACACCGGGCCGCGGCATGTTCATGGGGTGTCGGGCTCGGGGAACCCGGGACGGCCGGTCTGGCCCGGGGCACCGCTGGAGCCGCTGCTGGCGGCCGATGGCGTGCGGCTGGACCATTCCCACAGGTCCTCGCCGGGCCGCATGGCGTCCGCCGAGCGCTGCAGGAAGGCCTCGGCCCAGCGCCGGCTGTCTTCGTCCATGGTGTCGCGCTGGGCATCGGGCGCCCAGGCGGCTTCGATGTCGCTCACGTCTTCCGCCGGCGCGGGCGCTTCGGTGCGCGGCGGCAGGAAGAAGCCCAGCGGATGGCTGCGCAGGCGGCGGCGCAGCGCCAGGTGGATCAGGCTGCGGTTCACGTCGCTGATGCCCTGGGCCTTCAGGGCCAGCCGGTAGGCGAGGTAGAAGCTGAACACCAGGTTCAGCGGGCCGATCACCGCCACGCCGGCCACGGCCCACCAGAAGGCGGGGTCGTTCAGCACTGCGGGGCCGATGGCCGCTGCAGCCGCCGCCAGCTGGCCGGCGGCCAGGGTGACGTGCCGCACGTCCAGCCCCAGGCCGAAGAACTGCGCGAACACCGGCACCAGCCCCAGCATGAAGCCGAGCGAGATGTTGGCCGCCAGCCCGGAGATGTTTTCGCGAAAGAACTGCGCCCAGCGGGCCGCGCGCTGCGCACCCAGCCAGCGCGTGATGCGCGGGTTGTGGCGGATGGCCGAGTCCAGCCGGTAATACACGAACCAGTTCTCCACCCAGCCGGCAATGATGCTGGACGAAAACAGCAGGGCCCCGGTGAAGGCCGCGAACAGGGCGCTGGGGCCGAGCAGATGCAGCGAGCCCATGACGTAGGACGCCTTGTCGGTCGAGATCATGTGCTGGCCGGTGGCCAGCGCCAGCGCCACGCTGATGGCGAGCACCACCGGGATCACGATGCCCACGTTGCCCAGGATGGAGGCGATCTGGGAACGGAACAGGTTGGCCACCTCGTCCACAAAGCGGCGCACGGCGCCGGGTTGCTGGATGCTCTTGAGCTTGGCCACCATGGCCGGCGC
>JALORL010000053.1 GCA_025458915.1 Hydrogenophaga sp.
CGCCAACAGCAACCAGATGCTGATGGAAATCATGGGCCTGCACCTGCCGGGCTCGTCCTTCGTCAACCCCGGTACCGAGCTGCGCGAACTGCTCAGCAAAGCCGCACTGGAACGCGCGCTGGCCAACACCGGCAACACTGGGGAACCCGCCATCTGCCTCGCTGACATCGTGACCGAAAAGGCGATCGTGAACGGCATCATCGGCCTGCTGGCCACCGGCGGTTCCACCAACCACACCATCCACCTCGTGGCCATGGCCCGCGCTGCGGGCGTTCTGATCGACTGGGACGACTTCGCGGAGCTGTCGTCCGTGGTGCCGCTGCTGGCCCGCGTGTACCCCAACGGCAGCGCCGACGTGAACCACTTCCACGCCGCCGGCGGCATGGGCTTCCTCATGCAGGAGCTGCCGTGCTGCGCCCGGTGGCAGAGCCTTTCAGCGCCGACGGCGGCCTGCGCCTGCTACAGGGCAACCTGGGCCGCAGCGTGGTGAAGGTGTCGGCCGTGAAGCCCGAGCACCGCGTGGTGCGCGCCCAGGCCGTGGTGGTCAACGACCAGCAGGAATTGCTGGCGCTGTTCAACGACGGAAAGATCAACAAGGACATGATCGCCGTGGTGCGCTACCAGGGTCCGCGCGCCAACGGCATGCCCGAGCTGCACAAGCTCACGCCGCCGCTGGCCGTGCTGCAGGACCAGGGCTTCAAGGTGGCCCTGGTCACCGACGGCCGCATGAGCGGCGCTTCCGGCAAGGTGCCGGCCGCCATCCACCTGAGCCCCGAGGCGCTGGCCGACGGCCCGATTGCCCGCGTGCACGACGGTGACTGGATCACGCTGGACTGCGAACGCGGCGTGCTGGAGCTGGAGGTGGACGCCGCCACCCTGGCCTCGCGCACCGCCGCGCTGCCCGATCTCACGCACAACGCGCACGGCACCGGCCGCGAACTCTTCGGATTGTTCCGCGCCAATGCCAGCACCGCCGAGGCGGGTGCTTCGCCCCTGTTCTCCTGAAGTCCGCACACCCCGAAGTCCGTTCATGACCACCACCTGCTTCTCCCGCCCCGCCTTCACCTCCCGCGTCGTGCCCGTCATCGTGCTGGCCGACCCGGCGCACGCGGTTCCCCTGGCCCACGCGCTGCTGGAAGGCGGCATCGACGTGATGGAGATCACCCTGCGCTCCGACGCGGCACTGGCCAGCATCGAAGCCGTGGCCAAGGCAGTGCCGAAAATGCACCTCGGCGCGGGCACCGTCACGCGCGTTGCAGAGGTGCAGCGCGTCATCGACGCCGGTGCCAGCTTTGCCCTGTCGCCCGGCGCCACCGACGCGCTGGTGGACGCGGTGAAGGCCGCCCGGCTGCCCTTCATTCCGGGCGTCATGACACCACAGGGCTTCACGCTCATGAAGCTGTTCCCCGCCCAGCAGGCGGGCGGCCTGGGCATGCTCAAGGCGCTGGGTGCACCAATCCCGGACGTTCAGTTCTGCCCCACCGGCGGCGTGAGCCCGGAGAACCTCAAGGACTTCCTGCAACTGCCCAATGTGGCCATGGCAGGGGGTTCGTGGCTCACGCCGGCGGCCGCCCTCCAGGCCGGTGACTGGAAACAGATCACACGGCTGGCGCGCGAAGCCACCGCCCTTCTCACCCGCGCAAACCACTTCACCTGCCCGCCGCCACGCGCCGGGCGCTCAGGACCCAAGGCTTCACCCATGACCTCCTGCACCCAGTTCCCCGCCTGGAGCACCCTCACCACCCTGGCCGACGCGCCCCAACCCCACCTGCGGGACCGACTCAAGACCCCGGGCCGCAAACAGCAGTTGCAGGCCAGCGCCGCAGGCACCGGCATCCGCCTGGACTTCAGCCGCCAGGCGCTGGACGCCGATGCGCTCGAAGCCCTGCTGCAACTGGCCCGCGAATGCAATGTGGAAGGCCAGCGCGACGCCATGTTCCGCGGTGAGCCCATCAACACCAGCGAGCAGCGCGCGGTGCTGCACGTGGCCCTGCGCGGTACGCCCGGCGCCGCCGGTGCCGACGCGCCGTGGGGGGCCGAGATCCAGACGCTGGTGCACACCGAACTGGACCGCATGTGCGCCTTCGCCGACCGTGTGCGGGCCGGCGAGATCAAGTCCAGCACCGGAGCGGCTTTCACCGACGTGGTGAACATCGGCATCGGTGGCTCCGACCTCGGCCCACGCATGGCGGCCGACGCGCTGGCAGCGTCGTGCAGTGACCGGCTGCGCGTGCACTTCGTCAGCAACCCCGACGCCTGGGCGCTGCACAGCACACTGCGCGGGCTGGACCCGAAGACCACGATGGTGATTGTGGCCAGCAAGACCTTCACCACCCAGGAAACCATGACCAACGCGGCGTCCGCGCAGCGCTGGCTGACAGACGCCGGCATCACCGGAGCCGCGCAGAGCGCGCACCTCGTGGCCATCACCGCCGCACCGAAGAAGTCCAGCGCCGCCGGCTTTCCCGCCGAACACACCTTCACCTTCTGGGACTGGGTGGGCGGTCGTTACTCGGTGTGGTCGGCGCTGGGCATGCCGCTGGCCATGGCGATTGGCGCTGCGGCCTTCCGGCAGTTCCTCGCCGGCGCCCAGGCCATGGATGCGCACTTTCGCAGCGCCCCGCTGGCGCAGAACCTGCCGGTGCTGCTGGCCCTGTGCGGCGTCTGGAACCGCAACTTCCTGAACTGCCCCACGCAGCTGCTGTCGTGCTACCCCAGCCGGCTGGTGCGCTTCGCGCCCTTCGTGCAGCAGATGGACATGGAGTCCAACGGCAAGCGCACCCGCAAGGACGGTCAACCGGTGGAGAGCGGCACTGGGCCCATCCTGTGGGGCGGTCTGGGCATCGACGGCCAGCACGCCTACTTCCAGCTGCTGCACCAGGGCACGCACCGCGTGCCGGTGGAGTTCATCGGCGTGGACACCGAAGACACGCCGCTGCCCCTGGCCGCCGAACACCACCGCGTGGTCAACCTGAACCTGCGCGCCCAGTCCCAGGCGCTGGCCGTGGGCCGCAGCGCGGTCGACACCTTCGAAGCCCTGAAGGCCGAAGGCCTGGGCACCGAGCAGGCCGAAGTCCTGATGACCCAGCGCAGCTTTCCCGGCGACGTGCCCAACAGCGTGCTGTGGCTCGACAAGCTCGACCCGCACCGACTCGGCGCACTGATCGCCTTGTACGAACACAAGGTGTTCGTGCAGGCCGCCATCTGGGGCATCAACGCCTACGACCAGTGGGGCGTGGAGCTGGGCAAGACCATGGCGAAACAAATGGAGGCCCGATGACCCCCACGCTCCACCGCTGCGCGGGTCGCTGCCCCCCAGGGGGGTGCGAATTCGACTTGGGGCGGCCTGGCGCTGAATTCGAAACACCCCGCGGCGCTTCGCGCCACCCCCCTGCTGGGGGTCAGCCTTAAGGCCTGGCAGAGCCAGATCCTCGGCATTTCTGGAACGTCTTGCCTACATTCGTCCTTATGCGCATCGCCCTCGTCGCTCACAACCAGAAGAAGGACGACATGGTGGCCCTGGCCACCGAGTTCGCGCCGCTGCTGAAACGCCACACGCTCATGGCCACCGGCACCACCGGAGGGCGGCTGCAGGCCGAGGTGGGGCTGGATGTGGAGCGGCTGCTGAGTGGGCCGCTGGGTGGTGACTTGCAGATCGGTGCGCGGCTGAGCGTGGGCGAGGTGGATGCCCTGATCTTCCTGCGCGACCCGATGACCGCGCAGCCGCATGAGCCCGACATCAACGCGCTGATCCGCGCCTGCGACGTGCACAACGTGCCCTGCGCCACCAACCTGGCCACAGCGCGCCTGTTGCTGAAAGGTCTGGAGTGAACACCGCGGCCTGGCAGCGCCTGGGTTCGGCCTGTCTCTGTGCCCTGGTGTTGGCAGGGTGTGCCGCCCCGCCCGTTCAAACGCCCAGCCTGCCTCCACAGCCCGAGGGCGCGTCCGGCACCACGGTCAAACCCGGCTGGGTGCACAGCCGCCAGGCCGTGGCGGCCGCCAATCCGCTGGCGGCCGAAGCCGGTCTGGCCATCCTGCGCGCCGGGGGCAGTGCGGTGGACGCCGCCATCACGGTGCAGATGGTGCTCACGCTGGTGGAGCCGCAGTCCAGCGGCATTGGCGGTGGTGCGTTTTTGTTGCACCACGACGGCCGGCGTGTGCAGGCCTTCGATGGCCGCGAAACCGCGCCCGCTGCCGCCACCGACACCCTGTTCCTCGATGAGCAAGGCAAGCCGCTGCCCTTCTCCACCGCCGTCAACAGTGGCCGCGCGGTGGGGGTGCCCGGTGCAGTGGCCATGCTCGCCCTGGCGCACCGCGAGCATGGACGCCTGCCCTGGGCCCGCCTGCTCGAGCCCGCCATCCAGCTGGCCGAACAGGGCTTTGCCGTCAGCCCGCGCCTGCATACCCTGCTGAACGACGACACCGCCCTGCGCAAGGACCCGGTGGCTGTGGCCCATTTCTACCGGGCCGACGGCACGGCCCATCCGGTGGGCCATGTGCTGCGCAACCCGGAGCTGGCCCAGGTGTTGCGGCAGATCGCCGCGCTCGGCCCGGCGGGTCTGCACCAAGGGCCGGTGGCCCAGGCCATCGTGAACAAGGTGCAGCAGCACGCCACGCTGCCAGGACGCATGGCCCTCAGCGACCTGCAGCTCTACCAGCCCAAGGTGCGCGAAGCACTCTGCCACGACCACGACACGCCTACCCGGGCGCTGCGTCTGTGCGGCTTTCCGCCGCCCAGCAGCGGGGCCATTGCCGTGGGGCAGATCCTCGGGCTGCTGGCCCGCACACCGTCCGCCACCACCGCCCTGCACGACGGCATCCCGGCAGCCGCCTGGCTGCACCACTACGCCGAAGCCTCGCGTCTGGCGTTTGCCGACCGGGCCCAATATGTGGCCGATCCCGACTTCGTCCAGGCCCCGGCTGGCAACTGGAGCAGCCTGCTCGATCCGGCCTACCTGGACCGGCGCGCCCGCCTCATCGGCGACAAGGCCGCCGCCACCGTCACACACGGCCAGCCCGGCGGCGCACCCACCGCCTGGGCACCCATGCCGCACCAGCCCGAATTCGGCACCAGCCACATCAGCATCGTGGACGGCCGGGGCAACGCCCTGTCCATGACCACCACCATTGAGGCCGCCTTCGGCGCGCGGCTCATGGTCACGACCGACCCGTCGCGCCCCGGCGGCTTCCTGCTCAACAACCAGCTCACCGACTTCAGCTTCGCCCCGCGCGGCGCCGACGGTCAGCCGATTGCCAATCGGGTGGAGCCGGGCAAGCGGCCACGTTCGTCCATGTCGCCCACGCTGGTGTTCGATCGCCACAGCGGCGAACTGCTGGCCAGCGCCGGCAGCCCGGGCGGTGCCTTCATCATCCACTTCACCGCCAAGGCGCTGCACGGCATGTTCCAGTGGAGCCTGTCGCCGCAGGCCGCCATCGACCTGCCCAATTTCGGCACCCTGGGCGGCCCGCTGGTGCTGGAGGCGGGGCGTTTCCCGCCGGCCACGGTGCAGGCCTTGCAACAACGCGGTCATGAAGTGCGAGAAGGCCCACTGCCCAGCGGCCTTCAAACCATCCAGCGGGGCCAGGCGGAGGGCCGGCCAGCGTGGCTGGGCGGTGCCGATCCGCGCCGCGAAGGCATCGTCGCCGGCGACTGATCCGACGCCCGCCACTCAGGGCGCCGCCGCCCCCAGCGGCGACAACAAGCGCTCCAGCATTTCGATGCGGTGCCGGTGCACCGTGGTGATGGCATAGAAGCGCTCCTGCAGTTCGGCCAGCTGCCCCACCGCCACCAGCGCACCCGACCGCAGCTCGTCCTGCACCACCACCCCCGGCAGCAGCGTGAGCCAGCCGCTGTCGCGGGCGATCAGACGCAGCATGGCCATGTCGTCCACTTCGGCGCGCAACCGCGGCCGAATGCCCTCCGACGCACACAACGCGTCGAACTGCGCGCGCACCGCGTGGCGCGGCCCGGGCAGCGCTATGTCCACGCCCTGCAAATCGTCCGGCACGCGCAGGCTGCCCGCCGCCCAGCGCCCGGCAGGCCCCACCAGCGACACCGCCTGGCTGCCCAGGAACTTGCAGTACAGCGGGCGCTCGGGGTCGGCCGGCACGGCCTCGTTGGCCAGCACCACGTCGAGCTGGTGCTGGGTCAGGCGCTCCAGCAGCCCTTCCAGCGGGCCGGACTCCAGCGTGAGCACCACCGCCGGGTCGGCCAGCAGGGGCTTGATCCAGTTTTCCTGGTAGTTGCGCGACAGGGTGGCCACGCTGCCCACGCGCAGCCGGGTGATGCCCTGGTCGCGCCCCTCCAGCCGCCCCAGCAGCTCCTGGCCCAGGCCAAAGATGTTTTCTGCATACGACAGCACCAGATGCCCGGTTTCGGTGAGCACCAGACGGCGGCCTTCGCGGTCGAACAGAGGCTCGCCCAGCCGTTCTTCGAGCTGGCGGATCTGGGCCGACAGCGCCGACTGGGAGGTGTTCAGCGCTTCGGCCGCGCGCGTGAGGTGGCCGAGCTTGGCCACGCGCCAGAAGTACAGCAGGTGGTGGAAATTGAACTGTTCCAGCTTCATTGTTCTTTTTAAATTATTAACTTGTTCATATCAATCTATTTTACGGAACACATTGCTTTCGAGAAGATCACCGCATTCCAGCACTCCCGGTTTGCCCATGAACTTCTACGACCTCCCCATCCTGAACACCGCCGTCGCGCTGGCGCCATCGGCCCTGATGCTGGTCGCCCTGCTGCTGGTCGTGGCCCTTCCCAGCGCCGCACCAGCAAATCGCCTTTGGACCACCCTGAACGGCATGTCCCAGGTGGCCCTGGTCGCAGCACTGCTCGGCGCTCTCCTGCCCGGCACGCAAGGCCACCCCTGGTTCGCAGTAACCGCCCTGGGCACAGCACTGGCGCTCCTGGTGGCGTTCCTGGGTCTGGTGATCGGCGTGTTTTCTGGGCGCTACCTCGAAGGCGAAGCGTCGCAACGGCGCTTCGTCGCGGCACTCGCCGGTGTGCTCGCCGCCGTGCACATCTTGCTGGTGGCCAACCACTGGTTGCTGCTGATCGGCGCCTGGGCGCTGGTGGGCGTGGCACTGCAGCCCCTGCTGTGCTTCTACGCCGAGCGCCCGTTTGCGCTGCTGGCCGCGCACAAGAAGCGCCTGGCCGACCGCCTGGCCGACGTGTTGTTGCTCTCCGCCGCTGGCCTGGCCTGGTGGAGCGTGGGCAGCGGTTCACTCAGCGACCTGTTTGACCACGTCGCCACCCAAGGCGCATCACTCCACCTGCAGGCCAGTGCCGTGCTGCTGGTGCTGGCGGTGGTGCTGCGCCTGGCCCTGCTGCCGGTGCACGGCTGGCTGATCCAGGTGATGGAGGCGCCCACGCCGGTGTCTGCCCTGCTGCACGCTGGCGTGGTGAACCTGGGCGGCTTCGTGCTGATCCGCTTCGCCCCGCTGCTAGAACAGGCGCCGCTGGCGCGCAGTCTGCTGGTGGCCGTGGGCCTGGGCACGGCCGTGCTGGCGGGCCTGGTCATGCTTACCCGCATCAGCATCAAGGTGCGGCTGGCCTGGTCCACCGTGGCGCAAATGGGCTTCCTGGCGCTGGAGTGCGGCCTGGGGCTCTACACGCTCGCCGCGCTGCACCTGATCGGTCATTCGCTCTATAAGGCCCATGCCTTCCTGGCGGCCTCGGGTGCCGTGCGCCACACGCGGTTGCAGGCCCTGCAGGCGCCGCAGCAGCCGCTGGCGGCCAGCCTGTGGCTCGCACCGCTGGTGGCCATGGCCCTGGTGGTGGGCCTTCAAGCCACCTTCAGCCCCGGCGTCTGGCCGCTGTGGTGGAGCCTGCTGCTGGGGCTGGCCTGGGCACCGCTGCTCTGGCTGCCCGCGCAGGGTTCCACCCTGCGCAGCGCCGCCGCCGGCGTTGCCATGGTGGTCGGCCTGACCGCCGTGGCTCTGCTGGCGCACGCCCTGCCACTGGGCCTGCAGGACGCGCCGCACCACGCGCTGGGTGCCGTGGCACTGGCTGGCATGGGCGCGCTCTACCTCGCGCTGGTGCTGCTGCACAGCCGGCCCCGGGCACTGGAGGCCTGGAGGCGACGCAGCTACGCCGGCTTCTACCTCGACGAGTACTACACCCGCCTGACCCTGTGGCTCTGGCCCACCCGCTGGGCGCCCGGGCAGCCCCGACCCCGCCAACCGCAGCTCATGCCCATGGCGCCTGCCAGGGCTCCGGACTGACCGCTTCCGCTCCACCCACCGACGCCCGACAGGACACCACCATGCACACCCCCACAGACGACTGCGCCGTGATGGAAGCCGACACCACTGCCCCAGCCGCAGAACAACCCACGGCCGAACGGCAACAGCAGATCGAATCCGCCTGCGCACAGGCCTGCCAGATGATCGCCCCGGCCTGGCCGCTGGACCGTGCCATCGCGGTGAACCCGCACTGGTCGCGCATCGGCATGCCGGTGCGGCGGGTGGCGGCGCGCATGGCGGTGCTTGGCGACGTGCAGGTGTTCCCCGCGCGTGCCACCCAGCGCATCGCCTGGGAGCAGCAGCGCATCACCCGGGCCGACCTGCTGCAGGCCATCGCCCAGGTTCCGGCCGCACGCGCAGCCGGCCTCACGGCGGATCGTTGCGTCGAAGCCCTGCAACAGGCCGCCGCCATCCGGCACCTGCCCCTGCTGATCGACGTGCTCGACACCGACCCGCAGCGCCAACACCGCCTGTCCTGGCGGCAGGCCATCACCCACCAGGTGAGCCAGACCTGCGCCGCCTATTTCGACGCCCACCAGGCCAGTTGGCAACCGCAGCGGCCGCAGGGTCTGTACGCTTTCTGGCGCGAAACCCTGCAGCACGACCACGGCATCGGCGTGCTCATGGGTCTGCCCAGGCTGGGCAGCGCGCTCAAGGCCCTGCCGCCCACCCGGGCCGACGCCGAACGCTGGGTGCTGCAGCGCCTGGGCCTGCCGCCCAGTGTGTGGGCCGACTACCTCGAAGCCGTGCTGCTCACGGTGAACGGCTGGGCATCCTGGTGCGCGTACCTGGCCTGGCAGGCGCGGCTCGAAGGGGGCAGCGACGAGCACCTGCGCGACCTGCTCGCCATCCGGCTGGCCTGGGGCGCCATCCTGCTGGACAGCCACGACGACACGGCCACCCAGCAGGCCTTCCTGGCGCTGCAGATCGCCTGGCACCAGGCACCGCAGGTCATGGCACAAGCGGAAGACAGTCTGCTGGTGGACGAAGTGTGGCAAACGGCCCTGGAATGCGGCTATCAGCGCAATCTCCAGCAACGGCTATCCACAGCCAGCGGCGAAACGCCCGAAACAGTGGCACCCGAGGTACAGGCTGCCTTCTGCATCGACGTGCGCAGCGAACCGGTCCGGCGTGCCCTGGAAGCCGTGTGGCCTGCCGTGCAGACCATCGGCTTTGCGGGTTTCTTCGGTCTGCCGGTGGCCTACACGCCGCTGGGCTCCACCGCGCGGCGACCGCAGCTGCCCGGCCTGCTGGCGCCCGCCGCAGAGGTCACGGAAGCGGTGGATGCCGGACAGCAGGACGCCGTGACCAACGCCCGCGCCCAGCGCCTGGCGCTGACGGCCCAATGGAGCGGTACCAGTCAGTGGCCCGGCACCGCGTTTTCCTTCGTGGAAGCGGCCGGCGTGGGCTACCTGGGCAAGCTGTGGCAGTGGTTGCGGCCCTCGGCCGATGCGCGGGTGAACGACGACCACGCCGGCCTGCCCGCACGCTACCGGCCGGTGTGCCGGCCCCAGCTCGGCGGCCTGACGGTGGACGACAAGGTGGGCATCGCCGCCCGCGTGCTGCACGCCATGGGCCTGGACCACCCGGCCCGTCCGCTGGCGCCGCTGGTGCTTCTGGTGGGCCACGGCAGCCAGTCCAGCAACAACGCCCATGCCGCTGCGCTGGACTGCGGCGCCTGCTGCGGCCAGACCGGTGAGGTCAATGCCCGCAGCCTGGCGCAGTTGCTCAACGAACCCGCCGTGCGCCAGGGCCTGAAGGCGCAGGGCGTGAACGTGCCCGACAGCACCTGGTTCGTGGCCGCCCTGCACAACACCACCACCGACGAACTCGAAGGCTTCGACATCGACCTGCTGCCCACCGAGGCCCGCGGCCGCTGGCAACAGTTCCAGCCCGTGTGGGCCCAGGCCAGCGACCAGGTGCGCCGCGAGCGCGCGCCCCGCCTGGGCCTGAACCCGCGCCTACCCCATGCCGACCTGCTCATGGCGCTGCGCCGCCGCGCCAACGACGGCGCCCAGACGCGCCCCGAATGGGGCCTGGCCGGTAATGCCGCCTTCATCATCGCGCCGCGCCACCGCAGCCGGGGCGTGGTGCTGGAAGGCCGCAGCTTCCTGCACGACTACGACGCCACCCATGATGCCGACGGCAGCGTGCTGGAGCTGTTGATGACCGCACCGATGCTGGTCACGCACTGGATCAACTGGCAGTACCACGCCTCCACCTGCGACCCGCTGCGGCTGGGCAGTGGCAACAAGGTGCTGCACAACGTGGTGGGAGGGCACATCGGGGTGTTTGAAGGCAACGGTGGCGACCTGCGCATCGGCCTGTCGCGCCAGTCGCTGCACGATGGCGAGCGCTGGGTGCACGAGCCGCTGCGGCTCACGGTCATCATCGACGCGCCGCAGGCTTCGATTGACCGCGTCGTGCAGAAACACGAAGTGCTGCAACAGCTGCTGAACAACGGCTGGCTGCACCTGTGGCGCTTCGGTCCTTCGCAGCTGGAGCGCTACGCCGCCGGCGGGTGGCAGGCGCTCGGCTGAAGCGCGACCCCGCTGAAGCCGGCGTCAGACGTCGATCGCGCTGGCCGAGCCGGCCTGCTTGCGCAGCTCGAACTTCTGGATCTTGCCGGTGCTGGTTTTCGGCAGTTCGCCGAACACCACCGCACGCGGCACCTTGAAGCCGGCCAGGTGCTGCTTGCAGTGCGCCACGATGTCCTCGGCCGTCACGCTGGCGCCGGCCTTGAGCTCGACGAACGCACAGGGCGTTTCGCCCCAGCGCGCATCGGCCTTGGCCACCACCGCAGCGGCCAGCACAGCCGGGTGGCGGTAGAGCACGTCTTCCACCTCGATGCTGGAAATGTTTTCGCCGCCGGAGATGATGATGTCCTTGCTGCGGTCCTTGATCTTGAAGTAGCCGTCGGCGTACTGCACCGCCAGGTCGCCGCTGTGGAACCAGCCGCCCTGGAAAGCCTCGGCCGTGGCCTTGGGGTTTTTCAGGTAGCCCTTCATGGCGATGTTGCCCTTGAACATGATCTCGCCCATGGTCTCGCCGTCCTGCGGCACGGGCTGCATCGTTTCCGGGTCCAGCACGCGCACATCGCGCTCCAGGTGATAACGCACGCCCTGGCGGGCGTTCAGGCGGGCGCGCTCGCCAATGTCCAGTGCGTCCCAGGCCTCGTGCTTCGCGCACACCGTGGCCGGGCCGTACACCTCCGTCAGCCCATACACGTGGGTCAGGTCGAAACCCATCTGCTCCATGCCTTCGATCATGGACGCCGGTGGCGCAGCACCGGCCACCATGGCCTTCACGCCCGCGGGCACGCCTTGCTTCATGGCGGCTGGGGCGTTCACCAGCATGCCGTGCACGATGGGCGCGCCGCAGTAGTGCGTCACGCCGTGATCGCGCATGGCATCAAAAATCGCCTGCGCCTCCACCCGCCGCAGGCACACGTTCACGCCCGCGCGGGCGGCCACCGTCCAGGGGAAGCACCAGCCGTTGCAATGGAACATGGGCAACGTCCACAGGTACACCGCGTGCTTTGGCATGTCCCACTCCAGCACGTTGGAGATGGCGTTGAGCGCCGCACCCCGGTGGTGGTAGACCACACCCTTGGGGTTGCCGGTGGTGCCGCTGGTGTAATTCAGGGCTATCGCGTCCCATTCGTCACCTGGCAAGTCCCATTTGAATGCAGGGTCACCTCCGGAGAGAAAACTTTCGTAGGTGACGCTGCCAATGCGTTCTGACGCACCCGTGAACAACACATCTTCCACGTCGATCACCAGCAGCGGCATGGTGGCCTTGCGCAGCGCCAGCGCCTTCTTCACCGTGCCCGAGAACTCCGGGTCCACGATCAGCGCTTTGGCCTCGCCGTGGTCCAGCATGAAGGCGATGGTTTCCGGGTCCAGCCGGGTGTTGATGGCGTTGAGCACCGCGCCCACCATGGGCACGCCGAAATGCGCCTCCACCATGGGCGGGGTGTTGGGCAGCACCACGGCCACCGTGTCGTTCTTGCCGATGCCGGCCCGCTGCAGGGCACTGGCCAGGCGCCTGCAGCGCGCGTAGGTGTCAGCCCAGGTCTGGCGCAGCGCACCGTGCACCACCGCCAACCGGTCGGGATAGACCTCGGCCGTGCGCTCGATGAACGACAGCGGCGAGATCGGCGCGAAGTTGGCTTCAACGCGTGGCAGGTCCTGGTCGAAGATGCTGGTCATGGGGCTAGTCTCCTGTTGTTGGGCGGGTCAGCAAGGTTCAGACACCGTGCGAGAGAATACCCCTGTGGCGATCCCCCAAACCTTCATTCAGGAACTGTTGAACCGCGTCGACGTGGTCGACGTGGTGGGCCGCTATGTGCAGCTCAAGAAGGGCGGCGCCAACCTCATGGGCTGTGCCCGTTCCACGGCGAAAAATCCCCATCGTTCAGCGTCAGCCCCACCAAGCAGTTCTATCACTGCTTCGGCTGCGGCGCCAATGGCAATGCCATCGGCTTCCTCATGGAACACGCCGGCATGAGCTTCATTGAGGCGGTGAAAGACCTGGCCCAGCAAACCGGGCTGCAGGTGCCGGAAGACGAAGCCTCCCCGCAGGACCGCGAACGCGCCGCCCAGCAACGCCAGAAGCAGGCCACGCTGACCGATGTGCTGGAAAAAGCCGCACAGGCCTACGCCAAGGAACTCAAGGTCACGCCGCGCGCCGTGGACTACCTGAAGGGCCGGGGCCTCTCCGGCCAGATCGCAAAGACCTTTGGCATGGGCTACGCACCCGAAGGCTGGCGCGCACTGGCCAGCGTGTTCCCCGACTACGCCGAGCCGCTGCTGGTGGAGAGTGGCCTGGTGATCGAGCATGAAGACGAAAAAGGCGCCGACGGCCAAGCCAAGCGCTACGACCGCTTCCGTGACCGCATCATGTTCCCCATCCGCAACGTCAAGGGCGAGTGCATCGGCTTTGGCGGGCGCGTGCTGGACAAGGGCGAGCCCAAATACCTGAACTCGCCCGAAACACCGGTCTTCAGCAAGGGTCGCGAGCTGTACGGCCTGTTCGAAGGCCGCACTGCGATCCGCGTGGCGGGCTACGCTCTGGTCACCGAAGGCTACATGGACGTGGTGGCCCTGGCCCAGCTGGGTTTTGCCAACGCCGTGGCCACCCTGGGCACCGCCTGCACGCCTGACCACGTGCAAAAGCTGTTCCGTTTCACCGACAGCGTGGTGTTCAGCTTCGACGGCGATGGCGCAGGCCGGCGCGCCGCCCGCAAGGCCCTCGACGCCGCCCTGCCCCTGGCGACCGACACACGCAGCGTGAAGTTCCTGTTCCTGCCCGCCGAACACGACCCGGACAGCTTCATCCGCGCCAACGGCGAA
>JALORL010000289.1 GCA_025458915.1 Hydrogenophaga sp.
GGTCGACCGGTTCCAGGCGCCACCCAACGCTCCGGCACCACCGCCTCCAGAGCCCGTGTCACCGCCCACGGCAGGGGCTGCGCCACCCGCGGCGGGTCGCCCCCAGTCGGGAGTGGACCGCAGCCAGAACGCCTGCCGGGCCCAATGGGACGCTTACTACGACGGTGCAGAATGCTTTGCGGCGTGTGGAAAAACCCTGTCTGGCAGATACAGAAACAACGCTGGCTGCGGGCATTGCACCGACGCGCCCAGGCCCAACTGCTGACCCTGTGCCACCCGGCTACACCCAGCCGAACTGCGCCCGCACATCGCGCGCGGTGAGGTTCACCGCGGCGGCGGGGGCGTGCGGGTACTGCCGCAGGTTGGGCGCACGCACACCGCCACCGTTCTGCCCCAGCACCGCAACGCCCTTGATGCGCCAGCCCAGCTTGCGGAAGGCGGCCACGTAGGTCTGTGCATCGGGCAGATCGGCCTGATCGGGCTGGTCCGGCTTGGGGCCGGGCCGCGGCTGACCTCCTGCACGAAGTCGTCGATGCTGGTGCGCGTGTCCTGCAGCGTGCCCACCCGCGCATAAAAACGCTGGGGGCGCTTTTCGCCCTGTAGAACGATGTCGCGCACGCTGCGGTTGAAGCAACCCGTGAGGCTGCGCACCAGTGAAGCTTTGCGCGTGTTGGGGTTGCCGATGATGATGTAGGCGTTCAAGGCGGCGGGCATGGGAATCCGTCAGGGCAAGGCAGCTCGGTGCGGTTCGGGATGGGGGCGGCGCTTCATCGTCCCAGCTTCACAGCGGTGCCGCTCACGGCCACCATCATCATGCCGTTGGTCTCGCCCAGCACTTCGTAGTCGAAGTCGATGCCGATCACGCCGTCGGCACCCATTTCCCTGGCAGCCTCGATCAGGTCTTCCATGGCCGCGTCGCGCGCGCCCGACAAGGCGCGTTCGTAGCCCCCCGCCCGTCCACCCACCACGTCGCGCACCGACGAAAACATGTCGCGGAAGATGTTGGCGCCGATGATGGCCTCGCCGTTGACCACGCCCAGGTACTGGTTGAGCGCAATGCCCTCGGGCAAGGTGGTGCTGAGGAAAAACCGGTCGGTGCTTTTGGAAAACCAGCCCATGTGAACTCCCAGGTGAAGCACCTCAATGCAGGTGCCGGTCCATTGTGCCGCAGCCCTGCCGCTGCATCACCAGAGCACGGCGAGTCGCCCGTCCTGCAAGACCCAGCCATGCTGCGCCATGGCGCGGGCTTCCTGTTCGTCGTGCGTGACCAGCAGGGCGGTCATGCCGGCCTCGCTGATGCGTTCGCGGAACTCGCTGCGCAACTGGTCGCGCAGTGTCGCGTCCAGTGCGCTGAAGGGCTCGTCCAGCAACAGGGCGCGTGGCCGGGTGATGAGCGCCCGCGCCAGCGCCACACGCTGCTGTTCGCCACCGGAAAGCGTCCACACCCGGGCGGTGGCGCGTTCGGCCAGGCCGAAGCGCGCGAGCATGGCCTGTGCCTGCTCGCGTGCCGCGGCCTTTCGCTGGCCCTGCTCCACCAGGCCAAAGGCCACGTTGTCCACCACGTTGAGGTGCGGGAACAGCGCAAAGTCCTGGAACATGAGCGCAAAGCCGCGCCGCTCGGGCGGCTGGCGCGTGATGTCCACGCCGTCGAACCACACGCTGCCCGACTCGGGCCCCTCCAGCCCGGCCACGATCTTCAGCAGGGTGCTCTTGCCGCTGCCCGACGCGCCCAGCAGGGCCACGGTTTCGCCCGCAGCCACGCGCAGGCTCACGCCATCCAGGAGCGGCCGGTGGTTCCAGTGTTTGCGGATGTCGCGCAGCTCAAGCATGGCGGTCATGGTGGGTGGGTTGTTGTCTGGCAGGGCCCTCGATGCCGGCAAACGCCACCAGCGCCAGCAGCATCAGCAGGCAGGCCAGCACCAGCGCGGCGTCCAGGTTGGCAGCGCCAGGGCGGCCCAGGCGCTGGTAGATCAGGGTGGTGAGCGTGGTCCATTCGGGGCGCGAGAGGAACAGCGACACCGCGAATTCGCCCAGCGCGGTGGCAGCGGCAAACGCCATGCCCCGCCGCAGCGCGGGCGCCACCAGCGGCAGCGTCACGCGCCAGGCCACGCGCCAGGGCGGTGCACCCAGTGTGGCGGCGGCCTGTGCATAGCTGGCGGGCAAGGCATCCAGCGCAGCGGTGATCGACTTGGCCACGAACGGATACGCCAGCAGCGCATAGGCCGCCACCAGCAGGCCAAGGCTCGCGGTCCAGCCGGGATACAGCAGCAACAGGCCGAAGGCCACCGTGACCGGCGACACCACGAATGGCAGAAACGCCGCCGCGCGCCAGCCCAGCGCCGCGGCACCCTGCAAGGGCCCGCCACCCCGCATTCGGTCGAGTGCCTGCACCGCCAGGGCGTGCGTCAGGCCCAGTGCAGTGGCCAACAGCAGCGCCATGCCGGAAAACCGCAACGTGTTGCCCAGCGCCGTCAGGGTCTCGGGCTCCAGCAACACCGCCGCGCCCTGCCCCCAGAACAGGGCATACAGGGCCCGCAGACCAATGGCCAGCAGCGGCGCAGCGCACACCAGCGCCAGCACCAGCATTGCACCCACCACCGCCAGCCACTGGCCCCTGCCCTGCGGGCGCTGGCGCGCCACCGGAACCACCCGCCCCGGCGCCGCCAGCCGTTTTTCGATCGCTGCATAGGCCAGTGCCAGACCACCGGTCAACAGCAGCATCCACACCGCCAGCACAGCCGCTTCGGCCAGTGCCAGTTCGTGGGCCACCAGGGTGTAGATCTCCACCTCCACCGTGGCATAGCGCTGTCCCCCCAGAATCAGCGCCAGACCAAAGCCGGCGAAGCAATACAGGAACACCAGGCACAGGGCCGAGGCCAGCCACGGCGCAATGGCCGGCCATTCCACCCGCCAGAAAGCACGCCACGGTGTGGCGCCCAGCGTGCGCGCCGCCGCCACGCGCTGTGCGCCCACCTGCTCCAGGGCGTCCACCCCGGCACGCACCACCACACACAGGTTGAAAAAGAGGTTGCCGTAGAGCAGCAGCCAGGGCGAGTCTTCCAGGCTCCAGCCCGCGGCCGCCAGCGGTTCACCGAGCCAGCCGCGCGGTCCCCACAACGCCAGCACACCCATCGCCGCCACCAGCGTGGGCACCACGAACGGCAGCATCAGCAGCCGCAACACCAGCGACCGCCCCGCAAACTCCAGCCGCGCCAGCACCCACGCCACCGGCAAGCCCAGCAACAACGCCAGCGCACAGGTGATGCCCGCCTGCGCCACCGACCACCCCACCCGCCAGCGCAGGTGGTCGTCCTGCCACACCGCCCACCAGGCCACCTCCGCCGACCCCAGCCCCTCGGCCAGCAACCG
>JALORL010000054.1 GCA_025458915.1 Hydrogenophaga sp.
TGCCACGTCCGGCTTGCGGGCATCGAAACCGGTGACTTTGATCCCCAGTTGACTGTTTTCAAATTGAGTCAATTTCATGGTGCGGTAGATAGAAGGGGCGGGGAAGGTGACAGACTGCGTGTCACCGTGGTGGGCCCGGACCGTCAGGATGCAAACGTCAACGGTGGCCGGAGCCCAGAATGTAGACTGGGTTTTGGCACGATTGAGTACTAATAAACTAATTATTTTGTGACAAATTACCTTTAATGTAGTGTAAGTTGGCTAAATATTAGTACTAAATAACTAATTTGTTGCGACTTATCTTCTTGTCGGGACCCCAACCCCGGCGCATGGGGGCCACCGAAGCGCTCTGCATGGAAATCATTGCTGCTGCGCATCCAACTGGTGGGTGTAGAGCGAAGCGATGCAGGGTCACTTGGCCGAAATCGTGGCGGTTCGGTATTGAGCATGCTTCCCTTTATTGCCCATCCATTTTTTTAAGGAAAGCCTGCAAAACCGCCCTGCTGGCACGGGAAGTGAGACGTTGGAGCCATGAAACAAATGAGCCTGGGCGGGAGCGGTTTCGAACGCAAGACCAAGAAGACTCGCCAGCGCGAGTTCCTGGACGAGATGAACCTGGTGGTGCCCTGGGCCGAGCTGGTGTCGCTGATCGCGCCGCATGCGCCGGCTCCCGGGGTCAAGGGCGGACGTCCATCTTGCCGACCCCGCGAAAACGGCCCCGAAGGGCCGTTTTTCGTCAATGCGTCAAGGATTGGGTGGCAGAGATTCCACCATTTACGCTGATGCGGTCATGTCTGGAGTGAATGGCGGAGAAGCACAGAACCGTTCTGTCTCATGTGCGCTTCCAGCGCGTCACGGTGTTCGGCACCGTGAACATGCTGCACTGAGGGGCGGTCAAGCAGGGCAGTGCCCCACGCGCGCATGGCACGACAACCGGGAAGCACATCGAGACCAAATCGTTCCTTGAGAAAGGCGCAGCGCACGAACAGTGGCGCGTAAGCGGCGTCAACAATGGCGAAGGCTTCGCCATTGAAGAATGGCTTGCGAGTCAGCACTTTCTCGACCTTTCGCATCGCATCAGTCAGTGCCATGCGGTAGCGGTCAATATCGTCATTCGATCTACAGATCATCATCATGTATTGCGAACGCAGCAGGTTAGCTGCGTAGTCTGCCCACGCTCGGTTGACGGCGCGATCCAAGGGCGCGTCGGGGTGCAGGCTTGGTCCGGCGGACTCGTTGATGACTTCCGAGATCACGGAAGACTCAAAGATGAAATGCGTCCCTGTGTCTAGCGCTGGAACCGTACCCGTGGGTGACCTCTCCAGAAACCACGCAGGCTTGTTGGCGAGGTCGATGTAGCGCACGTTGAGCGCAAGCCCTTTTTCTTGCGCCACGATCCGCGCTCGCGCCACAAAGGGGCAGATCGGGAATCCGATGAGCAGCGTTTCGGGAGGAAGTACCGATGCGTTGTTCGCACGCGGCGACTCGATGAAGTGGTTCATGGACTGTGCCTTTCTGTGTCTGGTTCAGGTGTTCCGTGTGCCCGTTGTGGGCTGTTTTCATCATCTTGTGGCTGGGTCCAGCGGGTCGCCTGTGGGACGCGCCATGTAGAGCGTGGTCGCAGCGCAGAGTGCCAGGAAAGCAGGGAATGCGAGGGTGGTTGCACCGCCTACGCCCGCAAGAATGTGGGCGGAAACCGGGGCGATGCTGGCCCCACTGAAGAGGAAGAAGGTGTAGGTCGCCAGAGACCGCGCTCGCACCGAGCTACCCGACCAAAAAGTCACCGCTGCGATGAGTCCTGGTACCGCCAGCGCGACACCTGCGGAAAGCAGCATTGAGGCGAAAAACAGGTTTGCCCCCACCGATGCCAGCGCCAATGACAGCGCAACGAGGGCGAGACCATTGCATGCGGTGACTGCAGGGCCATGGCGTCGCATGATTCGCGGCGCGGTGAAGCACAGCAGCAAAGGCGGAAAGCCGACCAGCCGCAGAAGCTGCGTTTC
Source organism: Hydrogenophaga sp. (assembly GCA_025458915.1). Taxonomy (GTDB): domain Bacteria; phylum Pseudomonadota; class Gammaproteobacteria; order Burkholderiales; family Burkholderiaceae_C; genus Hydrogenophaga. Next base: position 2,004 of record JALORL010000054.1, read on the forward strand.
CATGGCCGGGTCCGCCAGGGCCACGACCTGACCATGCGCATGAAAACTGACGTATCCAAACAGAATGCTGGCTGGCGCGATGGTCAGGGCGGCCAGCGGAGGCGCCGTGCGCGGGTCGACATGAACCGCGTCACTGGGTGTGCCCCTCTTAGCGTCGCCCGTACCTCGAGGTACCCCGCTGCCTGCCAAAAGGGTGGCTGCCGCACAAAGCAGATAGAGCGCAGCACTACAAACCATAAGTTGCCCAAAGGGAAGTGCTGATGCCTCCACCAGGACCTGGGAAAGCGGTGCCGAGCTGAGAAACGAGAAGCCCATCATTGATATGGCGAGTGGCTGGTCCTGAGCGGGCGTTTGTTGCGACACCAGCGCCAGAGCGGTGGCAGGGAACGTGGAAGCAGCAAGGCCTTGCAAAGCCCGGCCTGCCATCAGGCTTTCATAGCTTTGTGCGAGTGCCACGCAGGCACTGGCGGCAGCCAGCGCCACGAGGCCGCCCACCAGCAGCAGCATTCGGTCCATGCGGTCCGCAATCGGCCCGAACACAAGCAAACCACCAGCGTAGGCAAGACCGAATGCAGTGGGGATGAAACTGGCTTGGGCGCCACTGATCTGAAGATCGCTGGCGATCCCGCGAAGCAGCGGCAACATCGCGTAGATCTGCGCAACAACGAAAAATCCGCCCACCATGACGGCGCAGACGAAAAACCACGGCGCTTGTCGTGACATGAGGTCTCTCTTCCTGGCAGATGAAGGGAGTGTTTTACAAGTTGCCCGCCGAGGCCGAGATGGGCCTGCGGCGGGCAAGCTACCGTTTACTGACCCAACTGCATGGGCGCTGGCAAGCGGTGCGTCACGCGGCAGGTGATCTGTGTATTGCAGAAAGAGGCGCAGACGTTGGCCCGGCGCCATTCGCCATCGGGCTTGTCGTACTTCAGCACGTCATCAAGATGCACGTGAATCGGCTGGACACCACCCGAACAAGGGACCAGATCGGAGAACCGGATTTCCGTCTTCTTCATCCACAGCGTATTGCTGCTGGCGCGCTCCACCTTGTCGAGCTTGTACAGCAGCAACTGGCCAAGCTGCAGTGCGCAGGCAAAGCTTGCCGAAAGCGACCACGCCATACCGGGCTCCGTTGGTTTGGGGCTGGCCATGGCCGAGGCGTGCATTTTTTCGGCATTGAGCAATACCTGACCCAACTCCACCGGCCTTCGGCTGAAGGTCATTCCTCGAGTAACGCGCTGGCTCTCGGGGCGCATGTACAAGGTGACGTCCATGTTGCCTACCCTCAAGGCCATGACCTCGCTGCCGTTGCCGTCGTGCGTTACCTGGCCAGTGATCGGTATGGCGTCCATATCGTCCTCGATAGGACTTTTGCCCGCGACGATGGACATGCCATCAAGCAAATCGGTCGAGAGCTCGTGGCCGCGCCGCAGGCAGATGCGGAACTGCCGCAGACATTCGAGCGCCAACTCAATGACATCAATCGTGCTCAGGTGCGGCTTCTGCTGACTGCCACCTTTGAGCGACCACATGTCGGGCAAAAGAACTTCGCCCAAGCTGGAAAACCGCATGCCATGGGGCCCTCCGTGTAGTTCGAAGTCGCGAACGGTCTGTGCGGATTTCAGGTAACCGTCTCCGAAGTAGCGTCCATGGCGTTGCCCGAGAAACTCATCAATACTGTCGTAGTAGCCGATTTCCATTTTTTTCTCCCTGTCTGTACTGTTTACATGAGAAGAGTCTTGTAGTGAACGCTTGCCTGACGGACCGCCTCGTGAACAGGCATGACGGGTTTTTTTCCGAAAATTTCGGCAATCCTTTCGGCGCGCTCCTCCAGTGTTCCGCCGATCACCGTATAAGGCATCTTCATCTCCTCCAGCGTCGCCAGCAGGAATTCATCGGAAGAGCGGCGGAAGTTTTCGTTCACTGGACGATGGCCGTCTTTTGCCAGCGGCAGTTCATTGCGCAGATGTACGAAGTGGTCAAAAGAAGATTTCACATGCCGCTTGAACGCTTTTCCAAGCTCCCACATCACGTCTTCGAATAGCGCCAGCTCGCCTGTCTTCTCCACACTTTCGTCGGGTCCAAGACTGATCGAGGCATTTGGATTCACGCCGTATTTCACGCGCACGCTGCCGTAGATCCACTCTTGCAGTGAGCAGCCGTCCGATATGAATTCCGGGCTGAGCCGACCCTCGTGCACGACACGCTCGCTGTGGCGGACAACGATCATCTGGATCAACTGGGCAGCGCTGCATTCTTCGAGGGTCTTGCCCGGTGCCGCGTGAGGCAGGATCTCGCGCATGGTGGAAGCTTCGGTCCGCGGCACGCCGAGATATCTGGAAGCGACGAGCGAAGTGAATGTCTTTCCGGACGAGTAGGTTCCTGTCAAACCGATTCGCATACAGACCTCCTTTGGGTTAGTGGGCTCGATGCGGCAGAACGCGACTTCTCCGCGAGCGTGGGCGATCGATGACTGTGGTTCATGTTGCGACCCTCATTCGACCAGCGCCTCGGCTCGGGCAATGGCCTTCGCCTTTGTGGACGCGTAGTCGCCATTCACGACCGTTGGCGCAACGTGGATCTGCTCCAGTTCGGACACGCCGATGAATTCGAACCAGTCCGCCAGATAGGGCGTGGCAAAGTCCGAACCGAAATTCGGCCGGATGCCCTCGTGATACACCCCACTGGCGTGCACCACGAAAGCACGCTTGCCTGTCATAAGTCCGCTGTAGCCCGATGCCGGATCGAAGCCGAAGGTCCAGCCGGGTTGGGTGACAAGATCGATGAATTGCTTGAGAACGTAGGGAATCCCGTTGTTCCAGAGCGGGGTGTTGACCACATAGACATCGGCGGCCGCAAAACGTTTGAATACGGCCTCGACCTTGGCCCAGGTTGCCTTCTGCGCCGCGGTTGCGGTCGCCCCGGTGAAGAGCGCCATCTTGGCGCCCACGGCATTGGCATCGAAAGCAGGCAAGCTACCATCGAACAGGTCGAGCCGGTCCAGCGTTGCGCCGGGTGCCGCACGCAACTTCGCGATGAGCCGCTCTGCAACGGCCAATGACTGGCTCTCTTCGCCGCGGGTGGATGCGTTGATGTGAAAAATCTTCATGACAGATGCCTTTTCTTGAACAGAGTTGATGTGACGTCGACCTTGCAGCTTGCTGCAGTGCAGCATTCTGTTGGGTTTCTCGGTGCGGTCAATTCATGAAAAATGCAGATTGAGGGTGCAAAAATTGCCAGTGTCCGAATTGGTCTGGGATGACCTGAAACACTTCGCGCTCGTGGCGCGGGAAGGCTCTGTCGCAGGGGCTGCACGTTGCGCCAAGGTTGAGCACTCCACCATCGTCAGGCGCATGGGACGATTGGAAGAAGCCCTGAAGTTGAAGCTGTTCAACCGCCTGGTGAGGGGTTGGGTATTGACCGAAGAGGGCCATGCGTTGCAAGAAAGGGTTTTGCAGATCGAGGGGCATGTGCTGGGGGTCATGCGCTTTGCCCAGGCCATGGGCAAGGACGCTGGTAGCGTGGTGCTGACTGCTCCGCCGGACTTGCTCAGCGATGTGATTGCGCCCGCCCTGGCTGGGTTTGCGGCGGATCATCCGCAGATCGACCTGCAATTGATCGGTGCGACTGGTCGCGCCAATCTGTCGCGGGGCGAGGCTGACATTGCGCTTCGCATGGTCGAGATCGAGGGTGCCGAACTCGTGTGCCAAAAGATCTGTTCCGTGTCTTATCAGATCTACGGGCAGACCCGCTGGTCAGCCGAGGCGTGGCACAAGCGCAGGTTCGTGGCCTACTCGGATCTCCATCAGCCATTCCTCAATGAGGCGCTGAATCGACAGGCCGCTGGGCGCGACATTGTTTTGCAGACCAACAGCCCGCGCGTCGCTCTCCAGGCTGCGGCCGGGGGGCTTGGCCTGGCACTGCTGCCCAGTTTTTTGGCGGCAAACCACGGGGACCTTGCCGTCGTGGAAGTTGCCGAGACGCCTGTGTGTTGCCCGGTCTATCTTGTCATGCAGCGCGATGTGCGAAAGGCCGGTCGCGTGCGGGCAGTGGTGGACCATCTCTGGCAACACATACCTCGGGAGCTCTGAGGTTCGGCTGTCGAACGTCGTATCTGCGCGGTATTCGCGTTGCCATCCGGCGTAAAGGGTTGGTCGCTTGGGGTTGCGTCGCTACTCCGGGATGCGGACCCGATTCCCCCTTGGGCCGAACGTGTGCACGTCACAGGGCCTCCAAATCGGTACAGCGCGATGGCGGCGCGCACAGAGCGCCCCACTGCAACCGGGTAGACCTGCCCCTAACCTCAGTTGTTGGCCATGTAGCTCGACAGGACCTTGATCAAGTCGGCATCTGCGCGTTTGAACGCTTCGCTCGACAAGGCTGTGCCAGCCTTGTCCATGCGAGCACGCACGCTGCCGTCCACCGCGCCCACTTTGGCGCCGTTGTCCTTCAGCGCCTTGACGGTCTCGGCGGCATTCTGCTCGCTCAACTGCCAGCCACGTTCCTCAGCGCCACCGGCCGCGCGAATCACCGCGTCGCGTTGTTCAGAGGTCAAGGTGTCCAAGGCCTTTTTGTTGATGATGACTGCATTGCGGGGCAACCATGCGTTCGTTTGATAGAACCAGGGCAGCTTTTCCCACATTTTTGTGTCCACCCCTTGCGCGGCGGAGGTGAACACCAGGCCCACTTTGTCGCTCTGGATGGCGTTGACGAGATCGGGTGTTTCCACCAGCACCGGCTTGGCGCCCAAGGTTTCGGCCAGTTTTTTCACCGATGGCGAGTTTTCGCGCATGTTCATTTGCTGAAGGTCGCCAATCGAGCGAATTTCCTTGCTGGAGAACATGCCTTGTGGCGGCCAGGGCACGGAATACAAAATGGCAAAACCTTCGGCGGCGGCCTTTTTTTCGGCCAACGGTCGCGCCAGGTTCCACAAGCGGCGAGCCGCCGGATAGGACGTTGCCAGAAAAGGAATGGCGTCGAGTGCGAACACGGGGTGGATGCCACCCAGGCTGGGGCCGAACACTTCGCCGGCGGCCACCTTGCCATCGACCACCGCCTGGCGCACTTCGGGCGCTTTGATCAAGGTGGCCAAGTCCCACTTCACCTCTGCCCAGGCATTGCCTGCACACAGGGCCAGCACGCTCCACACGCCGCCTATCCACCACCGACCGCCCAAACCTTGTCTCATGTCTGCTCCATTGGTTGCATCTGGCCCAGTGCCATGCGCCTTAAACGATAATTGTTATATGACTTTCTATAGCGCTACTGTTTTCAGCGGCGTTTTAGGGGGCGGATGCGTGAAAAATGCGGCGGAACAGTTCATTTGTCGCTTGGCGGCTTCGCGCCCCCGCAACACCTGCCTGTGACTTTGTGCGCGCGGCATGCGTCAGGCGGCTGTTTTCTGAACCAAAGGGCAGCTTTCCACGAAATGGGGATGTCGGCTTCAGAATGGTGGATGTACATCTTTAGAATGCACCGCGCCATGAAGTCTGTCGCGCGTGGCGATCGCAGGACAGCATTCCGTGAACCTACAAATCAAACCTCAGGGAGTTGAAATGACCCTTCGCAACCTTGCTGGAGCGCGGGCAAATCGCCGAACCGCCGCCTGGGCCATGCTGGTGGCCTCCACCGCCATGCTGTGGGGCTGCGGCGGCAGCGATGGCGGCAGTGACGATGACGCGGGTCAGCCGCTCTACCGTGCGTTCAACGATTTGCGCGCCGGCATGTCGCCCGAGCAGGTGCAGCGTGTCGTCGGGCTGGCGCCCTCAGGCAGCAACACGGCGAATCCACTGGTGTGGGAAACGGAGCGGGAGCGGCTGGAAGTGACGTTTCAGCGCGGTGTGATCGTCAGCGCCCGCTGGACCGACCGGCAGAACGGCCGGACCTTCCTGCGTACCTTCCGGGTTAGCGGCAACGGCGGTGGCAGCGTACAGCCGGGCACCTTGTACGAGGCCTTTCTGGCGCTGCGCCCGGGCATGACCCGGGCCGAGGTGATCCGCATGGTGCCGGTGCAGGTGTCACAGGGCGCCAACACCAGTCAGGTGCTGTGGGTGCAGGGCCAGGAGGCTCTGGGCGTGCGGTTCAACGGCAGCACGGACGCCAGTGTCATCACCTTTGCGCAGTGGGGGTTGTCGCTGTCGGCAGGCGGTCGCGACGAATCGCGCTCCTTCTGATGCTCAGGCGCTGACCGCCATGGCCCGCAGACGTGCGGCAGTGGCCTCGTCGGCCGGGAAGAAGGTTTCCAAAGCCAGTTCCTGCAGCGTGATGTCCACCGGTGATCCGAATACGGTGGTCGTGCCGACCAGTCTCAGCACGCCCTGCGGCGTCTGGAATTCGAACGGCATGAGTACGCCGGGGTACTCCCCTGGCAGAGCCACAGCCGGCAGCGCGGAACCGCCCGGATAACCGCGCAGTTCCTCCAGCAGCGCTGCCAGCACGCTGTCACCGGTTGCATGGATCTGCTGGCGCAAGCGTTCGAACAGGTGGTCGCGCCACTGGGGCAGGTTGGCGATGAACGGCGCCAGTCCCTGAGGGTGCAGGCTCAGCCGGAGCACATTGACCGGTGGTTGCAACAGCACGGGGTCCGCGCCCGCCATGAGCAGGGGCACCATGCGGTTGGCCATGAGAAGGTTCCAGTGCCGATCCATGGCGAGGGCGGGCCAGGGCGCGTGGCAGTCCAGGATGCGCTGCACGGCAGCCCGTGCGCCCGCCATGTCCGGGTCGTCGAGCGAACGCTCACGGAACATGGGTGCGTATCCGGCGGACTCCAGCAAGGCATTTCGTTCGCGCAAGGGAATGTCCAGGTGGTTGAGCAGGCGCAGCACGAGGTCGCGGCTGGGGCTGGCGCGGCCAGTTTCCACGCAGCTGAGGTGGCGGGTGGACACATCGGCCTCATGCGCGAGGTCGAGCTGGCTCAGGCGGCGGCGCTGGCGCCAGTGGCGCAGGCGCTCGCCAAACGGGGAAGGGATGCTGGTGAGGGCATGGCGGGCGCTGGTGGTCGGCATGCGGCGCATCGTAGAGGCAAAGCGGTGCCGCGGCCATGACCTGCCAGGTCATGGACCTTGTGCGCGGGGAGCGAGAGGATTCCGCCAGCGCAACGGAAAGGGTCCGTGGTGCCAACCTTCTTCCAGGAGAGCTTCATGAACATGCTGTATTCCCTCACATCACCCTCCGGTCTGCGCAAGGTGTTGTGGTTCGACGCGGTCACCGGCGTGGGGACCGGTGCCATCCAGTTGTCGGCCAGCGGCCTGCTGGCCGGCTGGCTGGGGCTGCCGGTCGCGCTGCTGCAGGGCAGCGGACTGGCCATCTTTGCCTTCGTGGCGCTGGCGGCTTGGCTGGCCCTGCAGCCATCGCCGTCGCGCGCGGGCCTGACGGTGATCGTGGTGTGCAATTTCGCCTGGGCACTGGGATGCCTGGCCCTGGTGTTCGGTGGCGCGGCAGGCCTCACGGCGCTGGGGGTGGCCTATCTGATGGTGCAGGCGATCGCGGTGCTGGTGCTGGCCGAGCTGCAGTGGATGGGCCTGAAGCGCCTGCCGGAGGCGGTGATGGCCTGACCGGGGCCGCGGGCAACCCTGCTGGTGGCGCGGTGAAACATGCAACTGCCAGAATGGTTGGGCCAATGCCCGATCACTGCAGGAGTCCCCATGAGCCAGAGCGCCGCCTTCACGCACCCGTTTGCCAAGACCCTGAAGAGTTTCAAGACCGCGTCCGGTAAAACCGGGCGCTTCTATTCCCTGCCGGAACTGGCCCGGCAGTACCCGTCGGTGAAACGGCTGCCGGTGTCGCTGCGCATCGTGCTGGAAAGCGTGCTGCGCCATTGCGATGGCGAGCGCGTGACGGCAGAGCATGTGGCGCAGCTCGCGCAGTGGCAACCCAACACTGCCCGCACCGACGAGATTCCGTTCACCGTGTCGCGCGTGGTGCTGCAGGACTTCACGGGGGTGCCGCTGCTGGCCGATCTGGCCGCCATGCGCAGTGTGGCGCAGCGGCTGGGCAAAGACCCCAAGCGCATCGAGCCGCTGGTGCCGGTGGATCTGGTGGTGGACCACTCGATCATGGTGGACCACTACGGCAGCAAGAACGCGCTCGACCTGAACATGAAGCTCGAATTCCAGCGCAACCGCGAGCGCTACGAGTTCATGAAGTGGGGCATGCAGGCGTTCGACACCTTCGGCGTGGTGCCGCCGGGCTTCGGCATCGTGCACCAGGTGAACCTGGAACACCTGGCGCGCGGCGTGCACCTGAAGGGCGGGTTGTACTACCCGGACACGCTGGTCGGCACCGACAGCCACACGACCATGATCAACGGCATTGGCGTGGTGGGCTGGGGCGTGGGTGGCATTGAGGCCGAAGCCGCCATGCTGGGACAGCCGGTGTACTTCCTCACGCCCGATGTGGTGGGCTTCCAGCTGACCGGTCAGCTGCGCGAGGGCGTGACCGCCACCGACCTGGTGCTCACGGTCACCGAAATCCTGCGCCGCCACAAGGTGGTGGGCAAATTCGTCGAGTTCTTTGGCGAGGGCACGGCCTCGCTGAGCCTGCCCGACCGCGCCACGATTGCCAACATGGCGCCCGAATACGGGGCCACCATGGGCTTCTTCCCGGTGGACGGAAAAACGCTGGACTACTTCCGCGGCACCGGCCGCAGCAAGGCCGAAATCGAGGCCTTCGAGGCCTACTTCCGCGCCCAGGGGCTGTTCGGCGTGCCGGGCGCACCGGGCGCTTCGCAGAAGGCGGGCGACATCGACTATTCGCAGGTGGTGTCGCTGGACCTGGGCAGCGTGACCCCCAGCCTGGCCGGGCCGAAGCGGCCGCAGGATCGCATCGAGGAACTGGGCGGGCGCGGCGGCACACCGGGCACCGAGCGGCAGACGCCCACGCCCGCGGGTGCACCCCGCTTCGTGGCCGAAATGGAGGCCAACAAGCCGGCGCGCACCAGCGCCAAAACCGCGGCCCCGGTGGCCAGCCGCGGCGTCACGGTGGGCAATGGCGATGTGCTGATTGCCGCCATCACCAGCTGCACCAACACCTCCAACCCCGGTGTGCTGCTCGCGGCCGGCCTGCTGGCCAAGAAGGCGGTCGAATACCTGACCGAAACCGGCCTGCTGCCCTACCTGGAAAAGCTGGGCTTTGCGCTGGCCGGCTACGGCTGCACCACCTGCATCGGCAACGCGGGCGACCTGGCGCCGGAGCTCAACGAAGTGATCACCCGCCACGAACTGGTGTGCGCAGCGGTGCTGTCGGGCAACCGCAATTTCGAGGCCCGCATCCACCCCAACCTGAAGGCCAACTTCCTGGCGAGCCCGCCGCTGGTGGTGGCCTATGCCATCGCCGGCAACGTCATGAAGGACCTCATGACCGAGCCGCTGGGCAAAGGCAAGGGCGGCAAGCCGGTGTACCTGGGCGATGTTTGGCCAAGCAGCGACGAGATCCACGCGCTGATGAAGCACGCGATGAAGGGCAAGGCCTACCGCGAGAACTATGCGCGCGTGGCCAGCGAGCCGGGCAAGCTGTGGGAGCGCATCAAGGGCGTGAACGGCAACACCTACAACTGGCCCAGCAGCACCTACATCGCCGAGCCGCCGTTCTTCGAGGGCTTCGAGCTGGCAGCGCCGGTGGCGAGCGAACCGGTGGCGGTGAAGGGCGCGCGCATCATGGCGCTGTTTGGCGACTCCATCACCACCGACCACATCTCGCCCGCCGGCAACATCGCCGAAAAATCGCCGGCGGGGCAGTGGCTGCTTGAGCGCGGCGTGCTCAAGGCCGATTTCAACAGCTACGGCGCGCGCCGGGGCCACCACGATGTGATGATGCGCGGCACCTTCGCCAACGTACGCATCAAGAACCTGATGCTGCCGCCCGATACCAGCGGCTCGCGCGAAGAGGGGGGCTGGACGCTCTACCAGGGCGACGGCGTGGGCAAGGGGCAGAAGATGAGCATCTTCGACGCTGCCATGCAGTACAAGGCCGCCGGCCTGCCCACGGTGGTGTTTGCGGGTGAGGAATACGGCACGGGCTCCAGCCGCGACTGGGCGGCCAAGGGCACGCAGCTGCTGGGCATCAAGGCGGTGGTGGCGCGCAGCTTCGAGCGCATCCACCGCTCCAACCTGGTGGGCATGGGGGTGCTGCCGCTGCAGTTCAAGGCCGGCGACTCCTGGGAAACCCTGGGGCTGACTGGCGAGGAGACGGTGACCGTCGTGCCACACCCGGAGCTCAAGCCCCAGAGCGACGCGCAGCTGATCGTCACCCGGCCCGACGGTCAGACCCGCCAGTTGTCGGTGACGCTGCGCATCGATACACCGGTGGAGGTGAACTATTACCGGGAGGGGGGAATCCTCCCCTTCGTGCTCAGGCAATTGTTGACTGCTTGAGCCGGTCGCCGCAACGCGGCATGATGTGTCCTCCGTCAGCCCTCTGAGGAGTTGCCATGCGAAAGCCCGCCCTCTACAGCCGAACGGCCCGTGCCAGGCCTGGGGTGGCGGATGCCCGCAGCCCGGAGCCGGCGGAGGCGTTGGAACAGGACACGCAAGCCGCAGCCGCCGAACCGCCCGGTCGCTGGAAGCGGTGGCGGGCCGCGCTGACCCGTTCGGCGGTGAACCCGGGGGTGATGTGGGCGGCGCTGGCCATGCTGTCGGCCCTGCTGCTGGCCAGCCACTGGCAGCAAGGCAGCAGCGCCACCGCTGCGCTGACGCAAAAGGACATCGACGCGGCCGTGCTGCGCACGCTCAGCACCCAGACGCTGCCGTCCGCCGCGGCGCGTGCGGCGGAAACCATCCGCCCTTCGGTGGTGCGGGTGGTGTCGCTTGGCAAGGACGACAAGGGCAAGGAAGAAGAGCAGGGCGTGGGCACCGGTGTGGTGATCGTCGACAAGGGCGTCATCCTCACCAACCTGCACGTGGTTCAGGGCGCGGACAAGCTCAAGCTGGTGTTTGCCGACGGCACCGAGTCGGGCGCCAGCGTGGTGGGTGCACAGCCCGAGAACGACCTGGCCGTGCTGCAGGCCCACACCGTTCCCGATGATTTGCCGGCCGCCACCATGCGGTCCACCGCCGACCTGCTGCCGGGTGACGAGGTGGTGGCCGTGGGCTTCCCGTTCGGCATCGGCCCCTCGGTGTCGGCCGGGGTGGTGTCGGGGCTGGGCCGTTCATTCCGCTCGCCCGAGGGCACGCAGGAAATCGGCAACCTCATCCAGTTCGACGCCGCAGCCAATCCCGGCAATTCCGGCGGGCCCCTCGTCACCATGGGGGGCGAGGTGGTCGGCATTGTCACCGGCATCCTCAACCCGACCAGCCACCGCACTTTTGTGGGCATCGGTTTTGCTGTGCCGATCGAGAGCGCGGCGTCGGCCGCTGGCCTGCCACCCTTCTGAGGCTGCATCCGATATGCACGTCGCCCCCTGTTCGCCGCCGCACGACGGCATTCACTGATTTTTTAGGAGCCCCCATGGACACCTCGCAAACCCCCGAATCCGCACAGCTGATGGAGCAGATCCTGTACGAGGTGAAACGGGTGGTGGTGGGGCAGGACCGGTTTCTGGAGCGGGTCATGGTGGCCATGCTGGCGCAGGGGCATCTGCTGGTGGAGGGCGTTCCAGGCCTGGCCAAGACACTCACGGTGAAGACACTGGCCGATGTGGTGCGCGGGCGCTTCAAGCGCATCCAGTTCACGCCCGACCTGGTGCCGGCTGACCTGGTGGGCACGCGCATCTACAACCAGAAGACTGGCGACTTCAGCACCTCGCTTGGCCCGGTGTTCGCCAACCTGCTGCTGGCCGACGAGATCAACCGCGCTCCCGCCAAGGTGCAGAGCGCCCTGCTGGAGGTGATGCAGGAACGGCAGGTGACGATTGCTGGCGAATCGCACAAGGTGCCGTCGCCGTTCCTGGTCATGGCCACGCAGAACCCGATCGAGACCGAGGGCACCTACCCGCTGCCCGAAGCGCAGGTGGACCGCTTCATGATGAAGGTGCTGGTGGACTATCCCACCGACGAAGAGGAATACGTGATCGTGGAGCGCGTGACCGGCCCTGCGGTGCAGGTGCAGGCCGTGGCCACCACCGAACAGCTCGCGGCCCTGCAGGCGCAGTGCCGCAACGTGTATGTGGACCCTTCGCTGGTGCAGTACGCGGTGAAGCTGGTGTCGGCCACGCGCACGCCGGACAAGCACGGACTCAAAGGGCTCGGCGCGTTCATCACCTACGGCGCCAGCCCGCGCGCCACCATCGGCCTGGTGGAGGGGGCCCGCGCGCTGGCCATGCTGCGCGGTCGCACTTACGCCTTGCCGGAAGACATGATCGATCTGGTACCCGACGTGCTGCGCCACCGCCTGGTGCTGTCCTACGAGGGCCTGGCGGAAGGGTTGGATGCGGATGCTCTGATCGCCCGCATCATGGGTGCGATCACGCCACCGGCCAAGCCGCTGGAGCACGAAAAGCGCGCGGCCTGAAATGAAGCACCCCCTGCGCCGCTTCGCGTCTTCCCCCTCTCTCGCCTTCGGCGGGAGGGGGACGCACCCTGTGGCCCGGCAAAGCCGGTTCCACGGGTGCCCTGGTTCAGACACTTCTTTCGCAGCGGCTTTCGATTCAGCTTGGCCGCACGTTCGCGTCAGAGGTTGAACATGTTGTTCGGATTGTTCAAGTCCCGCCCGGCCGAGCCCCAGCCCCCGCCGGTGGTGGTGCCCGCTTCCCCCGGCGTGGAGCGCGCCGATGCGCTCATGCGCCGCCTGGAGTGGACCGTGATGCGCCGGCTCGACGGGCTGCTGCAGGGCGACTACCGCACCCTCATGCGTGGCACCGGTCTGGACCTGGCCGACCTGCGTGAATACCAGCACCACGATGACGTGCGCCACATCGACTGGAACGTGACCGCGCGCCAGCAGACACCGTTCGTGCGCGTGTTCACCGAAGACCGCGAGATGGCGGCTTGGTTCCTGATCGACCTGAGCCCCTCGGTGGACTTCGGATCGGGTGAGCAGCAGAAAAGCCAGATCCTGCGCGACTTTGTGGCAGTGCTGGCGCGTCTCATCAGCCGCCACGGCAACCGGGTGGGGGCGGTGTTGTACGGCTCCCGCGGCCGCGCGGTGGTGGACGCCGTGCTGCCCGCGCGCGGCGGCCGCAACCAGGTGCTGCGGCTCTTGCAGATGATCCAGCAGCCGGCCCAGCCCTTGCAGCCGCCATCGCGCAAGGAGCGCCAGGCAGCGAAAGAAAAGGACAAAGGCAACGGCACCACCCGCCTGTCCGACCTGCTGAACGCCGCCACGCACACGGTGCGTCAGCGCAGCACCGTCTTCGTGGTGTCGGACTTCATCAGCGAACCCGACTGGGAAAAGCCGCTGGGCGAACTGGCGCGCCGCCACGACGTGGTGGCTGTGCGCCTGCTCGACCCACTGGAGCGCGAGCTGCCTGACCTGGGCCTGCTGACCATGCGCGACGCCGAAACCGGCGAACAACTGCTGGTGGACACCCACGACAAGCGCTTTCGCGAACGCTTTGCCCGCATTGCGGCCGAGCGGGAGGAGACGCTGCGCACCAGCCTGGCCCGGGCCGGCGTTGACACGCTGGAACTGGCCACCGACGACGACCTGGCCGACGCCATCCTGCGATTTGTGGACCTGAGAAAGCGGCGCAGCGGCCTGCGCGCAGGTCTGCCCGCTCACCTGGGAGCCCGCCCATGAACAACCTTCCCGTCACCTTCCTCTGGCCCCAGTTCCTGTGGTTGCTCCTGGTCCTGCCCCTGCTGGTGCTCACCTACTGGTGGCTGCTGCGCCGGCGCCGCAAGGCGGCGGTTCGTTACGCCAGTCTGTCCATCGTTCGTGAAGCCATGGGAAAAGGGCCCGGCTGGCGCCGCCATGTGCCACCGGTGTTGCTGCTGCTGGCGTTTGCAGCCATGTTGCTGGCGTCGGCCCGGCCCATGGCCTCCATCGTGCTGCCTTCGCAGGAACAGACCATCATTCTGGCCATGGACGTCTCGGGCAGCATGCGCGCCGAGGACGTCGAGCCCAACCGGCTGGTGGCTTCGCAAAATGCGGCGAAGGCCTTCCTGGCCGAATTGCCGCGCCACGTGAAGGTGGGCATTGTGGCGTTTGCCGGAACGGCCCAGGTGGTGCAGCCGGTCACCCTCAGCCGCGAAGACCTGAGTGCCGCGATCGACAAGTTCCAGTTGCAACGTGCGACTGCCATCGGCAGCGCGATCGTGGTGGCCCTGTCCGAGTTGTTCCCCGAACAGCGCATCAACCTCGGCGACATGACCTACAGCCGCAACACCGACCCGTTCGCGCCCAAGGGCCGTTCGCTGGACCAACCCCGTGCCGATGAAACACCCTTCAAACCGGTGGCGCCGGGCTCCTACAACTCGGCCGCAGTGATCCTGCTCACCGATGGCCAGCGCACCACCGGTGTGGACACCGCCGAGGCCGCGCAGATGGCGGCTGACCGCGGCGTGCGGGTGTACACCGTGGGCGTGGGTACGGTGGACGGCGAGATCATCGGCTTCGAAGGCTGGTCCATGCGCGTGCGCCTCGACGAGGACAGCCTGAAGGAAGTGGCCAGCAAGACCCAGGGCGAATATTTCTACGCCGGCACGGCCGAAAACCTGAAGAAGGTCTATGAGTCGCTGAGCACGCGCTTGACGGTGGAGAAAAAGGAAACCGAAATTTCGGGCCTGCTGGCGCTGCTGGCGTCTTTGCTGGTGATGCTTTCGGCCGGCTTGTCGCTGCTCTGGTTCAACCGCCTGGCCTGATCGCGGACGTTCCACCCGCCTCCACCGCGGTTCGGCTGGCAGGGCTTTGTCTCGCGTCAATGCGCGCGCGGGCCGGGTGTAGACAATCCGGGACATGAATCAACATGTGTGGGTGGTCGGTGGCGGGATTGGTGGACTGGGTTGTGCGCTGGCCATTGCCCGGGAAGGCGTGCCGCTGACCGTGGTGGAGCAGGCTGCAGCGTTCGGTGAGGTGGGGGCCGGCCTGCAGCTGGGGCCCAATGCGGTGCGCGTGCTGAACGACTGGGGCCTGGGTGAGGGCCTGCGCGCCTGTGCCGCGTTTCCAGAAGCGCTGCGGGTGCGCGACGCCCGCAGCGCCCGCACGCTTGGGCAGATGCCTTTGGGCCGATCCATGCTGGCGCGTTATGGGCAGCCCTACGCCACCGTGCACCGCGCCGACCTCCACCGTCTGTTGCTGGATGCGGTGCAGACCCGCACAGCCACGCGCCTGATGCTGAACACCCGTCTGGCGGGTGTGGACGCCAGTGCGGCAGCGGTGCGCCTGACGACCGAGTCGGGGCAGGTGTTTGCCGGCGATGCCCTGGTGGGGTGTGACGGCCTCTGGAGCCGCGTACGCAGCGCCTTGCTGGTGCCCGAGCCGGCGCGCCCCACCGGGCATCTGGCCTACCGGGGCATGGTGGCGCAGCGGGACCTGCCCATCGGCCTGCGCAGCCCGGTGGTCACTGCCTGGCTGGGCCCTCGCCTGCACGTGGTGCATTACCCGGTGCGTGGGGGAGCCTGGTTCAACGTGGTGGCAGTGGTGCATGGCCGGTTGGGGCAGGGGCACGCAGCGCCTTCGCAAAGCTGGAGTCACGATGCCCGGCTGGAAGACCTGATGCGCGCATTGGGGCCGGTTGCCGCGCCGCTGCACGACATGCTGGCGGTGGTGCCGGAGTGGAAACTCTGGGCCCTGCACGACCGCCCTCCGGTGCAGGGCCCGCACGAACACGCCCGCGGGCGCCTGGCCTTGCTCGGCGATGCCGCCCACCCCATGCGGCCGTATCTGGCCCAGGGCGCCGCGATGGCGCTGGAAGATGCGTGGACGATCGGTCGTCTGGTGCAGGACCGGCCGTCGCGGGACAGCGTGGACTGGCCGGCGCTCCTGGCCCGTTATGCCCGCACCCGCTGGATGCGCAACGCCCGCGTGCAGGCGCGCTCGCAGCGCAATGGCACGGTCTTTCATGCCCAGGGCCTGCTCCGGGTGGGACGCAACCTGGGTTTGAAGGTGGCCGGCCCGCGTCTGATGGACAGCCCTTGGCTGTACAGCGGGCCACCCCATCCCGTACCATGAGCGCCCTGCCAACCTTCCCAGAACAAGAGACATCCATGCAAGACCCGAAAACTTCCCCACCCACCGCTCCCGGTCGCCGCCACGCCCTGGGCATCGCCGCCGGACTGGCCGGTGCCATGGTGCTGCCCGGCGCACGCGCCCAGGGCGCGGTGTGGCCCAGCCGGCCGCTGAAGATCCTGGTGGGCTTTCCCGGCGGGTCGTCGCCCGACCTGATGGCCCGGTTGCTGGCCGAACCACTGTCCCAGGCCCTGGGGCAGCCGGTCGTGGTGGAGAACCGGCCCGGCGCTGGCGGCAACATCGCGGCCGATCTGGTGGCCCGGGCCACCGACGACCACACCATCGGGTTGATGATCAACGGCAACATGACGATCGCCAAGATCCTCAACCCGGCCACCCCGTACGACCCGCTCAAGGACCTCACCCCGGTATCGCTGATTGCCGTGGCACCCCTGGTCCTGAGTGTTCCGGCTGAGACCACCACCGCCGGCGAAGCTTTCTTCGCAGCTGCACGCCAGGCTGGCGACCGCTGGAATTACGGCACGCCCGGTGTCGGCACGGTGGCGCATCTGGGCATGGAGCTGCTCAAGGCCAAGGCGGGCATTGCGCCCGTGCATGTGCCCTATCCTGGCAACCCGCAGGTGATCGCCGCCATGATCAGCAACCAGATCCAGATGTCGCTGCTGCCGCCAGGCCTTGCCATGGCGCAGGTCCGTGCCGGAAAGCTGCGCGCCATCGGGGTCACGTCGGCCGGGCGCAGCAGCGTGGTGCCCGAGGTGCCCAGCCTGTCGGAGGCTGGCGTGCGCGACTTCCAGCTGGAGATCTGGAACGCTGTGGCCGCCCCCAACAGCCTGCCCAAGGCCCATGTGCAGAGGCTGGCCACACTGCTGTCCGAATTCGTGCGCCGCGAGGACATCCGCCAGAAGATCTTCGTGCAGGGCTGGCAGGTGGCCGGCACCGGGCCGGAAGGTTTGGCGCGCCGCATCCAGAGCGACACGGCTGCTATGACCGAGGTGATCCAGCGCAACAACATCCGGCCGGGCTAAGAGGCTGAGCGTATCTTCGCCTTCCTGCCCTGGTGGATTCGCTCAGGTGCCGGCAGGCCATCCGGTGTGCCGGGCAATCTCGCTCATCAGCAAGCGCGTGGCTTCTTCACCGCTGATGCTGTCGGCCAGCACAAAAGCTTTGCCGCCGAGCGGGAGGGCACGCACCTGCCAGATGTTTTCCGGTCGCTGGCCGCTCACTTGCAGGCCGTAGCTGCGGTACAGGCTCAGGCGTTCGATCATCTGGGTATAGCGGCGCCGTCCCACCGGTATGCCGAGCAGCCACCTTTCAACGGTGGCGCCCTGGCTGCGATCCAGCGTGACCTTTCGCCGGTTGCCCAGGTGCCACAGGCTCAGCACCAGGGCCAGCAGACCCAGGCCCCCGAAGAAAAAGCCCATCCACCCACCCAGAGCGTTCTGTCGCCACAAATAGGTGCCCGATGCCAGGAACACCACGCCCATGATCAGCCACGGCAGTTGCACGCGCCGCATGCGCGCATAAGGCTGGTCAAGCACCAGTCGGCCCTGCATGTCCACACTCACCCGGCAGACGGTGGCAATGCGCTCGCGCAGCACGGGCTCTTTCGAGGCCAGGTCGGTCTGGCCAAAAGTGAACCGGTCGTCCGGCACAGAGAAGGTGGCGCTTGTTCCGGTGGCTAACACGGGGATGTCGTAGTGGGCGCTGAAATCGCCGTCCAGCCCCTGCCCAGCGACACTCACGCGCCATACGGTGCCATCTTCACCTGGCGATACCGAGGGGGACAGATGGCCGGGCACATCGGTCTGCCACTGGATGCGGGTGCCGCCCGGTGTGGGCAGCAGCTTGGCAACGCCTTCGTTCTCCCATTGCAGGTTTTCGCTGGTGCGCTGGTCGTCACCGCTGCCACTGGTGCTGCGTTCCAGGCAACTGAGTGCCACCAACACACGCGCCTGCGGACCCGCCTGCACGGGAAGATCCAGATGCATGGCCACGCTCCCACCCAGCGGCGCCGGGTGGGGTGTGAGCACCAGCGCCGCCGCACCATAGCGGCGATGCTGGCGCCATCGCTTGATCGCATGCCAGCACATCACCAGGCCGACCAGCGGAAACACCAGCACCACCCAGACGGCGGGACGACCGTTGAAGGCCTGGGGCAACGCCAGCGCGCTCACCGCCCCCCCAAAGGCCAGAAACACCAGCCCCATGATGGTGAACACCCAGCGTTCCGCGCGGGTGTTCGACGCAATCGAAGGTCCCGCCCAGGCCGGGTGGACCAGCCAGGGCTGGCTGACCGTCAGGGGGTGTTCCGGCCGCGCGGCCTTGCGCCAGCTCTGGCGCGCCCAGACCAGCAGGCCACTGCCCACCCCACCGAAGATCACCAGGAAGAGGCTCCAGAACGCCAGCAAAGACCAGCGCAGTTCGCGGTCCAGCACGGCCTGCGTCGGGTCCGACGGGTTGACCCAGGCCATGACAGGTTCGCCGTTCTGCCGGGCGTTTTGCAACCGCCACCCGAGCTGGTACCAGTAGTCACCCAGGTTGTCTGCCATGTTGCTCACGGCCACCCGCTCGCCGGTATAGGCGCGTCCGGCCACTTCATAGCGGTAGCGTGCGTGCACGCGGTAGGTGGTGTTGCCGTCACTGGTGCGGGATGGTGCCAGCCTGGCTTCCAGCAACTCGACCTGCACGGGCTCCCATTGGCGCATGCGCAGGGCATCGAACACGGTCGGCACCATGCCCAGCACCAGGAACCCAAGCCCCACGAAAAAGAAAATCCCGCCGAATGTGCCCAGCCAGATGGCACTGTTGCGATGCTGTTGTTGGCGGCTGGGACGCAGAAATCTGGACATGGGAACGGGCCATCAAATGTGGCGGCAGTGTAGGGCGCGCCAACAGCCTTCAGACCGTCGCGCGTGGGACAGGATCAACCATGGGCCACCCCAAGAAACCTGGCAATGTCTTCCAGCTCGGCCTGCAGCGCCGAACGGAAGGCCGGATCTTGCGGCGCTTCGCCGTTGACATGACCCCATTCGGCCCGCAGCGTGCCGCCAACCACGGACAGGTTGCCCCAGCCAATCACCTCGTCGCGCCACAACAGCGGCATGGCGTAGTAGCCGCGCACGCGCTGAGCGGGTGGTGTGTAGGCCTCAAACCGGTAGGCCCAACCCCAGAAGCGTTCAAAGCGGTTCCGGTCCCACACCACAGGATCAAAAGGCGCCAGCAGGCGAACACGGTCATTGCATCGCCACTTCCGCGAGCAGGGATCTTCTCCGTCTGGCCAGTACCAGGTGGCGCCTTCCACTTCAGCCTGTGGCAAACGCTGCAGCGCACGTTGCAGGGTGTCGCGCAGTTGCGGCTGCCATTGCGGCACGGCATGTTTGAGCATGGCCACCAGCTGCCGCAGGCCCGGCAGTGGCAAGGGCGCGTACTTGTTCACCAGCACGTCCACCAACCCGTCCAGCACCGCCGGCACGTCGTCGGGCGCCGCTTGAGGCATGTGTGCCGCGTAGAGGCGAATGCCACCGTCCCGCCGCGCCACGCGCAGCAGGCCGCGGTAGTGCATGCCGTCCAGCAACTGGGTACTGGCCTTTGACCGGCCGCCGAACCCGTTGGTGGTGTGGCCATGGGCAAAGTGCGCGTCGATCTCGCGGGGGTGGGCCACACCCAGTTGCTGCACGTGGTGCCACACCGCCTGCGCCTGCGCCCAGCGCTCGGCCGGCCATTCAAGTCGGGCCGTGCGCGGATGCATGCGCGCGTGCAGCGCTCTTGTGACAAAGCCGTAGTTGACGAAAAAATCCTCCTCGATCGCCAGCTTGGGATACTGCCGCTCCAGGTCGCCGGCGAGATAGCCCTTCACCCGGTGGCGCAGCGTGAGGTCCTGCGCGCGCGCTGGAGCGCGGATCGGGTCGGCCTGCACAAAGCCCAGCCGTTCGATGGCCCGGGGCAGAGAGGTGGGGGTGAAGAGGCTGCGGGCGATGGCGTAGC
>JALORL010000290.1 GCA_025458915.1 Hydrogenophaga sp.
TCAGGTTCAGGCCGGGCAGGCCGAGCAGGGTGCCGGTGATGCCGGTGTCGAAGTCCTGGTGGCCGAAGGAGAGTTCGAAGCGCTCGTTGAAGCCCACAGCCACACCGGCAGCGGTCAGGCCGTAGTCCTGGGTTTCGGCGCGGCTCACATAGACCGACACGCCGCGTTCCCCTTCGGTGGCCTGGCTGCCGATCACGGCCCAGGGCGACAGGCCACCGCCTGCGGCGCCTTCAATGGTGCTGACACCGCCGGTGAGCAGCAGCTTGCCGGTGTCGGCTTGGGCGGGTGCGGCGGCCAGGAGGGCGGCTGTGGCCAGAGGCAACAGGCCGAAGGCCAGACGGGATCGGCGGGTGTGGGGAGTCGCTTGGTTCATGGTCGTGTCGGTGGTGGGTTGAAGAACATCGACCCTGGCTTTCCCGGCGGACCCATGGACATGCTGGTGGTCGACACCCTCAATACGCCGGGCTCCGCACAACGGATTCAGCGCCGGACCCGATTCGGAAAATTTCGTGTCGATGCGGGTTTCTTGAATCCGGTCCGGTTGGTGCATGCGTATTGAGCGTGACGGCTGTCACACCACGAAACCCGTCAAGACCTTCCCAACCGGAACAACCTTTCAACAGGACCACCACGATGAACCCCATTTCTTCCTCTTTCTCTTCTTCTTCCAACCTGATCCCCGCCGCCTCGCGCCGCGGCTTCATCCGCAACGGCGGCGCGCTGTCGGCCGTGGCCGTGGCCCTGCTGGCCGGCAAGGATGTGCTGGCACAAGGCATGAAGGGCGACACCGCCAAAGATGTGGAGATCCTCAACGTCGCGCTGGGCCTGGAGCACGAGGCCATCAACGCCTACCAGCTGGGTGCCGGCAGCGGTTTGCTGCAAAAGCCCGTGCTCGACGTGGCGGTGCAGTTCCAGGGCCACCACAAGACCCACCGCGACGCGCTGGTGGCCACCATCCAGAAGCTGGGCGGCAAGCCGGTGATGGAGATGAAGCTCGACGAATACGCCAAGGCGCTCAACGCCGGCGCGCTCAAGAGCCAGGGCGACGTGCTGGACCTGGCCGCGCGCCTGGAGCTCGGTGCCACCAATGCCTACCTCAGTGTGATTCCGGCGCTGGGCGACCGCGAGCTGGCCAAGGTGGCCGCCCGCCTGGCCGCCGACGAGACCATGCACTACACGGTGCTCACCAGTGCGCTGGGCCGCTCACTGCCGCCGGGCGCTCTGTCCTTTGGCGCTTGAACGGATTCGCCCCCGCCGCGCTGCGCCCGACCCTCTTCAGGGGGCAATGCCTGTGGACTGGCGAAGCCGGGTCCACGGCATTTCCGGACCGTGCAGTGCGCGCCGGCAGCGCTGCAGACGCTTGCAGCGCATCGGAGCGCCCTGGGTTCAGCGCGCGCGTTCAAACCCTTCTAGCAGGTTGACCGCGTTGATGCCCACTTCTTCGACCGCGTAGCCGCCTTCGAAGACGAACACCGTTGGCAGGCCGGCGTGGGCCAGGGTTTCGCCGATGGCGAAGTAGTCGCTGCTTTTCAGGGTGAAACCGGAGATCGGGTCGCCTTCGAAGGTGTCCAGCCCCATGGGCACCACCAGTGCGTCTGCGTCGAAGCGCTTCACTGCCTCCATCGCTTGCGCCAGCGCTGCGCTCCAAGCGCCGAGCCCACTGCCGCGCGGCAGCGGGAGGTTCAGGTTGTAGCCGTGGCCTTCGCCGCTGCCGCGCTCGTCGGCATGCCCCAGAAAGAATGGGTACTCGGTGGCTGGATCACCGTGGACAGACACCGTCAGCACGTCGGCGCGCTCGTAGAAGATGGTCTGCGTGCCGTTGCCATGGTGGTAGTCCACGTCGAGGACAGCCACGCGCTTCCTGCCACCGTCGCGCAGGGCCTGCGCTGCGATGGCGGCGTTGTTGAGGAAGCAGTAACCCCCAAAAAAATCGGGCCCCGCATGGTGCCCTGGCGGGCGGGACAGCGCAAATGCACTGCGCGCGCCGCCCAGCACTTCCCGTGCGGCCGACAACGCGCAGGCGGCGCCACCGCGTGCAGCGGTCCAGGTGCCAGCAGTCAGGGGCGAACCGGAGTCGAACGAGAACAGCCCGAGCTGCGCCGCGAAGTTCTGCGGGAGGACATCGGTGCGGAAGGCGTGCCGGTTGCCCAGTGGCCACACCGAAGGCAGGGCGTCGCGGCCGGCGTTGGAAGGATCCAGCGCCACCCACGCTTGCCATGCGCCGGCCAGGAAATCGAGGTAGCGTGCGCTGTGTACGCGACCGATGGCCTGATTCAGGTCGGTTTCGTTCACGGCAGGAGCGTGCAGGTCGCCCAGTTTGCGGCGCTGGAGTTCGGTGAACACGAATTCCAGTCGGGCGGGCACCTCGTGGCACGGAACCAGACGGCCGCGGAACATTTCCTGCTGGCCCTGGTGCAGGCCATGGTGTGGGTTGTGGAAGGTTTTCATGGTGGGGTCGTATTCCTTCGGCGGGTGTCTCCCATGCAGGCAGTGCCACCGCGAGACCCGCATAGTGTGCCTGCAGGAGCAACCGATGTGTTGCAGCGCGCAGGCGCTTCCCGTCCCCTGCCAGACCCTGGTGGAGCAGGTGTGCACCGGTGTCTGGCCCTGGCTTGTGGTTCCCGGGCCTAGAGGGCATCATGGGTGGCACGGCAGCCACTGGCCGCTGCTTGCGTGATGTCGCAAACCTGTCCCTGCGGAGTCCCCCATGCCTTCCGGAAAAATCCTTGTGGCCCAGGGCGGTGGCCCCACCGCCGTCATCAACCAGTCGCTGGTGGGGGTGGCGCTGGAGGCGCGGCGCTTCCAGCAGGTGCAGCGGGTGTACGGCGCGCGCCACGGCGTGCGCGGCATCGTCGACGAAGATTTCGTGGACCTGACCCAGGAAACCAGCCACAACCTGGAAGCGGTGGCCAACACACCGTCGTCTGCGCTGGGCTCCACCCGCGACAAACCCGACCTGAAGTACTGCCAGGAGATTTTTCAGGTGCTGCG
>JALORL010000291.1 GCA_025458915.1 Hydrogenophaga sp.
CCATGCCGACGATCAGGCCGCGCACCTGACCCGCAGCGCGAGCGAGCTGGCAGCGCTGGGCGAGGCCTTCCAGCAGGGTGTGCAACGCTTCAGCGGCAGCAGCGAACAGCTCATGGAGAGCCTGCAGCGCGTGGAGGCGGCGCTGTCCAAGTCCATGGAGCGCAGCGACGAACAGCTGGCCTACTACGTCGCCCAGGCGCGCGAGGTGGTGGACCTGAGCATCAGCGCGCAGCAGGGCATCGTGGAAGACCTGCGGCAGTTGCGCGTACAGCGCAGCGCGCCGGTGGAGCGCGCAGCATGATCGCCGGCCTCGACGATCGCGCCACCCCTGCCTCCGAGCAGCTCGATGCAGGCGACGGCGACGGCGTGGAGTCCACTGCGCCGGTGTGGGCGGTGTTTGGTGATCTCATGGCCGGTCTGGTGGGGGCTTTCGTTCTGGTGCTGATCGGCGTGCTGCTGGTGCAGATGGACCTGGTCAGCAGCTTGCAGACGGAAGTCGCGAAGCGCCAGCAGGAAGAGCAGCGCCGCATGGCGCTGGAAAAGGCGCTGGCCATTCCGCTGCAGAGCGGCCGCGTGACGCTGGCCAACGGCCGCATCGGCATCAGCGGCAGCGTGCTGTTTTCCTTGAACTCGGCCGAACTGCGGCCCGAAGGCCGGCAGGTGCTGCAGAGTCTGGTGCCACCCCTGCAGGTGTACCTCGGTGAGCGCGACGAGATGCTGATGGTCAGCGGCTTCACCGATGACCGGCCGATCCAGCAAGGCAACCTTCGCTTTGCCGACAACCTCGAACTCTCGGCCCAGCGCGCCCTCACCGTGACACGCGCGCTCATCGAAGAAGGCATGCCGCCGCAGCGTGTGTTCAGCGCCGCCTTCGGCGCTGAACAGCCGGTGGCCTCCAATGCCGACGAGGCCGGGCGCGCACTCAACCGCCGGGTGGAGATGGCGCCAGTGCCCCGCGCCGCGCCCCAGCCTGCTTCCGGCCCGCTGCCGGCACCTGCTAGCGCCCGCCCATGAGCATGAACCGGCCCCGCGCGACGGATCGGCCCGCCCCGCTGACTGTGCTCAATGCGCACATCGCCGAAACCAGCCAACGTGCCCGGCAGCAGATGGCATCCGCCTCGGTCCCGCCGGATGCCAGCCGCTGGCCGCCGCTGCGCAGTGCCGAGCGCTTCCGCGAAACCTGGTCGCGTGTCAGTGCCGAAACCGAGGTGGCGAGGGCCGAACAGCGCGCACCGGACAATGCCGGCCCGCTCAACTCCCACCGCCTGGTGTTGCACACGCTGGGCCTGATGCGGCAGCTCTCGCCCGAGTACCTGCAGGCCTTCCTGGCGCAAGCGGAAACCCTGTTGTGGCTCGAGCATGCCCAAAGCCTGCCCAAGGCCCTGGCCGGAAAAGCGGTGGCCAGCAAGGTGGCCCGCAGGAAAAAATAGCCGCGTGGCCAGCGCGCGGCAGGGCCATTGCCCGGCAGGGCCGTTGTGCCCGTGGAAACGCACTACCCTGTGGCCATGCGTTGCCAACCGATCCTCCGTTCTGTCTTTTCCCTTGTGTGGCGCCCTTGGCTGTGGCTGTCGCTGCTGGTCGCGCCCCTGGCGAGCCATGCCGTGGAAGAACCCGCTTACGAGTTGCTGCGCACGCTGAACGCGCAGGTCGAGCTGCGCCAGTACGCGCCCTATGTGGTGGCGGAAGTGGTGATTCCCGATGCCGAGGGCGACGCGGGTCGTGCGGCATTTCCCATTCTGGCGGGGTACATCTTCGGCAAGAACAAGGGCGACAAGACGTTCGACATGACCGCACCGGTGACCCAGATGCCAGCGCCCACGGAAATGGCGATGACGGCCCCGGTGACGCAGGCTGCAGCGCCCGGCGGGGGGCAGCTCATCCAGTTCGTGTTGCCGGCGGGGGTGACACTGGACACCGCTCCCGAGCCGCTGGACCCCAGGGTGCAACTGCGCGCCGTGCCTGCCAGCCAGTGGGCGGTCATCCGGTATTCGGGCACCTGGTCGAAGGCCAATTACGACGAGCACCTGGCGCTGCTGAAGGCCGCGCTGGCCGAGGCCGGCGTTGCCACCCAGGGCAGCCCGGTGCTGGCGCGCTACAACGGCCCGTTCACGCCGTGGTTTCTGCGGCGCAACGAGATCTGGCTTGGCTTGCGCTGAGGCGCAGCGGCCACGCAGGGCGTACCATCGCCGCATGCATCTGGAACCCCCTGAACCCATCCACGAAGACCGCGTGTGGAGCGACGAGCGATGGACCGCGCGCATCATCAAGAACGAAGATGACGACGGCTGGGCCGTGGCCATGATCCTGGACGGCCAGGCCGAGCCGGCGCTGGTTGGTCCCTGGACCATGGGCCGCGACAAGAAGAACCCCAAGCCGCTGGACAAGGCGGCCTTCAACACGCTGGTGAAGACCGCGCAGGAAGTGATCCGCCGCTCGGAGCAGCAGCGCCACGCCGAGCTCAACCGGAACGTGAGCATCACCGTGGGTGGCGAACGCATCCGCGTGGCGCTCGCCATCGAACCGAACGAGGAAGGTGCCACAGCCACCTTGCGGGCGTCGAACGCCCTCGGCGAAGAGCTGGCCCAGGTGGCGGTACCGCCCACTTTCCGACTCACCACGGCCAGCGCCGAAGCCTGGGCGGCCTCTGGCTATGGAAGGCCGCCACCATGATCGACGGACTGGTGGCCGGCCACCTGATGGGCGAAGCGTCCCGCCGCACCGACAAGGCGGGCCGCACCTACATCGTGGCAAGGGTGCTGGCGCGCAACCGGGTCGATGAAGAATTCATCGTCAACGTGATCGCGTTTGACGAGTCCTCCTGTGCTGCGCTGCTGGCCCTGGCCGATGGCGACGCGATCACGCTGGCGGGCGCGCTCAGCCCCAAGGTCTGGACCGACCGGCAGGGTGTGGCACGCCCCAGCCTCGACCTGGTGGCTTCGAAGGTGATGTCGCTGCGCGACTCCGGCAGGCCACCTGAAGTCACCCACGAGCCATCCCCACCCACAGCGATCAAGGTTCCATTGAGGACGTCTCCTCCGCTTTCAATCAGACTGCGCTTTGCGCTTCCTGGAGATTCCGATGCAAATGATCCAGCCAGCCAAGCCAAAACCGAAGATGGTCGTATCCATCAGCAGCGGGTAGTCAGTACTTTTCAAGCACTTGTTGTGGAACAACGTGCAAACGGCAAACTCAGGCGCGATGCGCACGACGAGCATCCGTACTTTCAGTACATCCGTCGTGCTTTTCTCCCTGCAGGTCGATGCAGGTACCAGGATGGTCATGCACGATTGCAGCCCCCCTGTTTCAATGGCCAGAGCGTGCTTGCGTCACCACCGAAGTCCGTCGGTCTGTGCAACACACCCTGTCAGCGCCGGATGCGGTGCCCGGTCTTGAATACCCACCGCACGACGCCCAGGC
>JALORL010000292.1 GCA_025458915.1 Hydrogenophaga sp.
CCAGGTCAGGGCGTTGCCCGGGCTGCAGGAAGGTGGCTTGGCAGCGCGGACAGCGAAAGTAGTCTCGCCCGGCCACCGACTGGAACGGCAGGCTGTCGAAGCCTTCGCACACCGGGCACTGCAGGGGCATGGGCGCAGGCACGCTCGGTTTGTGTTCCCGGGCGCTTACTTCCAGCGCTGGGGTTCGATCGGCACGCTGCCCAGGTTGCTGGAGAGCGTGAGCACGCCTTCCTGCACCGTGGCCTGCAGCTGCATGCTGCGTTCGGCCATGGCGGCCAGGGCGGGCGCCACCTCGGTGGGCAGGCGCCACACCTGCAAGCGGTCCAGCCGCGTGAGTTTGTTTTCGATGCCGCGCCACCACACGTCGGCGGCCGAACCGAAGGCATACACCACCACCGCGTCGGCCTTGCTGCAGGCCTTGGCCAATGGCTTGTCTTCCGGCTGACCCACTTCGATCCAGATGCGCTTGCGCCCGGTGAAGTCGGTCAGCGACACGTCCGGGTCTTCCGGGTCGGACAGGCCGGCCCCGAAGGCCAGCGTGCCGTCGCCGCCACAGGTGTCCTGCAGCGCGTGGGCGTGGATGGCCAGGGCCACCAGGCGGACCATCATGCGCTCGTCGGTCTCGCTGGGGTGCCGGGCCAGCGTGAGCGCGTGGTCGGCGTAATAGCCGTGGTCGATGTCGGCCACCTGGAGGTGGGCCTTGAAGATGGTGGATTTGAGAGCCATGGGTGCAAGGCCACACATGCGGGGCCGTGAAAGCAAAAAAGCGGACCCGTCGCCGGTGTCCGCTTTTGAAATCTGGTGGCGATAGGTGGACTTGAACCACCGACATCAGCATTATGAATGCTGCGCTCTAACCAACTGAGCTATATCGCCGAAGCCCTAAATTATAGCCAGAATTTTTTCCCGTGGTGAACGCCTTGCGGCCTGTTCAGCGGTGCTGGAAAGCGGCCTTGCGCTTGTTCACGAACGCGTCCATGCCTTCCTTCTGGTCTTCGGTGGCGAACAGGGCGTGGAACATGCGCCGCTCGAACATCACGCCGTCGGAAAGGTTGCCCTCGAAAGCGCGGTTCACCGACTCCTTGGCCGCCATCACGGCAATCTGGGAGAACTCGCAGATGGTGAGTGCGGCGCCCAGCGCCTCGTCCATGAGCTTGTCCAGCGGCACCACCCGGCTGACCAGGCCAGCGCGCTCGGCCTCGGTGGCGTCCATCATGCGGCCAGTGAGTACGAGGTCCATGGCCTTGGACTTGCCCACCGCGCGCGGCAGGCGCTGGGTGCCGCCGGCGCCCGGGATGATGCCGAGCTTGATCTCGGGCTGGCCGAACCTGGCGTTGTCGGCGGCAATGATGAAGTCGCACATCATGGCCAGTTCGCAGCCGCCGCCCAGGGCGAAACCGCTCACCGCAGCAATCACCGGCTTGCGGATGCTGCGGATGGTTTCCCAGTTGCGGGTGATGTAGTCGCCCTTGTAGACGTCGGCGAAGCTGTAGGTGGCCATGGCACCGATGTCGGCGCCGGCGGCAAACGCCTTCTCGCTGCCGGTGACGATCATGCAGCCGATGTCCTCGTCGGCGTCGAAGGCCTTCAAGGCAGCGCCCAGCTCGTCCATGAGCTGGTTGTTCAGCGCATTGAGCTGCTTGGGGCGGTTGAGGGTGACGATGCCCACGCGACCTTCGGTGCGCACGGTGATGAGTTCGGGAGTGGCGGTTTCGCTCATGGCTGTCCTTGGGATCGGTTGCGGGGTGACTGTCCGGGGAAGCGGGTTGACGTGTACGTCAATCGGAGAGCAACTATAGCCGGCCCTACCGAGGGAAAACATTAACCGACCAAACGGTCGGCTAATGGTAAATTGCCCGGCGACATGGCGGCAGCAATGTCTGGCGACACCCCGAGGAGACTCCAACCGATGAATACCCCCCACCAGAGCAGCCCCGTGCTGTACGAGGAGCGCGGCGCCGTGGCGCTGGTCACGCTCAATCGCCCCGAGGCGCTCAACAGCTTCACCCGCGCCATGCACGCGGCGCTGTGGACGGCGCTCGACCGGGCAGAGGCCAACCCGGCGATCCGCGCGCTGGTGCTCACCGGCGCCGGCCGCGGCTTCTGCGCCGGCGCGGACCTCGCCGAATTCGACTTCGAGCCTGGCCCGGACCTGGTGCAGCGTGCCGATCCCGGCCCGGTGATCGACCAGGCCTTCAACCCCACCGCGCGCCGCTTCATGAACCTGCGCATGCCCACGGTGGCGGCGGTCAACGGTGTGGCGGCTGGCGCAGGTGCCTCGCTCGTGATGTGCTGCGACATCGCCATTGCCGCGCCGGGAGCCAGCTTCATCCAGGCCTTCAGCAAGATCGGCCTGATCCCCGACGCCGGGGGCAGCTGGCTGCTGGTGGAACGGCTGGGCCTGGCGCGCGCCATGGCGCTGGCGATGACCGGAGACAAGCTGCCGGCTGCGCAGGCGAAAGCGTGGGGGATGATCTGGGACGTCGCCGACGACCCGCTGGTCACCGCGCTGTCCATCGCAGAAAAGCTCGCCACCATGCCCACCAAAGCCCTAGTGGCCACGCGTGCGCTGCTGCGCGAGGCCGGCACCCGCAGCTTCAACGAGCAGCTCGATGTGGAGCGCGACACGCAGTCCGCTCTGGGGAAGACGCACGATTACATCGAAGGGGTGATGGCGTTTCGCCAGAAGCGCCCCGCTCAGTTCAGAGGCGAATGATGACGCCAGAACAACGCGCCGAGCGCGTCGGCCAGACTATGTTTGCCAACGACGTGGCCGCCCGCGACACCATGGGGATCGAACTGCTGAGCATCGCGCCCGGCCGCGCCGTGCTGCGGATGGCCGTGCAGGCGTTGCACCTCAACGGACACCGCATCTGCCACGGCGGCTTCATCTTCACGCTGGCCGACACCACCTTTGCCTACGCCTGCAACAGTTACAACAGGAACGCCGTGGCGGCTGGTTGCAGCATCGA
>JALORL010000293.1 GCA_025458915.1 Hydrogenophaga sp.
GTTGGAAGGGTGAAAACACGCGTTCAGAAAAACGAACGATCGTGCGATTTTATGGAATTGCTGCAACGCCACAAGTGCCGGTTGTCGCGAGAGAGTCATCGCACCAACGAACAGGATTGACAGCGCCTCTCGCCGTAAACTGCCAGTCGCCGACCCCGTGGAACCCAGTCGCTTCCGGCGCGAACTGCCCGATCCAGAGATGCCGCGGAACTGGCTTCGCCAGGCCGCAGGCATCGCCCCCCTCGGGGGGTGACGCGAAGCGGCGCGGGGGGGGCTCTCTAGACCTCCAGCCACTCCTTGCGCGTATACGGGTCCGCTCGCAAGCTCTCCGGCGTGCCCTCGAACACGATGCTGCCGTGGCCCATCACCAGCGCCCGGTCGGAAATGCTCATGGCAATGGTCAGCTTCTGTTCGATCAGCAGCACCGACACGCCGCGGCTCTTGAGCTTCTGCAGGTATTCGGCCACCAGCTCCACGATCTTCGGCGCCAGGCCCTCGGTGGGCTCGTCGATGATGATCAGGTCCGGGTCGCCCATGAGGGTGCGGCACAGCGTGAGCATCTGTTGCTCGCCACCGGAGAGCACACCGGCTTCGGTGTGTTGGCGCTCCTTCAGGCGCGGGAACATGGTGTACATGTCGTCGAAGCCCCAGCGCGAGTCCTTGCCACTGCCCTTCTGGCCCAGCAGCAGGTTCTGGTGCACCGTGAGCTTGGGGAAGATGTCGCGGTTCTCGGGCACGTAACCCAGACCCAGGTGGGCGATTTCAAACGGCTTGCGGCCCAGGATGGGCTTGCCCTGCCACTGCACGTCCCCGGTCGCATCGACCAGGCCCATGATGGCCTTGGCGGTGGTGGAGCGGCCCGATCCGTTGCGGCCCAGCAAGGCCACGATCTCGCCCTTGCCGACCTCGAAGCCCACGCCATGCAGCACGTGGCTCTTGCCGTAATAGGCGTGCAGGTTGTCGATCTTCAACATGGTGTGCGTTCCTTCAATGCCCAGCGGCTTGTTGATCGGCCAGCACCGAGCCCAGGTAGGCCTCCTGCACGCGCGGGTTGGCGCGCACGGCCTCCGGTGTGTCGAAGGCCAGCACCTCGCCGTACACCACCACAGCAATCTTGTCGGCCAGGCCAAACACCACGCCCATGTCGTGCTCCACCGTGAGCAAGGTCTTGCCCACCGTCACTTCGCGGATCAGCTCGATGAAACGGCTGGTCTCGCTCTTGCTCATGCCGGCGGTGGGTTCGTCCAGCAGGATCACACCGGCCCCGCCGCCGATGGTGATGCCGATCTCCAGCGCCCGCTGCTCCGCATAGGTGAGGTTCATGGCCAGCACGTCGCGCTTTTTGTCGAGGCGGATCATTTCCATCAGCTGCTCAGCGCGTTGATTGGCGTCGTCGAGGTCGGCCAGGAAGCGGAACAGCGTGTACTTGTAGCCCAGGCTCCACAGCACGCTGCAGCGCAGGTTCTCGAACACGCTGAGCTTGGGGAAGATGTTGGTGATCTGGAAGCTGCGCGAGAGTCCCATGCGGTTGATCTCGAACGGCTTCTTGCCGTTGATGCGTTGGCCACCCAGCAGCACGTCGCCGCTGGTGGGCGCGAAGCGGCCCGAAATCAGGTTGAACAGCGTGGACTTGCCCGCACCGTTGGGCCCGATGATGGCCACCCGCTCGCCGGCGTTCACCGCCAGATTCACGCCGCGGATGATTTCGGTCTTGCCGAAGCTCTTGCGCAGGTCGCGAAGCTCCAATGCAAATACGCTGCCCGCCTGGGCGCCCACGCCTGCTGCTGCCCTGTCGTTCATGGCCTCACTCGTTGCTGCGGTCATTGTGTTTCCCGGCGCTTGATTTCTTTTTCAATATCGGTCTGGATCTCGCCCCATTGCTGGAGGAAGGCACGGCGCGTGATCTCGAACAGCACCAGCCCGGTAATGGCCACCAGCGCGGCGCCCACCCAGCTGTCGGCCTCCAGCGCATGCAGTGTCACACCCAGGAATTCCACCGTGTCGCCCATGGCGGTGCTGAGCTGCAGGTGGTAGACCATTTCGATCATGGCGCCCGCACCCACCAGCACCACCAGGCCGGTCACGGCGAGTGCCACATAGCTCACCCACAACTCGCGCAGCCGCCCGAAAGCCGCCACGCGCAGGTTCATCATGATCAGGCTGGCAATGCCACCCGGCGCATACATCACCATGAACAGGAAGATCAAGCCCAGATACAGCAGCCAGGCCTTGGTGATCTCAGAAAACAGCACGAAGGCCAGCACCATCAGCACACCGCCGATGATGGGGCCGAAGAAGAACGTGGCGCCGCCCAGGAAGGTGAACAGCAGGTAGCCGCCCGAACGGATCGGCCCCACCACTTCGGCGGTCACGATCTCGAAGTGGATGGCGGCCAGGCCGCCCGAAATGCCAGCGAAGAAGCCGGCGATGATGAACGCCAGGTAGCGCACCATCTGCGTGTTGTAGCCAATGAACTCCACGCGCTCGGGGTTGTCGCGCACCGCGTTGAGGATGCGGCCCAGCGGCGTGCGCGTGAAGGCAAACATGAGCGCCACACAAACGAAGGTGTAGACGGCGATGAGGTAGTACACCTGCACGCCCGGCCCGTAACTGATGCCGAACACCGGGTCGCCCACCACGCGGTCGGCCGAAATGCCGGCTTCGCCGCCGAAGAACTCGGAAAACATGAGCGACATGGCAAACACCAGTTCAGCCATGCCCAGCGTGATCATGGCGAACGTGGTGCCCGCCTTCTTGGTGGTCACGTAACCGAACAGCAGCGCAAAGAACAGTCCGGCGGCACCGCCCACCAGCGGGATCAGGCTCACCGGAATCGACATCGCGCCTTCCGACACCTTGAGCAGCGCATGGATGGCCATGTACGAGCCCAGACCGGTATACACCGCATGGCCAAAGCTGAGCATGCCGCCCTGCCCCAGCAGCATGTTGTAGGACAGGCAGGCAATGATGGC
>JALORL010000294.1 GCA_025458915.1 Hydrogenophaga sp.
GGTGTGGTGCCGCCGATGTCGGCATGGTGGCCACGACTGCCCACATAGAACAGCGGTTTGTCCAGGCCGGATGCTGCCAGATACACCGGCGTGATGACGGTCACGTCAGGCAGGTGGGTGCCACCGTGATAGGGGTCGTTCAGGGCGTAAACGTCACCTGGCTGCATCTTGCCGGCGTTCTCCCGGATCACGGTCTTGATGCTTTCGCCCATGGAGCCGAGGTGCACCGGCATGTGCGGGGCATTGGCGATCAGGTTGCCTTCGGCATCAAACAGGGCACAGCTAAAGTCAAGCCGTTCCTTGATGTTGACCGAATAGGCAGTGTTCTGCAGTTGCAGGCCCATCTGCTCAGCGATGTTCATGAACAGGTTGTTGAACACCTCCAGCAACACCGGGTCGACCGTGGTGCCCACGGCGAAGGTGGTGTTGCGCGGAACGCGGCGATCCAGCACCAGGTGGTCCAGCGCGGTGAGCACCGCTTCCCAGCCAGGTTCCACCACGGTGGTCGCGTTCTTCTCGGCGATGATGGCCGGCCCGGGAATCACATCGCCAGGGCGCAGGTCTTCGCGCACCACCAGGGCGGCGTCGAACCACTGGCCGCCCGAGTACATGCGCACGGTTTCCCGGCGGGGTACCTCGCGAGACTCAAAGGTATCGTGGCGTTGCTCGTCGGGCGCGTCCCCGGAGATCACCGCCTCGACCGAAACAGCCTCGATCACCAGCCGCTTGCCCTGCATGAGGAACGCGAAACGCTGACGGTAGGCAGCTTCGAAGCCGGACTGGATGGTGGCCAGATCGCCGAATGGCACCACCAGTGCGGCGTCACTGCCCTGGTAACGCACATGCACCCGGTGGTGCAGCGTGACCGGTCCCGCGCCAACCTGCTGCCCCTCCAGTTCGGCCTGGGCAACGGAAGCCAGTTTGTCCAGCTGCTCGGCCACCAGCGGAAGCGCTTGCTGTTCCAGTGGCAACTCGACCGCCTGCTCCCGGATCACGTTCTGGTCCGCCAGCCCCATGCCGTAGGCGCTGAGTACGCCTGCCAGCGGATGCACGAACACGCGCGACATGCCCAGGGCGTCGGCCACCAGGCAGGCGTGCTGACCACCCGCACCACCGAAACATTGCAGGGTGTAGCGGGTCACGTCATAGCCGCGCGCCACCGAAATTTTCTTGATGGCGTTGGCCATCTGCTGCACGGCGATGTTGATGAAGCCTTCGGCCACATCCTCCGGGGTCCGTCCCGTACGGGCAGCCAGTTCGGAAAACTTGTCCACCACCGCCTCCCGGCTGAGCGCTTCGTTCGCCTTGGGACCGAAGACTTTGGGGAAATGGTGCGGCTGGATCTTGCCAGTCATGACGTTGGCGTCTGTGACCGCCAACGGCCCGCCACGGCGGTAGCTGGCTGGGCCTGGATTGGCACCCGCACTCTCCGGACCCACCCGAAAGCGGGCTCCGTCAAACGACAGGACCGAGCCGCCGCCTGCAGCCACCGTGTGGATGCTCATCATCGGGGCACGCATGCGCACACCCGCCACCTGGGTTTCGAACTCACGTTCGAACTCGCCGGCGAAATGGGACACGTCGGTGGACGTACCACCCATGTCGAAGCCGATCACCTTCACGGCACCGGCGCCCGTGGCTGCATTTGCAAAGGCCAGTTCGGCGGTACGAGCCATCCCCACGATGCCACCAGCCGGGCCGGACAGAATCGCATCCTTGCCCTGGAAGGTTCTGGCATCGGTCAGCCCACCGGAAGACTGCATGAAGAACAGCTTGACGCCAGGCATCTCACTCGCCACCTGGTCCACGTAACGGCGCAGGATGGGCGACAGGTAGGCATCCACCACCGTGGTGTCGCCCCGGCTGACGAACTTCATCATGGGGCTGGTCTCGTGCGAGGTGCTGACCTGGGTGAAGCCGATTTCCCGCGCCAGCCGGGCGGCAATGCGTTCGTGTTCGGTGAAACGATAGCCGTGCATGAACACGATGGCAACGCTGCGCAAACCGCGCCCGAAAGCAGCCAGCAATTCAGCGCGCAGTTCGGGCTCGTTGAGCGGCTCCACCAGCTCACCCACCGCACCCATGCGTTCACGCGCCTCGATGACCTCGGTATACAGCAGCTCGGGCAGCAGGATGCGGCGATCGAACAGGCGAGGCCGGTTCTGGTAGGCAATGCGCAGCGCATCACGGAAACCGCGCGTGGTGACCAGCAGCGTGGGTTCGCCTTTGCGCTCCAGCAGTGCATTGGTGGCCACGGTGGTGCCCATCTTCACACACTCCACCTGGTCGGGTGTGATCGGCTCACCCGCCTGGAGACCCAGCAGGTGCCGGATGCCGGCCACGGCCGCGTCGCGGTACTGCTCCGGGTTTTCGGACAGAAGCTTGTGCGTGACCAGGGTGAAGCCCCCTTCGGCGAGTGGCTTCTTGGCCACGATGTCGGTGAAGGTGCCCCCCCGGTCAATCCAGAACTGCCAGCGGTTGCCTTGGGGAGAAGATGTGTCTTGCATGGTGAAAGAACTTTAGCGTTGAAAGTAGTAAGGCACAAAGATGGTGTTGGCTTCATTGCCCACCGATTGCACCCATTCGCGGGAAAACCGTTCGCCCAGCCGCTTGAGCTCGGCCTCAAAATTGGGGGGAATTCGCCCCACCTTCACACCTTGCGCGGCCAGGGCCTGGGTGGAGCGGTCCGCCACCTGCTGGCTCATGGTCCAACCGCGCGCCTCGGCCTGGCGGGCGGCGGCCAGAAGGGCTTCGCGTACCTCAACCGGAAGCGCCTGAAAGGCCTTGAGGTTCACGAACACGATGTTCTTGGGAAACCACGCGTTGATGGTGTAGTAGTGACCGATCTGGCCCCACACCTGGTTTTCCACACCGGTAACTGCCGATGTGATCATGCTGTCGATGCGGCCCCCTGCGAGTGCCTGGTTCACCTCCACCATCGGCACATCGACTGGCTCGGCGCCGAGCAT
>JALORL010000295.1 GCA_025458915.1 Hydrogenophaga sp.
CCACCATTTCAACGTCCAAGGGCGTCCACCAAGATCCGGTAGACGCCCTTTTTCTTTGTAAATCAACGGTTCCCTGTCCCGGGAGGTCTATGGACGTCCCAGGACATCCCAGGTGAAACCGGGGAACAGACCGGGGAACAACCCCCTAAAATGTCTGTTCCCCGGTGTTTTGTTCCCCGGTCTCAGTCTGTTCCCCGTCT
The DNA here is from genome assembly GCA_025458915.1 of Hydrogenophaga sp. Taxonomy (GTDB): domain Bacteria; phylum Pseudomonadota; class Gammaproteobacteria; order Burkholderiales; family Burkholderiaceae_C; genus Hydrogenophaga. Next base: position 201 of record JALORL010000295.1, read on the forward strand.
GGAGGGCCCGACCATGCTGACCGACAAGCAATGCAAAAGCGCCACCTGTCCACCCGATAAAAAGCGAACCCGCTTCACCGACGGGCAGGGCCTGTACCTGGAGGTGAGCCCGGGCGGTTCCAGGCGCTGGTTCTGGAAGACCTACACCGATGGCAAGGAAGGTCGCCTGGCCCTGGGGAGCTACCCGTCCATGGGGCTCGCTGATGCCCGCAAGGCGCGAGATACGGCCAGACTGCAGAAGGCAGCCGGAGTGGATCTTGTGCAGTCCCGCAAGCTGGACAAACTCAAGGGCCAGCGGGAGGGTGGTGACACCTTCGAGGCCGTGGCCCTGGAATGGCACGCCAAACAAATCGACCGCTGGAGCCCCGGACATGCCGACCGGACCAAACGCCAGCTGGAGCGCGATCTGTTTCCCTGGCTGGGGAAGCGGGACATGCGCAGCATCGAGCCGCTGGAGTTGCTGGCCGTGCTGCAGAAGGTCGAAGGGCGCGGCGCTGTCGAGACGGCCGACCGTGGGTTGATGCTGGCGCGGCAGGTTTACGAGTACTGGCTGCCCACCGCCGAGACCTCGCAACGGAACATTACCGAGGGCCTGCAGAAACGCTTGACCCCGTACCGTGGAAAGAACTTCCCGGCCATTGTGGAACCGCAGCGCTTTGGTGAGCTGCTGCGAGCCATGTACGCCTACAAGGGTGGTCCAATCGTGCGCACCGCTTTGCTGCTGGCGCCGATCCTGTTCCAGCGCCCTGGCAACCTGCGCATGATGGAGTGGGCCGAGCTCGACCTGGACGGGGCGCTTTGGACCATTCCCAGCGCCAAGATGAAGCGCTTGGTGGCCGAGAAGCTGAACGGGGAACCACACGTTGTGCCCTTGCCGAACCAGGCCGTGGTGATGTTGCGTGAGCTGCAGCCACTCACCGGCCATGGCCGTTATGTGTTCCCCGGTCAGCGACAGCACGACCGCCCTATGTCTGACAACTCGGTGCGCAGCGCTCTGTACAGCCTGGGCTTTGGCACGGCGCAGAGTTGGCATGGTTTTCGTGCCAGTGCTCGCACGATGCTGGTGGATCAACTGGACCTGGACCCACTGGCGATCGAGGCGAATTTGGCGCACGCGGTGAAGGACGCCAATGGCCGCAGCTACAACCGCACCAAGTACCTGGCGAAGCGGTTTGATCAGATCCAGAAGTGGGCGGACTACCTGGACAAACTGCGCAAGGGAGCGAGCGTGATCAACATGAAGCAGCGGGCCGCATAAGGAACAACTCTCCGCGATTTTCATTTTCGCGGAGGTGTTCAAGGGGACGTCTTGGAAGTGGCTCTCGCTGCTGGATTTCAGCCCGAATCCAGCACGCAACCAGCCTGCTCTGGCCCCTAGAGTGGTCGTCGTCACCCTCAACGATCGATCATGGGCTCGCTGACCAACTTCCTTGCCAATCGCAAGACCCCGGGACTGTCTCTCGACCAGTTGAACCTGTTCGAGGGCAAGCCCATGCCGACGTGCCTTGCGTTGCTGGTGCCTGTCGACCAGCTGGACGAAGACCCGGACAACCCGCGCAAGGCGTTCTCACCGGAGGCCATCGAGGAGCTGGCGCAGGACATCGCCCAGCGCGGCATCCTGCAGCCCATCGTGGTCAGTGACCGGGACGACAAGGGCCGCTACCTGATCCGCTTTGGCAGCCGGCGCTGGCGCGCCGCCATCCAGGCCGGGCTGACCACCGTGCCCGTCATCTTCGCGGTCGAGGCTCGCAATGCCTACGACCAGGTGGCCGAGAACCTGAAGCGACAGAACCTTTCCCCTCTCGAACTCGCGCAGTTCATCCGGCACCGGGTGGAGGCCGGCGATTCCAATGCCGAGGTCGGCCGCCAGCTGGGCATGGACCTGAGCACGGTGGCGCACCACCTGGCCCTGCTCAGCCTGCCACCCGTGCTCGACCAGGCGCTCAGAAGCGGACGCTGTGAATCCCCGCGCACGCTCCACGAGCTGAGCCGCCTGCATGAAGAGCAGCCCGAGCAGGTGGCTGCACTTGTCGCTGGCAAGGAACCCATCACCCGCGGGGCCGTGGCCAGTCTCCGCGATGCGGCGCGCGTGGTCGCGCCCGCAGTTGACAAGCCGGTACCGACGTCCCCGCGACCGGACAAGGTGGCGCAGGCTCTGGCCCGCGCCAGCGGGCTCTGCGACCGCCTGGACGCCGCGTTGCTGCGGTTGAACCGCACGGGAGGCATCGATGCCCTCCCCCATGACCAGGTGGAGGCACTGCGTCAGCGTGTGGCCGAGCTGGCCGCCAGGTTGGCACCTGAAGCGCCCCCTAGCCCTGCCGAGGCACACCATGGGACACGCACAACGTGACCGGGTGACCATCGATCTGCGCGGTCTGCGCGAGCCGTTGCAGTCGCGCGCACGGGTGAACCAGATGACCCCGGCAGCCCTGGTGCGCCAGGCGGTGCTGGCCTACCTGGCCCCGAAGTCTGGCGATCAGACGCCAGATCCGAAACCCTTGAAGTACGTGCGCGAGGAGCAGGTGATCAAGGTCACGCTGCGCCTGCCGGCCGGACACGCCGCATTGATGAACTACCAAGCCCGCATCGCAGATGTCTCCAAGAGCATCTATGTGGCCGCGCTCATTGAAGGGGCGCCGCCGCCCAGGAACCACGCCCAGGCCGTGGCGGCGCTGCAGGCCTCCACCAACCGGCTGGCCGTCATCAGCACCGACCTCAGCGCCTACCTGCGCATCTTGCACATGGTCAAGCCCGGTGCGTCGCAGGAGAACCAAATGACGACCGGCGGCCCCTCCATCGACGGTGTCCTAGTGCAATGGGGCGAGCGGCTGTTCTACCCGCCCAGCCGCATCGTCAAGCCGGACACCACGCCGCGCCTGAACACCCCAAAGCGGCCCAGTGCGGCCGCGATCCGCCAGCGCATTGCCGCCACCGTGGCGCGGCGGGCGCCTCAGGTGATGATCAAGGTCACCGGGGGTGGTCGAGGCATGGGCGCCATCGCGGCGCACTTCCGCTACATCTGCAAGAACGGCCAGTTGCGCATGGAGGACGACCGGGGCGTCGTGCGCGAGGGCAAGGAGGCCATGCACGACCTGGCCGAGCAATGGCGCGTCAGCGGATCGCTGATCCCGGAGACCAGCCACCGGCGCGAAGCCTTCAACATCATGCTGTCGATGCCGCAGGGCACCGATGCGCAGACCGTGCTGAAGGCCGCGCGCGGGTTCGCGAAAAGAGAGCTGAGGGATCACCACTACGTGATGGTGCTGCACGAGCACCAGGCCAACCCGCACGTGCACCTGAGCGTGAAGGCCGAGTCGATCGACGGCAAACG
>JALORL010000296.1 GCA_025458915.1 Hydrogenophaga sp.
TACACCCCGATCCACAGCACACCGTGCTCGATGGGCGACACCTCGGCCAGCGGTCGGTCCAGCAGTGGATGGATCAGCGCGTCCAGGGCGGCAGCGCCGTCGATGCAGCCGTGCAGCAGCGCGTCGTAATGGGCGCTGTCGGCCTTGTGGAAACCGCTGAGGTCGCGGGTGAACAGGTCGATGTCGGCGGCGGCATTGCCACCCACCAGATGCTGGTACAAGGCCTGCAGCGCGAATTCACGCGCACGGGTCCTGGCCGACTTGTCTGCGGCCTTGCGGGCCTTCTGCGGCGTGCTGGAGGTGTCCGTCATGGGTCAGCCGATCTGTTCGAGCACGTGCGCCATCTCTACCGCCACCCGGGCAGCATCGCGGCCTTTTTCGGTCTGGCGCATCAGGGCCTGCTCCAGGTTTTCGGTCGTGAGGATCGCGTTGGCGATTGGCACGTGGTAATCCAGAGAGAGGCGCGTCACCCCCGCGCCCGACTCATTGGCCACAAGTTCGAAGTGGTAGGTTTCGCCGCGGATGATGCATCCCAGCGCAATCAGCGCGTCAAAGTCGTCGCGCTCGGCCATGGCCTGCAGCGCCACCGGCACCTCCAGAGCGCCCGGTACCTTCACGTGCGTGATGTTCTTTTCCTGTACACCCAAGGCCAGCAATTCTGCGCGGCAGGCCTCGAAGAGGGCGTCGGTGATGGATTCATTGAAGCGGGCCTGCACGATGCCGATGGCGAGCTTTTTGCCATCGAGGAGATCGGTGCTGCCTTTGTCTGCGCCAAACATGGGGATTCCGTTTCTTGGGGTGATTGCGTTGTGGCGGATGGATCAGGCCTGGGGCTGGTCGTTGATGCCGAGGTAACCGGTGATCTCCAGCCCGTAGCCGGTCATGCTGGGCATGCGGCGCGGATTGCCCATGAGCTGCATGCGGTGCACCCCGCATTCCCGCAGGATCTGTGCACCCACACCGTAGGTGCGCAGGTCCATGCGGCCGCGCTCCGGCGCCTGCGCCGGTCGCGCCGTGCCTTCGAACTGTGCCAGGAGCTGCCCGGCCGATTCGCCGCAGTTGAGCAGCACGGCAACGCCCCGGCCGACGGTTTCCAGATGCCGCAGGCTGGCCTCGAGGCTCCAGCTGTGCATGGAGCGACCCACCTCCAGGGCGTCCAGCACCGAGAGCGGTTCGTGAACCCGCACCGGCACCACCGCGTCAGCTTCCCAGGACCCCTTCACCAGCGCCAGGTGCAGCGCGCCACTGGGCTGGTCGCGGAACGCCGTGGCGGTGAATGCCCCAAAGGCGGTCTGCATGGGCCGCGTGCCGAGCTTCTGCACCAGCGTTTCGTGGCGGCTGCGGTGTTCGATCAGGTCGGCAATTGTGCCGATCTTCAGACCATGCTCGGCCGCGAACAGCAGAAGGTCGGGCAGGCGGGCCATGGTGCCATCGTCCTTCATGATCTCGCAGATCACAGACGCCGGGCTGCAGCCGGCCATGGCTGCCAGATCGCAGCCAGCCTCGGTGTGGCCAGCGCGCATGAGCACACCGCCTTCCACCGCCTGCAGCGGGAACACATGCCCCGGCTGCACCAGGTCCGAAGCCGTGGCGCCTGGCGCTACGGCCACCTGCACCGTGCGGGCGCGGTCGGCTGCCGAAATGCCGGTGGTCACGCCTTCGGCCGCTTCGATGGACACCGTGAAAGCCGTGCTCATCTTGGTGCCATTGCGCGGCACCATCGGCGGCAGGTTCAGGCGCTCACAGCGTTCGCGGGTCAACGTAAGACAGATCAGACCCCGGCCAAAGCGCGCCATGAAATTGATCGCTTCGGGCGTCACGTGGTCGGCGGCCAGAACCAGGTCGCCCTCATTTTCCCGGTCTTCTTCGTCAATCAGGATCACCATGCGGCCGGCGCGCATGTCGGCCACGATGTCCTCCACCGGAGAAATCTGGACCGGGGTCAAGGTGGCATTGGCGCTCATGTGGTTTCTTTCTGGGGTAGGGCACCTGCGCTGAGCATGCGCTCCACATAGCGCGCAACGGTGTCGATTTCGAGGTTGACCGCCGCGCCGCTGGTCAGCTCCCCCAGCGCCGTGTTTTCGACCGTGTGGGGGATGAGGTTGATGCTGAATTCGCACCCGGCGGCACTGTCCGCTACCGCATTCACGGTGAGGCTCACGCCATTGACGGTCACCGAACCCTTGTAAGCGAGGTATTTGCCCAGCTCCACCGGTGCCATCACCTTCAGTTCCCAGCTTTCGCCTACCTGGGCAAAGCGCGTCACCCGCCCGATGCCGTCCACGTGCCCGGAAACGATGTGCCCGCCCAGGCGGTCATTGGCGCGCAGCGCCTTCTCCAGATTGATGCGATGGCCCACCTGGTCCAGCGCCGTCGTGCGCGCGAGCGATTCCGCCGAGATGTCGATGGTGAAGCGGTGCTGCTGCGCGTCGAAAGATGTGACAGTCATGCAGGCGCCATTGAGCGCGATGCTGTCGCCCAGACCCACATCGGCCAGATAGCCGGGCGGTGCCTCGATGGTGAGGCGCTTGCCATGGAGCAAAGAACTTCCTAGGGCGTCGAGAGCGACGATCCGCCCCACGCCAGTGATGATGCCGGTAAACATCTGCGTATTTTCGCAGGGTTTCGGCGGCACTCTCCCGGTGGGGTGGTTGGACCTGAACCTAAGTCTGCAGGAAGTCGTCGTGCCCTGCCACCCGGGCCACGACCCTGATGTCCGGCCCCACCGGGTCCACCGACCGGAATTCGAGGGCGGTGCCTTCGCCCAGCGCACTGAGGGGCCCGAGGCTGGACATGCTGGCGCCCTCGCCCAGCAGCAGGGGGGCCAGATACACCAGGCATTCATCCACCAGGCCCGCGCGCAGAAACGACCCGTTCAGCTTGTGGCCGGCTTCCAGGTGCACTTCATTGACCTCGCGTTGCGCAAGATCCGCCAGCATGGCCGCCAGATCCACCTTGCCAT
>JALORL010000297.1 GCA_025458915.1 Hydrogenophaga sp.
TGGAAGTCGGTTGCGAACAGCACCCGAAAGGACCCCAACATCACGAAGTCGGACGTCCTCAATTTCAAGCTCCCGCTACCAGATCTTGAGGTTCAGCGCACCATCGTTGCCGAGATCAAAGTAGAGCAAACGCTGGTCAACGCCAACCGCGAGCTCATCCGCCGCATGGAAGCCAAGATCAAGGCGGCCGTCGACCGGGTGTGGGGCTCTGGGGAGTGATCCATGGACGACGCGCTGCCCATCTTGGAATACTTGCCTAACTCGTTTCGCGAGCCGGGCGAGCAGGAGTACATCAACTTCCTGTGGGACGCCTTCGCCAGCAACTACGAAAACGAGAAGTACCAGTTCGCCATGCTGCCGTACCACATGCTCTACATGAGCTGTACTTCTCGGTCTGGCAGATCAAGCTGATGCGGCCCCGCGACTTTGAAAATGCATCGATCTTTGTGCCGCAAAAGGAGCGGGACATTCTGCGGGCCACTTCGCCCTTTACTTTCAGTGTGGTGAACGAGCGCAGCATCTTCCGCTTTCTCAAGCTGATTGGATGTGAGGATCAACACACCGGGTCTTTCGCCAAACTGGTGGATGTGCGCAATGAGCTGGCCCATTCCAATGGGCTGATCAACTGTCGTGACCAACGCAGTGCAGATGAACGCATCAATGAGGTGATGAGACAGGTGCAAGCCATCCAGTCGCACATGACGCCGCTGCTGCACGAGTGCATGAAGCAGTTTCTGGTGGAGAGCTGCGCCGAAGCGGACAGCATGCAGTACGACAACCCGGAAGACCAGATCCGGGAACTGCTCGTCCACAAGCACTACTTCTCGCTCAAGGACATCGAGGCGTGTCGCAGCTTCGAAATTCAGTCGTTGGCGGCGCAGCCGCGCTTTGAGGCCATGCAGGCCTTGTTTGATGAGTTCGTTTCCTTGTACCCCGCAGAGACGGTGGACTAAGCGAGGAAAGAAAAGGGATGGCATGAAGCACTGTCACGCAATAGGGGGCCGGACATGAGCTACCCCAAACCCTGGCTCAGTCTGGAGCAGCAACTCGACAAACTGCGGTCGCGCGGTATGCAGGTGTCTGACCCGGACAAGGCGCTGAGCTATCTGCACCGCATTGGCTACTACCGGCTCAGCGGCTACTGGTTTGCCTTTCGGGAGCGATCAGGCCCGTGCTGCGTGTGGGATGTCCGGCACGACCGGCGTCAGGGCAAGGTGGAGACGGTGGCGCTGGACAACTTCAAGCCTGGTGCCACGTTTCAAAACGCCGTGGACCTGTATGTGTTCGACAAGGAGCTGCGCCTGTTGGCGATGGATGCGTTGGAGCGTGTTGAGATTGCGCTGCGGGTGGATGTGTCGCACACACTGGGGCAGCTGGATCCCTTTGCTTACCTGCGTGCCGATCTGTTTCACCACACGTTTAGCCAGACGCTGAACCGCGACAGTGGCTTGACGCGACACCACGAGTGGTTGGCGAAACACGCCCAGCTGATCCTGCGCTCCAAAGAGGAGTTCGTGGCCCACAACCGCACCAAGTACGGCCTGCCGCTGGCGATGTGGGTGGCATGTGAGGTGTGGGACTTTGGCACCTTGTCCACCCTGTTTGGTGGTATGCGCGAGGCCGAGCAGGACGCCATTGCGGCGAAGTACGGGGTGCGAAACGGACGGGTGTTTTCAACCTGGCTGCGCAGCCTGAACTACCTGCGCAATGTGTGTGCCCACCACAGCCGCCTGTGGAACCGGAACATCGTGGACCAGCCCAAACTGCCATCAGAGGACGAGATGCCTTGGGTGGCTGCGTTTGCAGGGCATCCACATGCCCTGGCACGGTGCTTCTTGCTGCTGCGGATACTGCGGCAGATGCTGGGGGTGATCAATCCGACGTCGTCTTGGCCGGTGCGCATGAAGGATCATCTGGCGACGTTCCCCGACCTGAGCCATCTTGGTCTGAATCTGGCCGGCATGGGCGCCCCTGCCAACTGGCAGGACACATGGGTATGACGACAAAGCGAACGGCAATAAAAAACCCCCAAGCAACTTGGCTGCCATGGCAGTTACGTTGAAGGGGGCCGTGTTGCCGAAATATTAGCAGAAAACCGTTAAAGGTACCCGTATGGCATTCAACAACACCCCCTCCCGCGTGAAACTCATCGACGTCGGCCCGCGCGACGGCTTGCAGAACGAAAAGCAGCCGGTGCCCGCCGCCGTCAAGATCGAACTCGTGCACCGCCTGCAAGCCGCCGGCCTGAAAGAGATCGAGGTCACCAGCTACGTCAGCCCCAAGTGGGTGCCGCAGATGGCCGACAACCATGAGGTGATGAGCGGCGTGCAGCGCCGGCCGGGTGTGGCCTATTCGGTGCTCACCCCCAACCTCAAGGGCTACGAATCGGCGGTGCTCGACAAGCCCGACGAGATCGTGGTCTTCGGCGCCGCCAGCGAGGCGTTCAGCCAGAAGAACATCAACTGCAGCATTGCGGAAAGCATCGAGCGCTTTGCGCCGGTGGTGGAGGCCGCGCTGGCCCAGGGCATCAAAGTGCGCGGCGCCATGAGCTGCACCGTGGGCTGCCCGTACGAAGGCGAGATATCACCCGAGCGCGTGGGCTATCTGGCGGGGCTGATGAAGGGCATCGGCGTGCAGCGCGTGGACGTGGCCGACACCATCGGCGTGGGCACGCCGCGCAAGGTGCAGGCCGCCATCGAGGCCACGCTGCCGCACTTCGGCATCGACCACATCAGCGGCCATTTCCACGACACCTACGGTCAGGCGCTGTCCAACACGCTGGCGGCGCTGGAGCTGGGCGTGTGGAACTTCCAGTCGTCCGTGGCTGGGCTGGGCGGCTGCCCCTACGCCAAAGGTGCCACCGGCAACGTGGCCACCGAAGACGTGGTGTACCTGCTGCACGGCATGGGCATCGACACCGGCATCGACCTCGACGCCCTGGTGGACGCGGGTGCCTACATCAGTGTGCAACTCGGCCGCTCCACCGGTTCGCGCGTGGCGCGCGCCCTGCTGGCCAAGCGCGCTGGCTGACCCCTGACCCCCGAAGTTTTCCCGTGGCCCACATCACCCCCACCGATCTGACCGACATCGCCCGGCGCGCCCTGGCCGCCGCCGGCGCCTGTCCCGACATGGCCCTGAAGACCGCCACCGCGCTGGTGGACGCCGACATTCAGGGCCTGGCCTCCCACGGCGTGGCCCGCGTGCCGGCCTATGCCGCGCACCTGCGCAACGGCCGCGCC
>JALORL010000298.1 GCA_025458915.1 Hydrogenophaga sp.
TCCAGCATCTCGAACTCGTTGGCGAGCTGGGCCGTGAGTTCCAGGCGGATGCCATTGGGATCGAAGAAATAGATGCTCTTGAAGATGTGGTGGTCGGTCACGCCCAGCACTTCGATGCCGCTGGCCTCCAGCCGGGCCTTGGTGTTCTCCAGCTCCCCCACCGTGTCGACGCGGAAGCTGATGTGGTTGACCCACTTCGGCGTGTTCGGGCTGGGCAGGGCGGCCTCGTCGTCACCGAGGTCGAAGAAGGCGATGAATGAACCGTCCTGCAGGCGGAAGAAGAAGTGGGTGTACGGGCAGTACTCGCCCGTGCTGGGCACGTAGTCGCTCTGGATGATGTGATAGAGCGGCAGACCCAGGATGTCTTCGTAGAAGCGGCGGGTTTCTTCGGCGTCCCGGGCACGGTAGGCGTAGTGGTGCAGTTGCTGGATGGGCGCGGGCGGGGGCAGGGTGGCGGGCACGGCAGTCTCCTGTTGGGGTGCAGATGGTTCACCTGAATGATTCACCATTATGCAATGCATTTCTCTAAAAGAAATGATTGGACGGTAATCCGGCGTCCAGTGTGCGGGTTTCGGGTGGGGGTGTCGATGGGGTTGGGCATGGGTTGGCCGTGGGCTGCCGGGGGGCCTGGGCCTGCAGTGCCTTGCGCGCGCCGCCAGCCATGCCGTGAAAGAAAAATGTCCTCTGGTCATAATCGGGCGTTGGGCGGGCCAAGCCTGGCCGCTGTCTCATTCCTCTCCTGTCTTGTCCCGTCGAGCGCCCGCTGTTTCACGGCCCGTTGCCACCCCGTTGCCATGCTGTTCCTGCTGTCTCCCGCCAAAGCCCTCGACTATGAAACGCCGGCCACCGTCAGCACGCACAGCCAGCCACTGTTCGTGAAGCAGGCGGCCGAGCTGATCGACGTGCTGCGCGACCAGTCGCCGCAGGACATTGCCTCGCTGATGAGCCTGTCGGACACGCTGGCCGGCCTGAATGTGGCGCGTTACCAGGCCTGGCGCCCGAAGTTCACACCGCGCAACGCCAAGCAGGCGGTGCTGGCATTCAACGGCGATGTGTACGGCGGGCTCGACGCGGCCCACCTGGACGCGCCGACGCTGGACTGGCTGCAGCAGCACCTGTGCATCCTCAGCGGCCTGTATGGCGTGCTGCGGCCGCTGGACCTGATGCAGCCCTACCGGCTGGAAATGGGCACGCGGCTGGTCACGCCCAAGGGCAGGAACCTCTACCAGTTCTGGGGCACGCAGGTGTCCGACTATCTGAACGACCGTGCCCGGGCGGAGATCACGCCGGTGGTGGTCAACCTGGCCAGCGAGGAATACTTCAAGGTGGTGGACCGCAAGGCCCTGGTGCCGCGCGTGGTGACCTGCGTGTTTGAAGAGCGCAAGGCGAACGGGTACAAGGTCATCAGCTTCATGGCGAAGCGGGCGCGGGGGTTGATGGTGCGCCATGCCGCCCTGAACCGCCTCACCACGCCCGAGCAGCTCAAGGGGTTCGATGCCGAGGGCTACCGTTTCACACCAGCGGCCTCCGACGCCGACCGGCTGGTGTTCCGCAGGGAATCAAAAGGCTGACGCGGCCCGCGGTGCCGCTTTCCAACTGGAGGCTCCATGACCCAGATCATCACCCTTGAGTTGCGCCAGTGGATCTTGGCGCAGGCGGAGGCCGGTCATTCGCGCGACGCAATCCTGGCCGCCATGCAGGCGGCAGGCTGGGCCCGCGACGTGGCTCGCCATGCGCTGGACAACACCTTGCCGCAGGCCCGGCCCGAGCCTCGACCCGACGCTGCGGTGGCGCCCACCATGCCGGTGGCGCAGGCCGGTGGCGCGGGTGCCCGTGTGCCGGAAGTCAACCTGAGCCAGTCGCCGCGGCTGCTGGACGCCGGCGACCGCACGGTGGAGGTGCTCACCGTGATGAACAACCCCCGCGTGGTGGTGCTGGGCGGCCTGCTGAGCGACGAAGAATGCGACGCACTGATCGCGGCCGCCACCCCCCGGCTGGCGCGTTCGCTGACGGTGCAGACCCAGACTGGCGGCGAAGAACTCAATCCCGACCGCACCAGCAACGGCATGTTCTTCAACCGTGGGGAAAGCGCGCTCATTGCCCGCATCGAAGAACGCATTGCGCGTCTGGTGAACTGGCCGGTGGACCACGGCGAAGGCATTCAGGTGCTGCACTACCGGCCTGGCGCCGAATACAAGCCGCACTACGACTACTTCGATCCCAACGAGCCCGGCACGCCCACCATTCTCAAGCGCGGTGGGCAGCGGTTGGCCACGCTGGTCATGTACCTGAACGCGCCGGCCTGCGGCGGTGGGACCACCTTTCCCGACGTGGGCCTGGAGGTGGCACCGCAGCGTGGCAACGCCGTTTTCTTCAGCTACGACCGTCCGCAGCCTTCCACCCGGACCCTGCATGGCGGTGCGCCGGTGATCGAGGGCGAGAAGTGGGTGGCCACCAAATGGTTGCGCGAAGGCGTCTTCGCTTGATTCTTGCCGCCCGCAGCCGATACCCCTTGAAACCCGCATTCGAATCCGGTCCGGCCGCTGCTGCGGTGACCGCCAACCACGCCTGTCCATGAACGCCAACACGCCAGAACATTCCCTGCTGGGCAAAGCCTCGGCCTACGCCGACCAGTACGACCCCAGCCTACTGTACCCGCTGCCGCGCGAACCGAAACGGCGGGAAATCGGACTGAAGGGCAGCCTGCCGTTCCTCGGGGCCGACCTGTGGACCGCCTTTGAGCTGAGCTGGCTCAACCTGCGCGGCAAGCCGCAGGTGGCGCTGGCCCATATCACCATTCCGTGCGAGAGCACGCACATTGTCGAGAGCAAGTCGTTCAAGCTCTACCTGAACAGCTTCAACAACACCCGCTTCGATTCAGCCGACGCGGTGCGCGACCGGATCCGCAGCGATGTGGCTGCGGCCATCTGGCATGGCGGGCCGGTG
>JALORL010000299.1 GCA_025458915.1 Hydrogenophaga sp.
TAAAGGGTTTTCCCGTGGGCAACGCTACGTAATTTCCGCGATTCTGAGGTGCGAGCCAGGACATACCATCCGGCATCCGTTCAACCTTGGAGACACCCCATGAAGAAAATCCTCGCTCTGGCCCTGACCGCTGCCGTGTCTGCCGGTGCATTCGCGCAAGGCTTCCCCAGCAAGCCCATCACCATCGTGGTGCCCTTCGCCGCCGGCGGCCCGACCGACACCGTGGCGCGTCAGCTCGCCGAAGCCATGCGCAAGCCCTTGGGCGACGTCGCCATCGTGGTGGAGAACGCCGCAGGTGCGGGCGGCACCATCGGCGCCAACAAGGTGGCGCGCGCCACACCGGACGGCCACACCCTGCTGGTCTGGCACATCGGCATGGCCGCCACCGCCGGTCTGTACCGCAAGCTGCCGTACAAACCGCTGGAAGACTTCGAATACGCCGGCATGATCAACGACGTGCCCATGACGCTGCTGGGCTCGCCGAAGATTCCGGCCAACACCTACCGCGACTTCGAGGCCTACATCCGTGCCAACGGCGGCAAGGTCAACCTGGCTCATGCCGGTCTGGGTTCTGCGTCGCACCTGTGCGGCCTGATGTGGCAGTCCGCCATGAAGCTGGACAAGTCGCTCACCGCCATCGCCTACCGCGGTACCGCACCGGCCATGAACGACCTGATTGGCGGCCAGGTGGACCTGATGTGCGACCAGACCACCAACACCACCAGCCAGATCGAAGCCGGCCGGGTCAAGGCCTATGCCGTGACCACCGCCAAGCGCCTGGACGACCACAAGCTGCTGAAGGACTACCCGACCCTGCAGGAAATGGGTCTGCGCGGCTTCGACCTGACCATCTGGCACGGCCTGTACGCACCGAAGGGCACGCCTGCTGACGTGATGAAGAAGGTCAACGACGCCCTTCGGGTCGCGCTGAAGGACCCCAAGTTCATCCAGGGCCAGCAATCGCTGGGCGCCGTGGTCGTGACCGACAACCGCGTTTCGCCGGAAGGCCACAAGGCGTTCGTGAGCGATCAGATCACCAAGTTGAAAACTGTGATCGACGCCGCGGGCCAGTACGCCGACTGATCGAGGCACACCCCCGCCGCGCTTCGTGCGACCCCCTCAAAGGGGGCGACATCCGTGATCCGTCCTGAGCTTGTCGAAGGGCGGTTCCACGGTGTCTCTGGATCAAGGCACGTCTCTCCGGAGGCGTGTCTTTTTTGCTTTTTGGGAGGGCATCGTGGTTTCACTCAGGCTGATCGACTCCATCACCGAACTGCAGCCCGCTGATGCGGGCTGCATTGCTCTGAGCGGTTCGCACGGGGGCGTGAGTTCGGCGCGGTATGCACTGGCGGTGCGGCCATTGCTGTCGGTGTTCAACGATGCTGGTGGCGGACTCGACAACGCCGGCGTGGCCGGCCTGGAGCTGCTGCAGGCCCAGGGCCTGGCCGCCTGCGCCGTCTCCCACCAAAGCGCCCGCATCGGCCAGGCGAGCAGCACCTGGGAGACAGGCATCGTCACACACAGCAACGCCGCCGCTCAGTCCCTGGGAATCCAACCCGGCCATGGCCTGAGAACCCAGGTCGAAGCGCTCATGCAGCGCACCGATCACCACGATCAAGGGTCAACCGGCAAGTCCGCCGAGCAGTAAGCAGGCCCACCTCCGGAGCGAAGTGCCTCCAGAGTCCAGGGCACCCGAGGATCCGGCTCTGCCAGTCCAAAGGGTGCGTCCCCCTGCCCAGCGGCGCAGCCGCGCCAGAGCGGGGGGAAGCCGCGTCAGCGGCGCAGGGGGGTGTCCTCCTCTACACCCCCCAGACAACCTCCACCCCCGCCCGCTCACACCGCTGCAGCATCTCGATGAACGGGGTGCTGCGCATGCGCAGACTCACATGGTCGAACTCGGGCGGCGGTTCACCCTTGGCCTGGGCTTCTTCGCGCTGATGCTTCTGGTCGGCCTCCTCCTGCACCACCGCGTCGCGCAGGGCCTGGATGGCGGCCGGCATTTGCTGCGGCAGCACGATGCCCTGCGGCCCGGGCTCCTTGCCAATGATTTCCAGCAGGCGTTTGCCGTGTGGCTCCAGCATGACCAGGTCACCCGTTTCACGGGACTTGAATCGGTAAACGGACATTGGGCACCTCCTTGTGTCGATCCCCATTCTTGCACCAATGGCGTGGCGCAATTGCGCGCATAGGGCGCCGTCTGCGCAGAATTTCCCGGCACCCGGGGCAAAACCTCCGGGTTTTCCCGATGGGAGTGAAATTGTTTAGACCTAAACTAATAAGCCATGAACACTCCCATCCCGGCGCTCCAGCGCATCCTGTGCATCGGCGGCGGCCCGGCCGGCCTGTACTTCGGCCTGCTCATGAAGCGCCGATTCCCGGCCCTGCAAGTCACCGTGGTGGAGCGCAACCGGCCGTTCGACACCTTCGGCTGGGGCGTGGTGTTCTCCGACCAGACGCTGCAGAACCTGAAGGTGGCGGACCCCGAATCCGCTCAACTCATTGGCGACGCGTTCAACCACTGGGACGACATCGAGGTGTTCTACAAGGGCCGCAGCGTGCGCAGTGGCGGCCACGGTTTCTGCGGCATCGGCCGCAAACGGCTGCTCAACATCCTGCAGGAACGCTGCATGGCGCTGGGCGTGGACCTGGTGTTCGAAACCGACGTCACCGACGACCAGCTGCTGGCGCAGCAGTACAACGCCGACCTGGTGATTGCCAGCGACGGCCTCAACAGCCGCATCCGCACGCGCTACGCCGACACCTACCAGCCCGACATCGACACCCGACAGTGCCGTTTCGTGTGGCTGGGGACGAGGAAGACGTTTGATGCCTTCACCTTCGCGTTTGAAAAAACCGAACACGGCTGGTTCCAGGCCCACGCCTACAAGTTCGACGCCGACACCTCCACCTTCATCGTGGAAACGCCGGATGCGAAAAACTCTTCGCGCCCTACCTGGACGGCCATTCACTCATCAGCAACGCCAGGCACCTGCGCGGCTCGGCGAACTGGATCCGCTTTCCCCGCGTGATCTGCGCCACCTGGGTGCACCACGAAACGATTGCCGGCAAGGACACGCCCATCGTACTCATGGGCGACGCCGCCCACACCGCGCACTTCTCCATCGGCAGCGGCACCAAGCTCGCGCTGGAAGATGCCATCGACCTGGCCGACGAATTCAGCCGCGCCGCCGGTACGCACGCCGGCATGGCCGAGGTGCTGCAGGGCTACGAGGCCCGCCGCAGCGTAGAGGTGCTCAAGATCCAGAACGCCGCGCGCAACTCCACCGAGTGGTTCGAGAACGTGGACCGCTACACCGGCATGGAGATCGAACAGTTCAGCTATTCCCTGCTCACCCGCAGCCAGCGCATCAGCCACGAAAACCTGCGGAATACGGCCCCCACACTCCGCCGCTGCGCGGGTCGTTGCCCCCCGAGGGGGCTGATCCGGCTTGGGGCGGCCCAGCGCCGGATCGGTCAAACCGGCGCCCCACTCCGCCCATGCTGCTGCCCCTGAAAGTGCGCAGCGTTGAGCTGAAGAACCGCATCGTGGTCTCGCCGATGGCACAGTACAAGGCGGTCGACGGCGTGGTTGGCGACTGGCACCTCATGCACCTCGGCGCCCGCGCCGTGGGCGGCGCCGCGCTGGTGATGGTGGAGATGACCAGCCCCACACCCGAGGGCCGAATCACCCCCGGCTGCCCCGGCCTGTGGAACGACGAGCAGCAGGCAGCGCTGCAACGCATTGTGGCGTTCACGCACGCCCACAGCAGCGCAAGCATGGGCCTGCAGCTCGGCCACAGCGGCCCCAAGGGCTCCACCCAGCTCGGCTGGCACGACATCGACGAGCCGCTGCACGACGGCAACTGGCCGCTGATCGCCGCCAGCCCTGTGGCCTACGGCCCGCAGAACCAGGTGCCGCGCGCCATGACCCGCGCCGACATGGACGCCACCACCGCCGCCTTCGTGGCATCCACGCGCCGCGCGGCGGCCGCCGGCTTCGACTGGCTGGAGCTGCACTGTGCCCACGGCTACCTGCTCTCGGCCTTCATCTGCCCGCTCACCAACCAGCGCACCGACGAATACGGCGGCTCGCTGGAGAACCGCTGCCGCTATCCGCTGGAAGTGTTCGCGGCCGTGCGTGCCGCGTGGCCGGCGGACAAGCCGATGAGCGTGCGCATCTCCGCCCACGACTGGGCGCCCGGCGGCAACACGCCCGACGACGCCATTGCCATCGCACGCCTGTTCAAGGCCGCTGGCTGCGACGTGATCGACGTTTCCTCCGGCCAGACCACGCGCCAGGCCAGGCCGGTATACGGCCGCATGTACCAGACGCCGTTCGCCGACCGCATCCGCAACGAGGTCGACATCCTGACCATGGCGGTGGGCGCCATCACCGAGGCCGACCACGCCAACAGCATCATCGGTGCCGGCCGCGCCGACCTCTGCGCCGTGGCCCGCCCGCACCTGGCCGACCCGGCCTGGACGCTGCACGAAGCGGCCAAGCTGCAAACCCGCGCCATCGACTGGCCGGCGCCCTACCTCAGCGGGCGCGACCAGCTCTACCGCGAGGTTGTGCGCCAGCAGAGTCTGCAGCCTGCCGTCCCGAAAGCCGACCCGGCAGAAAGCGCCTGAACACCATGAACGCGCCCGACACGCTCGATCTCGAAGCCCGCGCCCACAGCGAGCATGCGCAGGAACTGCGGTTGTGGCTGCGCCTGCTCACCTGCTCGCAACTCATCGAAAAGCGCGTGCGCACCCAGCTGCGCGAACGCTTCGACACCACGCTGCCGCGCTTCGACCTCATGGCCCAGCTGGAACGCCATCCCGAAGGCCTGAAGATGAAGGAGCTGTCGCATCGGCTCATGGTCACGGGTGGCAACGTCACCGGCATCACCGACCAGCTCGTGGCCGAAGGCCTGGTGGAGCGCGTCGGGGTGGAGGGCGACCGGCGCGCCTTTCTGGTCCGCCTCACCCCGGCCGGTCGCAAGGTGTTCGAGCGCATGGCCATCGAACACGAGGACTGGATCGT
>JALORL010000055.1 GCA_025458915.1 Hydrogenophaga sp.
CGCGGCTGCGAACACGGTTGCGTGTACTGCTACGCGCGGCCCAGCCACAGCTACCTGAACCTCTCACCGGGGCTGGACTTTGAAACCCGGCTGGTGGCCAGGCGCAACATTGCCCAGGTGCTGCGCGGGGAACTGCTGCGGCCCGGATTTGTGCCCGAGCGGTTGGCCGTGGGCACCGTGACCGACGCCTACCAGCCCATTGAACGCGAACTGCGCCTTACGCGGCAGGTGCTGGAGGTGCTGAACGCGGCGCGGTTTCCGCTGGCCATGGTCACCAAGGGCAGCGGTGTGGAGCGCGACCTGGACGCAGCGGTGTGGAGCGCGACCTGGACCTGCTTGCCCCGCTGGGAGCGCAGCGGCTGGCGGCGGTGTACGTCACCATCACCACGCTGGACGCGAAGCTGGCGCGCATCCTGGAGCCGCGCGCCGCCGCACCGCACCGACGCATGCGCACCATCCGCACGCTGGCCGAGGCCGGTGTGCCGGTGGGCGTGAGCGTGTCGCCGCAGATCCCCTTCATCAACACCGACCTGGAGCAGGTGCTGGAAGCGGCCTTTGAGGCCGGCGCCCGGCCGCGCGGCGCGTGTCATGGCCCGGGTGCAGGACCTGCACGGTGGCAAGGATTACGAAGCCGACTTCGCCACCCGCATGAAGGGTCAGGGCATCTGGGCCGACCTGCTGCGCCAGCGCTTCGTCAAAACCTGTGACCGCCTGGGCTTCAACCGCGACCGCGAACCGCTGGACCTGAGCCAGTTCCGGCCGGCGGCACTGCGGGGTCAGGGCGATCTGTTCGGCTGACGGGTTCAGCCGCCCCGGAGGCTAGTTGTGGCAGTGGCGGCCTTGGCGATGCAGTCGATGGCATCGTCGCGCCAGTACCCCATCGCGTGGTAGAAGCCTTCCCACACGCAGCCGTTGCAGCCGCGCCCGCAGCAGGTGGTGGGTTCGGGCGGGGGTGGGCGCAGGGTGGCGTCCAGGTCCAGGCCCCGGCGCGCGGCCTGGTCGCGGAGAAAGGCCACCAGAGCGTGTGCGGTGGGCAAGTCGCCCAGGGGCACGTCAGCCGGGTTCCAGAGGGTGAAGCGGCGCTGCGGGCGGCCCTGGAACTCGGCCGTTTCATGGAACATGGCGGCCGGCCTTGCCCACAGGCCGAAGCCGCCGTACAGGGCGCGGTACACCGTCAGGCCTTGCAGGGTTTCGCTGCAGCGAACGGTGTCGATCACTGCGTACCAGCCGCCCTTGTAGTGGCGGTACAGGCCGGGCGGCGTGGCGTTCAGCGGCGGCAGATCGGTGTCGGTGGGCGCGTTGGCGTCGGGCAGTTCAGGGTGCATGGCGGCGGCATTGTCCTCCACCCCGACAGGCCCCGCGATGTCCGGGGGCGTCAGCCCGTGTGCCGCGTGGACACCAGCACGTCGATCTCCGCCTCGGCCAGCACATGCTTGGTGACGCTGCCAAGCAGCAGCTCTTCGGCCGCCTGGCGGCCGTGTTTGCCCAGCACGATCAGGTCGCACGCGCTTTCGCTGGCCTGCATCAGGATGTGCATGGGCGCGTCGCCTTCGGTCAGGCTGAGCGTGAATTCGTCGGGCAGCAGGCTGTGGCGGTCCACCAGCGCCTGCAGGTGGTCGCGGGCGTCCTGCCGCGCGCGTTCGCGGTAGTGGCTCAGGGTGGCGTCGTCCACGCCGGCAAAGCGCAGCTTTTCCTCAAACGGAATGGAGAAGCTGTGCATCAGCACCAGGTGCGCGCCGGGTGCCACGCTGCGCGCCAGCTCCAGCGACTGCTCCGACCAGGGCGAGAAGTCCAGCGGCACCAGCACGCGTCGGTAGGGCTCGGTGGCCTCGGTGCGCACCACCAGCAGCGGCGTGGCCGTCTTGCCCATCAAGCGTTCGGCGGTGGTGCCCACCAGCAGGTGGTGGATCGGGTTGGTGCCGCGTGCGCCCACCACCACCAGCCCGGCATCCACCGCTTCGGCCTGGGTGCAGATTTCGGCCACCGGCTGGCCCTCCACCAGATGCGACAGCAGGATCAGGTCGCCGCCCACGTCGGCCAGCAGGCGCACCACTTCGTCATCCAGACGCTTGCGGGTGAGTTGCGACATGCGCACCTGCCACAGGTTGCTGTTGTCCAGCCAGGCCTTCAGGCTGTCCAGCAGGTGGCCGTGCACCACATGCATCAGGTGCAGTGGCAGGGACTGGCTGCCAGCGATGAGCGCCGCGCGGTCGCAGGCGCGCCGGGCGGCGGTGGAGAAGTCGGTGGCGACCACAATGGCGTTCAGATCGATCTTGTGGCGTGTGGTCATGCTGGGTCCTGCGCGGGTGGTGGTTGGAGTATGGACCCTGAGGGCGTCAAGCGTGCACCTGCATTTTCTGCCTTCCCTGAGCGCACATCCTCCTGCAACAGGGCATCGCACACTTTCTGCGTGGCCTGGTCGGCCGCATCGTCGAACAGGTTGAACACCCGGTCGAATCCGGTTACCGCCGAAGCGCTGGACGGTGTTTCGTCGCGTACCGCCACAGCGACCCTGCCTTGGTAGCCGCCAGCGCGAAGTGCATTCAGCAGCGACCGATTGGAATCACCGGACGGAAGCGTGCTCACCACCCAGCGTGTGTTGGCGAGTGGTAGCGATTCCAGAAAGTCCGGATCTTCGGCGTCCCCAAAACGCACCGGCAGGCCCTTGCGGTGCCAATCGCGCACAGCTTCAGGGTCGAAGTCCACGCCCGCGGCCTGCACCCCGTGCTCGCGCAGGCGCTGAAGCAGGCGACTGCCGTAGCGGCCCATGCCGAACACCAGAATGTCGGTGCCTGCCTGGGCATCGTGGCGGTCTTCCACTGCCATTTCCCGAAACGGGTGGGCGCGTTCAAACAGACGCAGCCAGGGCGCCAGCCATTCGAACAGGCGATGCGAATACAGGATCATGTAGGTGGACAGCGTGATGGTGATCAACCCCACGAGTGTGGTCAGACCCAACGCGGTCACGCCCACATGGCCCAATGAGATGCCCATGGCCACGAACACGATGGAAAACTCGCTGATCTGCGCCACGGTGAGCCCGGCCAGGAAACCGGTGCGGCGCCGGTAGCCCATGAAACCCATGATGGCCATGACGATCAGCGGGTTGCCGACCAGCACGAATACCGACAGTACCGCGGCTGAGCCCAACTCCGCGCCCAGCGTGGAGAGTTCCAGCTTGGCCCCCAGGTCGATGAAAAAGAACAGCAGCAGGAAGTCGCGAATGCCGGTCAGGCGGGCGTTGACGGACTCGCGATAGGGCGTGGAAGCCAGCGAAAAACCGGCGAGAAAGGCGCCAGCCTCCTTGCTGAAGCCCGCCCATTCGCCCAGCGCGGCCAGTGCCACGCCCCAGGCCAGTGCAAAGATCAGCAGCAGTTCCTGCGATCTGGCCATGGTCGTCAGCACCCAGGGCAGCACAAAGCGCATCAGCAACGCCATCACCACCACGGCCGCCGCTACACGGCCCAGCAGTGAGGCGGCCACGGCTATCCAGCCCAACTCGCCTGTGGTTCCCACATCGCTGGTCTTGAGCGCGCTCATGGCCATCATGGCCAGCACCACGGCCAGATCCTGAACGATCAGGAACCCCACGGCAATGCGACCGTGCAGGCTGTCGAGCTCGCGTTTGTCCGACAGCAGCTTGACGATGATGATGGTGCTGGAGAAGGTGAGTGCGACGGCCACGTACAGCGCTTCCACGGGCGATTTGCCCAGCAGCAGGATCAGCACGAAACCGAACACGATGGTGAAGGCCAGTTGTCCGAGTCCGGTGGCCAGCGCGACCGGGCCGATGTGGCGCACATGTTGCAGATCCAGCTTCAGGCCCACCACGAACAGCAGCACCGTCACCCCGATCTGCGCCAGCAGGTCGATCTGGTCGTGCGCCTGCACCAGCGAAAAGCCCGCTGGCCCCAATGCGATGCCAATCACGATGTAGGCGATCAGCACGGGTTGTCGCAGCCGCACAAACAGTGCGCCGGCCAACGCGGCTGCCATCAACAGCAGGGCGAACTCCGAGAAAGGCGCAGCGTGCATCGGTCCATTCTAGAAAACACGACCGAACACAAGCTTGATCGTCGGGCTTGACAGGCCCGATGCCCGCGAGATGTTTTTCCTGTCAGCCCGCTCGGCCAGGTAGGGTGGGGTGCGGCAGTTCCGGAACGGCAGATGCCGGGCGTTGCCGGCCCTGGTTCCAGGCCTGCTGCCAGGCCGGCCAGGTGCGGGTCGGGTCGTCGCCCAGGCCGCGCACCACGCAGCCCCCTTCGGCGCCGCAGGCGGCAGCCTGACCGAGCTGTTCCGGTGCGAGGATGCCGCCAATGGCCACCACGGGTGCGGGCGCCATGTGTGCCCACCACGCCAGGTTGTCGAGGCCTTGGGGCACCCAGGGCATGTCCTTGGTGGTGGTGGGCCACACCGGGCCACAGGCAATGTAGTCGGGCAGCAGGGCGTGGGCGCGGCACAGCTCCCACAGGCTGTGCGAGCTCAGGCCCAGTGCCACGCCGCTGGCGCGGGACTGGGCGAGTTGCGCCTGTTCTGCCGGGGACAGGGCGAGCAGGTCTTCCTGCCCGAGATGCAGCGCCTTCGCCCCGAGGGCCAGCGCCTGTTGCCAGTGGTCGTTGATGTAGAGCGTGGCGCCGGCAGACTCGGCGGCTGCCAGCGCGCTGCGGATTTCGCCGGCCAGATGGGCGCGCCATGCCGCGTCATTGGCCGGCGTGAGAGAAGGGCGCTTGATGCGCAGCTGCACCGTGCGCGCTCCGGCGGCCACACATTGCCGCACCCGTTCGGCACTGTCCACGATGGCGTAGACCCCCGGTGGTTCTCCGCGCTCGCGGGTGGCCCAGCTCTGCGGTGCTTCGGCGCCGAGCGTCAGGCGCGGCAGCAGCGACGGATCGGTGCCGAAGCCCGCGCGGGCGATCACCGGCCCCACGCCGCGTCCGACGGCGCGCGCATGGCGCAGTGCGTGGGTGGCGGCCATCTTGGCCAGCACCGCCGCGTCGGCCCCCACCCAGCCCAGGGCGAGCGCTGCCGCCATCGCTGAGGCAAAGGTGCAGCCGGTGCCGTGGTTGTGTGGCGTGTTCTCGCGCGGCAGGCCCAACCAGCCCCGGGCCTGTGGCGTGTCCAGCCAGTCGATGGACAGGCTGCCTTGCGGCCCGGTGGCGCCGGCGTCGCCGCCGGTGATCACCACCGCTTCGCAGCCCAGTGCCCGCAGCGCCAGGGCCTGGGCCGGAATGTCGCCGCTGAAACCGTCGCCCAGCAGGGCCACGGCTTCGGCCTGGTTGGGGGTGATGGCAGTGGCGCGTGGCAGCAGCAGGTCGCGGTAGGCCAGGCGCAGTTCTTCGTTCGCCAGGGCGGCGCCGGTGCTGGCGCGCAGCACCGGGTCCACGACCAGGGCCAGCGGGCGTTCGGTGCGCAGCTGGTCCACGAAGCGCGCCAGCACGCGCACGTTTTCTGCACTGCCGAGCAGCCCGGTCTTGATGGCCTGTGGCGGCAGGTCGCGCGCCAGGGTGTCGAGCTGTGCCTGCAGCACATGGGGCGGTGTGGCCTCGATGTGCGTCACCTCGGTGGTGCTCTGCGCCGTGATGCCGGCCACCACGGTGCAGCAGTGCACGCCCAGCGCGTCAGCGGCACGCTGGTCGGCTGCGAGGCCGGCGCCGCCACCGCTGTCGGTGCCGGCAATGCTCCAGATGATGGGGAATGGGTTCGGATTCATGGTGCCTTGGTACTTGTACCCCGTTCGTGCTGAGCCCTTCGACAGGCTCAGGGTGAAAGGAACCTCGGTTGCCCAAACATGGGTTTTAGTTCAATCGATCAAAAAAGGATGTCCGGAAACCGGCGTGCTCGCCACCGCCATGTCCTGCGGCGCCATCACACCGGCCTCGAACGCCGCGCGCCCGGCTTCCACCGCCAAGCCGAAGGCCCGCGCCATGCGCACCGGGTCCACCGCCTGGCTCACGGCGGAGTTCAGCAGCACGGCATCAAACCCCAGCTCCAGGGCGGCGGCCGCGTGGCTGGGGGCACCAATGCCGGCGTCCACCACCAGCGGTACGCCGGGCAGGCGGGCGCGCAGGGTGCGCAGCGCGAACGGGTTGATGAGGCCCTGGCCGGAGCCGATGGGTGCGCCCCAGGGCATGAGCACTTCGCAGCCGGCGTCGAGCAGGCGCTGGCAGGTCACGAGGTCGTCGGTGCAGTAGGGGAACACCGAAAAGCCGTCGTTCGTGAGCTGCGCCGCGGCCTCCACCGTGCCCCAGGGGTCGGGTTGCAGGGTGTGTTCGTCGCCCACCACTTCGAGCTTGATCCAGGGCGTGCCGTACAGCTCGCGCGCCATGTGCGCCAGGGTGATGGCTTCGCGCGCGGTGCGGCAGCCGGCGGTGTTGGGCAGCAGGCGCGCGCCGCGCTCCTGCATGGCGGCGCGGATCATGTCGATGAAACCGTTGTCGCCGCCGGCGGCCAGGGTGCGTTTCAAGCCCACGGTGACCACCTGCGTACCGCTGGTGGCGATGCTGTCGGCCAGCACCTGCGGCGAGGGGTAGCCCGCGGTGCCGAGGAAGAAGCGGCTTTGCAGTTTGGTGCCGTAAACAGTGAGGTCGGACATGGTTCAAACGGTCTGGGGCAGTGGCTGTGGTTGCACGGGGACGAAGTCGCGCGCCCCGCTGGCGCGGTTGTGTTCGTCCACGAACACGAGCTTGGGTTTGTGCGCGGCCAGCTGGTCTTCATGCACCTGGGCAAACGCGGCAATGATGAGCAGGTCGCCCACCGACGCGCGGCGTGCAGCCGAGCCGTTCACCGAAATCATTCCCGAACCGCGTTCGCCCTTGATGGCGTAGGTGATGAAACGCTCGCCGTTGTTGATGTTCCAGATGTGAATCTGCTCGTTTTCCAGCAGGTTGGCGGCGTCCAGCAGGTCTTCGTCGATGGCGCAGGAGCCTTCGTAGTGCAGCTCGCACTGCGTCACTGCAACGCGGTGGATCTTGGACTTGAGCATGGTGCGGAACATGGGGTCTCCCTGGCGTGTTGTGGGTGTGAAGCGAACGCGCGTCAGCCGCCGACGATGGCCTGGAACGTCAGCACTGTGTCGCCGGGTTGCAGCAGTGTGGCGGCGCGTTGATCGCGCGGAACGAAAGTGCCGTTGACGGCCGTGGCCACCCGCTCGGCGTCCACCTGCTGAGCGCTCAGCAACGCGGACAGCGTGAGGCCGGGCGGGCAGGGCAGGGTGAGGTCGTTGAAGGTCAGCATGACAGGGTCAGTGAGGGGAGTTAACCAGGACAGCCGAGGAACGGGCTTCGCCCGGCCCCAGGCTGTGTCCCCCCTCCGGAACGGGAGGGGAGAAGCCGCGCAGCGGCGCAGGGGGGAGTCCTGTTCCCACCAGCGCATCCTGAACGAGCGCCGGCGCCAGTAACCAGCCGTGGCGGAACAGGCCGTTGATGCGCAGCAGGCCGGGTTCGGTGTGCGTGTGCGGCTCGTTGTCGGGCAGGGCCGGGCGCAGGTTGGCTTCCATGTGCACGATGCGCGCTTCGGCCAGTTCGGGCACGGCGCTGTGGGCGGCGGCCATGAGTTCCACCGCGCTGCGCAGGCTCACCGGTGAGCGGTCCTCGCTTTCGATTTCGCTGGCCCCGACCACGAACAGGTTGCCCGGGCGCGGCACGATGTACACACGGTGGCGCGGGTGCAGCAGCCGCACCGGGCGTTGCAGATTCACGCCGGGCGCGTGCAGCCAGATGATTTCACCGCGCACGCCGCGCACGCGGCTGACCAGGTCTGTGGCTTGCAATGCATTCCGTTCGGGCTGCGCTTGTTGAAGCCCCTCCTGCCCGGAGTGTGAGAGCCCTTCGACAGGCTCAGGGCGAACGGTATTGGGCCTGGGTGGCGTTGGTTTAGTGCGCGCACCCAGCCCCCGCACATCCACCGCCAGATCGAACGGTAGAACACCCAGCCCCTCGATGTGCAGCGCACCGGGTTCAACCCGCTCCACCCGGCAGCCCCATCGCCAGTCCACGCCGTGGGCATGTTCCGCCAGCGCAGCCAGCATTTCGCGCGGCATCACCTGCGCTTCCCCGGGCAGCAACCACGCATGCAACCCCGGGGCCAGTGCAGGCTCGAGCTCGGCCAGCGCTGCGCGGTCCAGCGGGCGAGGCGGCGGCAGGTCGGCCGAAAGGGTGGGGGCTGTTTCGAGCCGTGCCAGCACCCGCCGCGCCGCACCCAGGTCGGCGCTGTGCGCCACCATCAGGCTGCCGTGCTGCGCGAAGAGGGGCGTGGTGCAGCCCTCGGCGCGCAGGGTGTCGGCGACCTCACGCCACAGCGCCAGCGAACGCCAGCCGAGACGGGCGATGTCGGGCCCGGCGTTGTCCAGCTCGGCCACCGGGCTGAGCATGCCGGCGGCGGTGAAGCCGGCGGCATGTTGCACCGCGCCCAACTGGCCGGTGGGTGGTGCCTGCGGCCCGGGCGCGGGGTCGAACACCGTGACCGCGTGCCCGGCCCGGGACAACTGCCAGGCCAGCAACCGCCCCAGCACACCCGCGCCGGCGAGGCCGATGCGCATGGTGCTCAGCCCTTCTTGCCGATGGCATCCACCGGCACATAGAACGCGCCGCCCACGGCCTTGAACTCCGCGCTCTTCTGCGCCATACCCTCGGCCAGCGCGGCTTCTTCGCTCACACCCTTGGCCGCAGCGTAGTCCCGCACGTCCTGCGTGATCTTCATGCTGCAGAACTTCGGGCCGCACATGGAGCAGAAGTGCGCTTCCTTGCTGGAGTCTTTGGGCAGGGTTTCGTCGTGGTAGTCCTCAGCGGTCTGCGGGTCCAGGCCGAGCGCAAACTGGTCGCGCCAGCGGAACTCGAAACGCGCCTTGCTCATGGCGTCGTCGCGCGCGCGGGCGCCCGGGTGGCCCTTGGCAATGTCGGCGGCATGCGCCGCGATCTTGTAGGCAATGATGCCCTGCTTCACGTCGTCGCGGTCGGGCAGGCCCAGGTGTTCCTTCGGCGTCACGTAGCACAGCATCGACGTTCCCATCCAGCCGATCATGGCCGCGCCCACGGCCGAGGCGATGTGGTCGTAGCCCGGTGCGATGTCGATGGTCAGCGGGCCCAGGGTGTAGAACGGTGCTTCGTGGCAGTGCTTCAACTGCTCGTCCATGTTGGCCTGGATCAGGTGCATGGGCACGTGGCCGGGGCCTTCGATCATGGTCTGCACGTCGTGCTTCCAGGCCACCTGAGTCAGCTCGCCCAGCGTCTTGAGTTCGGCGAACTGGGCTTCGTCGTTCGCATCCGCCGCGCTGCCGGGGCGCAGGCCATCGCCGAGCGAGAAGCTCACGTCATACGCCTTCATGATCTCGCAAATTTCCTCGAAGTGCGTGTAGAGGAAGTTTTCCTTGTGGTGGGTGATGCACCACTTGGCCAGGATGGAGCCACCGCGGCTGACGATGCCCGTGCGGCGCTGCGCCGTGAGGTGGATGTAGGCCAGTCGCACGCCGGCGTGGATGGTGAAGTAGTCCACGCCCTGTTCGGCCTGCTCGATCAGCGTGTCGCGGTAGATTTCCCAGGTCAGGTCTTCGGCCACGCCGCCCACTTTTTCCAGGGCCTGGTAGATCGGCACCGTGCCGATGGGCACCGGGCTGTTGCGCACGATCCAGTCGCGCGTGGTGTGGATGTTCTTGCCGGTGGAAAGGTCCATCACGTTGTCGGCACCCCAGCGGATCGCCCACACCAGCTTGTCCACCTCTTCCTCGATGCTGGAGGTCACAGCCGAGTTGCCGATGTTGGCGTTGATCTTCACGCCGAAGTTGCGCCCGATGGCCATGGGCTCCACTTCAGGGTGGTTGATGTTGGCCGGAATGATGGCGCGGCCACGCGCCACTTCGTCGCGCACGAACTCGGGCGTGAACACCTCGGGAATGCGCGCGCCCATGGGGTTGCCGCGCAGGCGGGCCTCGCGTGCCGGGTCGCCCAGGTACTCGCGCATCCATTCGCGCTTGCCGTTTTCGCGCAGCGCCACGTATTCCATCTCGGGCGTGACGATGCCCTTGCGGGCGTAGTGCATCTGGCTCACGTTCATGCCGCTCCTGGCGCGGCGCGGCTGGCGCTGCAGGCCGGCGGCCTCGGCGCGCAGGGCTTCGATGCGCTCCACCGTCACGCCGTTCTGCGCCGCTTCGTTCTTGATGCCGTCGTCCAGCGCCTGGCGCTGGCGACCGTCGTAGCGCTCGGTGTCGCCACGGGCGTCGATCCAGCCGCTGCGCACATCCGGCAGGCCCTTGCGCACGTCGATGCTCGCGGCCGGGTCGCTGTAGGGGCCGGAGGTGTCGTACACCGTGATGCGCTCACCGTTGGTGAGCAGGATCTCGCGCATCGGCACCTGGATGCCGGCCTGCGAGCCGGGCACGTACACCTTGCGGGAAGCGGGGAAGGGTTCGCGGCTGAGCGCGAACTGGTCGGCAAACGAGATCTTGTCGGGGGCGTTCATGGCGGCGGTCTCCAGGGTGGGGCGGATCAACACATTCGGGTTCCGCTCCGGAGACCGCCCTTCAAACCATGCGCCCCTGCCCCGGTGAGGGACAGACCCGCTCGAGGGGAGCGGGTGGGGTGCAGGCCCTGCCGGGCTGCGCTCTTCTTTCGCTGGTATTAGCCAGATCAAGTTCACGGGTTCGGTGTTTCCACCATCTCAGCGCCGGCCTGTAAGGCCTGGGCACCCCGGAGCAGCGCGCAGTGTACGCCGATTTGGCGGGATCGGGCCAGTCCGCAAGGGCCCAAGCCCCCACGCTGCTTCAGGTGGCCACCGGGGCCAGCCAGGCGCGCAGATACGGCAGCAGCCGCTCCTTCATGGGTTTGTCCTGGTGCAGGGCGCAGAAGTTGAGCGCCAGCGTCTGCACCAGAAAGGCCTCCACGCCTTCGACCTGGATGTCGACCGGAACGTCCTTGCGGAACGCGCCTTGCGCCAGCCACTGACCCACGATTTCACCCAGCCGGCCGAAGGTCATGGCAATCGGACCGATCTGTTCCAGCGCCGCAGCGCCCGAGCGGCGCAGGATCACGTCGAACACATAGCGCTCGGAGGCCATGAGGTCCACCAGGGGCATGAGGCGGCGGGTGAGCTGCTCCACGTCGCGGGGGGCAGGCGCCTTGGCCATGCGGTCCAGCAGGGCGCTGATGCGCTCGCCGATCAGCAGGTCCATGAGCTCGTCCTTGTCCTGGAAATGGGCAAAGAAGGTCCCCTTGGCCACACCTGCGCCCAGCACCACGTCTTCAATGCGCAGGGCCTCAAAGCCGTTGGCGTTGACCAGCGCGTGCGCCACCGCAGTGAGGCGAGACCGGGTTTCCAGGGTGCGTTGCTGGACGGCTTTTTTCATGGT
>JALORL010000300.1 GCA_025458915.1 Hydrogenophaga sp.
TGTCTCGTGCAGGAAGTTCGTCACCATCAGCCGCATGGCCAGCGCGCAGGTGTGCCAGCCGCTGGCGCTCAGGCCCCCGAACACCGAGGCCTTGCCGGCGTCTTCGTCCAGGTGGAAGGGCTGCGGGTCGAACTGGCTGGCGAAAGCAATGATTTCTTCCTTGGTGGGCGACAGCGAACCGAGGTCGCGTTTCTGCCCCACCTCCAGGTCTTCCCACCAGAGCTTGATGTGCGGGCTGTTTTCGGGTGTGGTGGCGGTCATGGTTTCACCGCCGGGCCGCCCCAAGGTGAAACGCGCCCCCTTGGGGGGCAGCGACCCGCGCAGCGGCGGAGCGTGGGGGCATGTTTCACCGCCGGGCCGCCCCAAGGTGAAACGCGCCCCCTTGGGGGGCAGCGACCCGCGCAGCGGCGGAGCGTGGGGGTCTTCATTCATCGTCCCCCTGATACGTCGAGCAAGCTCATCGTCGTGTAGCTGGCCGCGTCCGACAGCAGCCACACGATGGCCTGCGCCACCTCGTCGGCCGTACCGCCGCGCTGCATCGGCACCAGGTGCTTGAGGTCGTTCACCCGGTTCGGCAGTCCACCGCTGGCGTGGATCTCGGTCTCGATCAGGCCGGGCCGCACCGCGTTCACCCGGATGCCTTCGTTCGCCACTTCCCTGGCCAGGCCGATGGTGAACGCGTCCACCGCGCCCTTGGCCGCCGCGTAGTCCACGTACTGGGCCGGCGAGCCCAGGCGCGAGGCCGCGCTGGATACGTTCACGATCGCCCCGCCCGAACCGCCATGCCGCGTGCTCATGCGCCGCACCGCCTCGCGCGCGCAAAGAAAGGTGCCCATCACGTTCACGTCGAACATGCGGCGCCAGCGCGCCAGGTCCATCTCGTCCAGGCGGGCGCTCACGTCCACCACGCCGGCATTGTTCACCAGCCCGGTCAGGGGTCCGAACTTCGCGTCGATGCGTTCGAACATGGCCAGCACCTGGGCCTCGTCGGCCACGTCGGCGCGCACTGCCATGGCGCTGCCGCCGTCGGCGCGGATCTGCCGCACCACCTCGTCGGCGGCCAGCGAGTTGGCCGTGTAGTTCACCGCGACCCGCCAACCTTGCTGCGCTGCCAGTTTCGCCGTGGCCGCGCCAATGCCGCGTCCGCCACCGGTCACCAGCAGCACCTGGGGCCCATGCTTGTCCATTTCCCGTCTCCTGCATAAAGTGGCCGCTTCGCGTACAACGTCCGCTGGCGGCCCGGTTGAGCCAATGCATTACAACAGTCCGAGGAGACCCCGATGCGTCGCACAGTCGACTACTACTTTGCCCCCCAGAGCCCCTGGATGTACCTGGGCCACGCCCGCTTCACCACGCTGCTGCGCGATACCGGTGCCCAGGTCAAGGTGCTGCCGGTCGACTTCGGACAGGTCTTCCCCGCCTCGGGCGGCCTGCCGCTGCCCAAGCGCGCCCCGCAGCGCCAGGCCTATCGGCTGGTGGAACTGCGACGCTTCAGCGAAGCGCTGGGCATTCCCCTGAACCCGCAGCCCCGCTTCTTTCCGGTGGCCGGCGACCCGGCCGGCTGGCTGATCACCGCTGTGGCCCTGCACGACGGCAGCGACGCCGCTCTGCGCCTGACCGGCGCGGTGGGCCGCGCCATCTGGGCCGAAGAACGCGACGCGGCCGACCCGGCCACGCTGGCTGCGCTGCTGCGCGAAACCGGGCTGGATGCTGCCCGCCTGGAGCAATCTCAGCAGCCCGACGTGCAGGCCCGCTACGCCGAACACACCCGCCAGGCCATCGACGCCGGCGTCTTCGGCGCGCCCAGCTACGTCATCGACGGTGAAATCTTCTGGGGCCAGGACCGCCTCGACTTCGTGGCCCGCCGCCTCGGTGCCTGAATGCATTAACCGTTTTCTTCCCCACTTCGTCCACGACAACAGGAGCAACCATGGGTCAATTCATCCATCTTCAAGCCGCCGACGGCTTCAGCTTCCCCGCCTATGTGGCCGAACCTGGCGGCCAACCCAAGGGCGGTCTGGTCGTGCTGCAGGAGATCTTCGGCGTCAATTCGCACATCCGCTCGGTGGCCGACGGCTTTGCTTCCGACGGTTACTTCGTCGTGGCCCCGTCCACCTTCCACCGCGTGCAGGCCGGCGTGGAGCTGGGCTACACCGAAGCCGACATGGGCCAGGGCTTCGGCCTGAAGACCGCCGTGGAGGCGCTGCCCGCGCCCGGCGTCATGCCCGACATCCAGGCTGCCATCGACCACGCTGCAAAGGCCGGCAAGGTCGGCATCGTGGGCTACTGCTGGGGCGGCCTGCTCACCTGGCGCAGCGCCTGCATGCTCAAGGGCCTCTCGGCCGCCGTGCCTTATTACGGGGGTGGCATGACCGCCGAGGCCGACGCCGGCCGCCAACCCACCGTGCCAGTCATGGCCCACTTCGGCGAGCAGGACCACTGGATTCCGCTCGACACCGTGGAAGCCTTCAAGAAGGCCCAGCCCGGCGTGGAAGTGCATGTCTATCCCGCCAACCACGGCTTCAACTGCGACCAGCGCGGCTCGTACGACGCCCCCGCCGCGCTGAAGGCACGCGAACGCACGCTGGCCTTCTTCGCCAAGCACCTGGGCTGATGCCGTAGCGCCGCAGGCGGGCCTTCCCATGACGAAACGCTGGCGTCACTGGGTCGGCACGCTGATGGCGGCCTCCCTGTCAATCCCGACGGCATTCGCCGCCGACTACAGCGGCCCGCTGTTCGACGCCCACCTGCACTACAACGACGAAGCCTGCGTGCACGACGGTGCATCACCCGGCTGCCCGCACCCGCTGAGCGACGTGCTGGCGCGCATGCAGCGCAACGGCGTGCGCGCCATCGTCGCCAACTCGCGCCCGAACGACGGCACCAAGGCCCTGGCCCAGGCCCGCGACCAGCATCGCTGAGCTGGTGCGCACCGAACTCGCCGCCGGCACGCCGTCCGGGCCCTACCGCGGCCTCGGTGAATTCCACCTCTACGACAGCGCCAACGCCAACGGCCCGGTGGCGCGCGAACTCATGGCGCTGGCCGAAGAAAAAGGCCTGGCCATCCTTGCCCATGTGGATGATGCGGCCATCGACCTGCTGATGGCGCACACCGCTCGCAAAGGCCAGTTGCCGGCGAGCGATGAGACCGCAGCCCCGGGCCGCCCCAAGCAAGGTCAGCCCCCGTCCCGGGATGGCACCGGGACCCTTCCCGTTGCCGGGGCAGCGACCCGTGAAACGGCGGAGCGTGGGGGCCTTGAGACCGCAGCGCCGGGCCGCCCCAAGCAAGGTCAGCCCCCTTGGGGGGCAGCGACCCGTGAAACGGCGGAGCGTGGGGGCTTTCGTCTTGTCTGGGCCCACACCGGCATTGGCGGTTCGCCCGTCGAACGCGTGGACGAACTCATGGCCAGGTACCCCACGCTCATGGGCGAACTCTCCTACCGCCCCGGCCTCACCTGCGAAGGCGGTCAGCTCTGCCCCGCCTGGCGCGAACTGCTGCTGAAGTACCCGGATCGCTTCCTGATCGGCTCCGACACCTGGGTCAACCAGCGCTGGCTGTATTAAGACGACCTCATGCGCGGCTACCGCACCTGGCTGGGCGGCCTGCCGCCCGAGGCGGCCCGGCGCATAGGCTGGGACAATGGAGCCCGCCTCTTTGGCGTATCCACCCCGTCGCAATGACCATGATCCAGCTGCATTACTACCCCAGCACCGCCAGCATGGCGCCGCACATCCTGCTCGAAGAACTGGGTGTTC
>JALORL010000301.1 GCA_025458915.1 Hydrogenophaga sp.
ATTCGGTGGGCGGGGGCGGCGGGGCGGGCGCGGTCTCTGGAACGTCAACGGGCTGGGACGCAGCCGCTTGTGGTGCGCTGGTCGATGCCGTGGCGGCCTGGTCAACGCTCTCGGCTGGCACCGGGGCCTGTGCAGTCGGCGCTTCCAGGGGCAAAGGTGTGGGAGCGGGCGCGGACTTGGCGGGAATTTCGATGGGAATGTCCACGGCCAGCGGCCGGGGCTGGGTGTCGAACAGCAGGGAAAAACCGACCACGCCGACCAGCACCAGCATGCTTGCACCAATCAGCCGGTGGCGGGCACGGCGCCGGATGGCGTCGATGCTTTGCGGCGGCGCAGGAACCGGACCGGTAGAGGCTGAGCGGGACTTGATCATTCGGATGGAAAGGATGCAGGGCCCAGGGCCGTTTGGGCCACCGCCCTTTTCAGCCGGGCAGGTGTTCAGCCGGGCAGGTGTTTGGCCGACAACCTCGGGATGCCTTGTTGCAGCACCCCGCCCACCGTGAAGAACGACCCAAAGACCACGATTCTATCAGTGGGGTCTGCCTCGGAGACCGCTGCACGCAGGGCGCTCATGGGGTCGGGGTAGCAGCCCGCAACCCGGCTTTGGATCGGCTTGGCATCGGGCTGCTCGCGCAGCACCACCGGCGCCAGAGCGTCGGCCTTGATGGCCCGCTCCAGGGGCAGATCGGTGAGGTACCAGTGGTCCACCAGCGGCGCGATTCGCTGCAGCATGGCGGGCAGATCCTTGTCGGCCATGGCACCGAACACCGCCCGGGTGGTGGGGTAGTACCCCATGGCATCCAGGTTCTCGGCAAGGGCTGCCACCGAGTGCGGGTTGTGGGCCACATCGAGCACCAGCGTAGGCGTGCCCGGCACGATCTGGAATCGCCCGGGCAGCTCCACCAGCACAAGGCCGTTGCGCACCGCCTGGGCCGTCACTGGGAGGCGGGGGCGAAGCGCCTCCACTGCCGCCAGCACCCCGGAAGCATTGACGAGCTGGTTGGCGCCGCGCAGCGCTGGATAGGCCAGGCCGCTGAAACGCCGCCCGCCGTGCGACGGGTGCATGGCCCAGCCCCACTGCTGCTGGTCGCCCGCGAAGTGAAAGTCCTTGCCCAGTCGCCAGAGCACCGCGCCGATTTCGGTGGCCCGGTCCAGAATGCTCTGCGGCGGTACCGGGTCGCTCACGACCACCGGGCGGCCGGTGCGCATGATGCCCGCCTTCTCGTACCCGATGGATTCGCGGTCGGGACCGAGCAGGGCCATGTGGTCCAGGGCAATGCTGGTGATGATGGCGCAGTCGGTGTCGATGATGTTCACCGCGTCCAGCCGTCCACCAAGCCCGACCTCCAGAATGGCCACATCCACACCCGAGCGTTCCAGCGTGCGCAGGATCGCCAGCGTGGTGAATTCGAAGTAGGTCAGGCTGATCTCGGGCTGGTCAGACCCCTGGCCGCGCCGGGCCTGCTCCACCTCGGCCATGGCGGGCACCAGATCGGCAGCGTCCACCGGTTCGCCGCCGATGCGGCAGCGCTCCTCGAAGTGAACCAGATGGGGCGAGGTATACAGCCCGGTGCGATACCCGGCCTGCCCGTAGACCGATTCCAGCATGGCGCAGGTGCTGCCCTTGCCATTGGTGCCGGCCACGGTGATGACCGGGCACGGCAGGCGCAGGGCCATTCGGCTGGCGACCGCCTGCACGCGGTCCAGACCCATGTCGATCGCCTGCGGATGCAGACGCTCGGCATGGGCCAGCCAGTCGGCCAGGGTGAGGGGATGATCGGGGACGGCGATGTCGAGCATCTGCAGATTGTCCCATCGGCGTCAGCGATCTCCGGGTGTCGGGGACAATCCGGGGATGAGCACGTCGGCATCCCCCTCCCCAGCCATCACCACGCTGTATGGCATTCCAAACTGCGACACGGTGAAGAAGGCCCGCGACTGGCTGCAGGCCCAGGGCATCGCACACCAGTTCCACGACTTCAAGAAACAGGGCGTTCCCCCCGCCGCTCTGGATCGCTGGCTGCGGGCCGCCGGCTGGGAGGTGCTGGTCAACCGCAAGGGCACCACCTGGCGTGGACTGGACGAAACGCTGCGCGCAGGCGTGAGCGACGCCGCTTCGGCCCGCACCCTGCTGCTGGCCCATGCCAGCGCGATCAAACGGCCGGTGGTGGAGTGGGCGGACGGCCGCATCACCGTGGGCTTCGATCCCGCCGCTTGGGCAGCTGCCTAAAATCACGGATCTCCCGACCGCTCCAACGGCCCTCTGCCCACCAATCACCCCATCCATGAGCACCACCCAATTCAGCGGCGTGACCGTCGCCACCCAGGCCAATGTGTACTTCGACGGCAAATGCGTGAGCCACGGCATCACACTGGCCGACGGCACGAAGAAGTCGGTCGGCGTGATCCTGCCCGCCACGCTCACCTTCAACACCGGCGCAGCCGAAATCATGGAGTGCGTGGCCGGCTCCTGCGAATACCTGCTGGCCGGCAGCGGCAGCTGGGTGAAAAGCGGCCCTGGCGAGAAGTTCGACGTGCCGGCCAACAGCAGCTTCCAGATCCGCGTGACCGAGCCCTACCACTACATCTGCCACTTCGGCTGAACCTGAACCCACGGACCCGAACCATGGCCACCATCCTCCAGTCCCTCCCCCTCCAGCAAAAAGTGGGCATCGCCTTCTCCGGCGGTCTCGACACCAGCGCCGCGCTGCTGTGGATGAAGCAGAAGGGCGCCATTCCCTACGCGTACACCGCCAATCTGGGCCAGCCCGATGAACCGGATTACGACGAAATTCCCCGCAAGGCCATGGCCTATGGTGCCGAGAAGGCGCGGCTGATCGACTGCCGCACGCAGCTTGCGCACGAAGGCATTGCGGCGCTGCAGTGCGGTGCCTTCCACATCAGCACGGC
>JALORL010000302.1 GCA_025458915.1 Hydrogenophaga sp.
AGCAGGTAGTAGCCCCGGCACGACTGGCCGTAGCCGCTGTTCATCGCGTCTTCGTAGAACACGGCGGTTTCCTGGCCGGAAAGGCCGGCATCGCCCAGCACCTTGGCAAATGTGGCCTTGAGCTCCTTCAGGCCTTCCGGCGTGGAAGTGGCCAGGAAGGTGAACACTTCGCGCAGGTTCACCGCGCCGGGGATGTGGCCCGCAGCAAAGGTGTCCGCGTCGCGGGTGTCGATGACCACCGTGGGTTCGGCCGCTTGCAGGGCGGCGAGCTGGGCAGGTGCGATCAGGATGGCGTCGATGCTCATGGAAACCTCATCAAAAAGAAGCGGCGGGCGGGATTGCCTGCGGGCTTCTTTGCAATGGGCGTGCCATGGGGCGCGCGCTTCGATGAATACGCCCAAGCCTTTGATTTGCATGGGGATTGGGTTTTGGGTGCCTGCTGGCTCGAGCAGCGCCGGCGACTGGCGGCGCCACTGTGTCGACACAATGTCGACACAGTGTGGGCGTTGCAGACGGGTTGCAATACGAACGCCGTTGCTCAGTCGACGGCGTGCACAGGGGTCTGTAGGCTGCGACACGGTCTGCCGCCGCTTCGCAAATTCGGTCGAACATGTTGCTGGCCCTGGGAGGGGACTCCGTCGGGTTGGTCGAATTTGTTGGCCCTGCTCAGGTGTTTTTTAGCGCAGCGAATTTTTCACAGAGCTATCGCGCCTGCTTCAACAAACGCATAACACTTCGCTCCAAGGGACGCGGCGCGATCAATCCATGCAGCACCCTGATCTCTAGGTTGCGCCGCAGATAATCCGACCTTGATGGAATACCTACTTGGATTCGCAGTAGCTAGCCTGGTCTCAGTTCTAGCAACCCTTGTTGGATTCGACAAAGAACGCGGCTTCTACGCCGTGGTGCTCATTGTCATTGCCTCGTACTATGTACTCTTCGCAGTGATGGGAGCGTCCGCATCGACACTGGCTACAGAACTATTGGCTTTGGCGGTCTTCGCCTTCGTTGCCATCATCGGGTTCAAGCGCAGTCCGTGGATTGTCGTTGCCGGTCTTGCCGGCCACGCAGTCTTTGATTTCCTACACCCGCATTTCGTTGTGAATGCCGGTGTGCCGGACTGGTGGCCGGGTTTCTGTCTTGCCTACGACCTTACTGCTGCTTCGTACCTTGCTTGGTTGCTAAAAAACAGGGGTGCAAATCATGCGGCCTAACACCGCGTATGTGGACTCCCCCTCAACGGCAAGGGGCTGACCGATTGGGGACCTGTGGGTGGGGAGCCTGCAGTCGTTTATCCGATCTAAAAGCAATCATCATCTGGGGTTTCCGGGAGCTGCAGTTGAATCGAATAGAGGCGCAGATACACCCTGACAACGCGCCATCTCTGGCACTGCTATGTACGCCGCTCAATGCGCAGTGGAGCAAAGCGCATGCGGTCTCAGCTTTTGCCGCAGCGGATGGCTTCGCCCACGACTGAGCTTGAACATTGGGCCGCGCAAATGACACTCTGCCTCGACCACATCTTCGTCTGTACATCTGCCGGCGCCCCTGAATCGCAGGCGCTGCTGGATGCCGGCTTCAATGAGGGCAGCCGGAACGTG
This sequence comes from Hydrogenophaga sp., assembly GCA_025458915.1. GTDB lineage: Bacteria > Pseudomonadota > Gammaproteobacteria > Burkholderiales > Burkholderiaceae_C > Hydrogenophaga. The sequence goes on from JALORL010000302.1 coordinate 1,602, forward strand.
CATCCCGGCCAGGGCACGTCGAACCGCCGCTTCTTCTTCGAACACGGATTCCTGGAGCTTTTGTGGGTACACGATGAACCGGAAGCCACCTCGGCCCGCACCGGGCCGACACGTCTTTGGGAACGGTGGTCACTGCGGGACGGACAGGCCAATCCGTTCGGCATCTGCTTCTCGCCGACATCGGAGACCGAGCTTTCGCTGCCGTTTTCTTCGTGGGCGTACGAACCCGCCTACCTTCCAAAGGGCAAGCGGATCCACTTCGCCCAGGGAACTGCGCTGTCCGAGCCAGAACTTTTTGCGCTGAGTTGGCCGCAGGTGCCAGCCGCTGCCGCTCCACAACCGCGCACGCACAGACTGCCACTGAACGCAATGATCGCCGTGTCGGTTGGCCTTTCGGATACGGAGAACCTCTCCGGGCCAATGCGCGCGGCACGAGATTCCGGGTTGGTGGGCGTCCACAGGTCAGCCGGTCCGGAGCTGGTGCTTGAGTTCTCTTCGCCGCACCCGGTTGACCTGCGCCTGCCCACACTTGCAATCACTCTGCGGGGTCGTCGTGGCGGCGCTGCCTGACCCCGTAGAGGCGGACCCGCTGCGGCAGACGCTGTGAGCCTGGTCCTCGGGCAGCCTGGCTCGCCAGGCCCCACAGAGGCACGTTCGCATGGGAACCGCTTCTGCAAACTGCATGTCCGATTCCGGCGAGACAAAAGGACCTCCCGGTTGCAACATGGCGAACCTTCAAGGAGTTCACATGGCCAACAGCTTCCAGATGGTCGGCATCGACCACAATCAGTTCCAACCCCTTTTCAGCCTCACAGACGAGCAGCTGCAGGAGCGCGCTTACAGGCGCTGCTACGCAACCGAAAACCCGGGTTATCCGTGTCGTGTCAGCTTGGAGGATGCGCGCGTTGGCGAAGAACTCATTCTTCTGCCCTTCCAGCACCAGCCGGCCGATTCGCCGTATCGCGCATCGGGTCCGATTTTTGTGCGGCGAGGCGCCCAGCAGGCTCGGTCGCCCGTTGGCGAACTTTCGAGCTATGTCACCAGCCGCCTCATGTCGGTTCGCGCATACGATGCGGCGCACATGATGGTTGCCGCCAGCGTTTGCGAAGGCGAGGCCACAGCGACCGAGATTCAAGCGTGCTTTGCACGCAATGACGTCGTGTACATCCACCTGCACAATGCCAAGCGGGGCTGCTTCTTTGCCCTTGTCGTCCGCGCATAGGCACCGGTGGGGCCTGATTCCTGGGCTACGGATTCGCCCTCTACGGCAAGAGCCTGACCGATGGGTGGCCCCCGGCATCTGGTGTGGACCCGGTTTTTGGTCCGTGCCGCCATGGAATGGCGGTTGTCGAGCCGGAAGCGTGGTCGGCGTGTTGCGGTGTGGGAGGAACCCGGTTGGCGATGGTGGTCGATCCAACCCGCCGCAAAGGCAGAGGTGTTGTGGGGAGAGAGGTGGCCGTTTCCTGGATCGGCAAAGAAGGTCGCCGGCGCGCCGTTCATGCTGGCGAGGTGACGCGCCGACTACCAAATTTCCCGGCC
>JALORL010000303.1 GCA_025458915.1 Hydrogenophaga sp.
ACGCGCCACCATGCCCTACACCCTGGATCAGCTCAATCAAGCAACGGCGGGAGAAGCCGCACAGATGCTCGACGGCCTGTACGAACACTCGCCCTGGATCGCGGAACAGGCGCTGACCCAGCGCCCGTTTGCTTCCCTGGCCGCGCTCAAGCACGCCATGGTGCAGGTGCTGGCCGCTGCACCCGTGGAGGCCCAACTGGCGCTCATCCGCGCCCACCCGGAGCTGGCCGGCAAGGCGATGGAAGCGCGTACGCTGACCGCCGAGTCGACCAACGAACAGAACAAGGCCGGGCTTACGAACTGCTCACCCGAGGAACTGGCCCACATTCGCCAACTGAATGCCGCCTACCTGGACCGCTTCGGCTTCCCCTTCATCCTGGCGGTGCGTGGCCCGCGTGGCACTGGCCTGAGCAAGCGGGAAATCATCGCAACCTTCGAACGCCGCCTGCAGCACCCGGTGGACTTCGAGCGCGCGGAGAGCCTGCGCAACATCCACCGCATTGCCGAAATCCGCCTGAACGACAAGTTTGGTTTCGAACCCACGCTGGGCAACACCGCTTGGGACTGGCACGAAAGCCTGGCCGCGCACAGCGACCCCGGTTACCGCGAAAACGGCCAGCTCACTGTGACCTACCTGACCGACGCGCACCGCGCGTGTTCGGCCGAGCTGGTGCAGCGCATGCAGGCTTGCGGATTCGACGAGGTGCAGGTGGACGCGGTGGGCAATGTGGTGGGGCGCTATCACGGCAGCGAGGCCAAGGCCCCTTTGCTTTTGACGGGCAGTCACTACGACACCGTGCGCAACGGCGGCAAATACGACGGCCGGCTGGGCATCTTCGTGCCCATGGCCTGCGTGCAGCAGCTGCAAGCGGCCGGCCGGCGCCTGCCGTTCGGCATCGAGGTGGTGGGGTTTGCCGAGGAAGAAGGCCAGCGTTACAAGGCCACCTTCCTGGGCTCCGGCGCCCTCACCGGCCACTTCAACCCGGTCTGGCTGGACCAGCAGGACGCCGACGGCGTGACCATGCGCGAAGCCATGCAGCGCGCCGGCCTGCCCGCCACACTGGAAGCCATTGAAGCAATACGGCGCGACCCGGCCAAATACCTGGGCTTTGTGGAAGTGCACATCGAACAAGGGCCGGTGCTCAACGAGCTCGACATTCCACTGGGTGTGGTCACTTCGATCAACGCCAGCGTGCGCTACCTGGGCGAAGTGGTGGGCATGGCCTGCCACGCGGGCACCACACCCATGAACCGCCGGCGCGACGCCGCTGCTGCCGTGGCCGAACTCGCCCTGTATGCGGAGCAACGCGCCGCAGCCGACGGCGATTCGGTGGCCACCATCGGCCTGCTGCAGGTACCCAATGGATCCATCAATGTGGTGCCTGGGCGCTGCACGTTTTCGCTCGACCTGCGCGCACCCAGCGATGCCCAGCGCAACGCACTGGAACGCGACGTGCTGGCCATGCTGCAGGCCATCTGCGATCGGCGCGGCGTACGCCACACCCTGGAAGAGACCATGCGCGCCGCAGCGGCACCCAGCGCACCAGCCTGGCAGGCCCGGTGGGAGAACGCGGTGACCGCCCTGGGCGTCCCGCTGCACCGCATGCCCAGCGGCGCCGGGCACGACGCCATGAAACTGCACGAGGTGATGCCCCAGGCCATGTTGTTCGTGCGCGGCCTCAACAGCGGCATCAGCCACAACCCGCTGGAATCCACCACCAGCGACGACATCGACCTGTGCGTGCGCGCCTTCTCGCACCTGCTTGAACAACTGGCCGCCCAGCACGCTTGAATGCGCCACCGCCCCGAAGAGCCTCCTTCGACGCAGATCAAAAACAGGCTTTGACAAACTTTGGGCGAACGCACTTCACTCCCCTCCATACCCTTCCACCCCGTTCGGGCTGAGCCTGTCGAAGCCCTCACCACCATGACCCCCTACCATCAACTCGACGCCTGGATAGACGCCCACTTCGACGAAGAGGTGCACTTCCTGCAAGAACTGGTGCGCGTGCCCACCGACACGCCCCCCGGCAACAACGCGCCGCACGCCGACCGCACAGCCGAACTGCTGGCAGCCATGGACCTGGCCCCCGAAAAGCACGCCGTACCCGACGCGGCGGTGCAGGCAGCCGGGCTGAAAAGCATCACCAACCTGATCCTGCGCCGGCGCTATGGCCACGGCGGGAAAACCATTGCGCTCAATGCCCACGGCGACGTCGTGCCCCCGGGCGAAGGCTGGACGCACGACCCTTATGGCGGCAATGTGGTGGACGGCAAGATCTACGGCCGCGCCACTGCGGTGAGCAAAGGCGACATCGCCAGTTTCACCTTCGCCATTCGCGCACTCGAATCGCTGGGCGCGAAGCTCACCGGTGCGGTGGAACTGCACGTGACCTACGACGAAGAATTCGGTGGCGAAGTGGGTCCGGCCTGGCTGCTGGAGCAGGGCCTCACGAAGCCCGACCTGATGATTGCCGCCGGCTTCAGCTACCAGGTGGTGGTGGCGCACAACGGCTGCCTGCAGCTGGAAGTGACGGTGCAGGGCGACATGGCGCACGCCGCCATTCCCGACAGCGGAACCGACGCGCTGCAGGGTGCGGTGCATATCCTCAACGGACTTTATGCACTCAATGCCGACTACCTGAAGGTGCGCTCGTCGGTCGAGGGCATCACCCACCCCTACCTGAATGTGGGCCAGATCAGCGGCGGCACCAACACCAACGTGATTCCGGGCAAGGTGGTGTTCAAGCTGGACCGGCGCATGATCCCCGAAGAAGACCCCACCGAAGTGGAAGCCACACTGCGCCGCACCATCGAACGGGCAGCCGCCAGCTTCCAGCCGCCGCGCGGTGGCAAAGGCATCCAGGTGGAGGTGCGGCGCCTGAGCGCTGCAGCAGCACGGCGAGGCGGTGTTCGGCGAACCCATCCCCGCCGTGGGCACACCGCTCTACACCGACGTGCGTCTGTACGTGGAGCGTGGCATTCCCGGCGTGATCTACGGTGCTGGCCCCCGCACGGTGCGCGAGTCGAACGCCAAGCGGGCCGACGAGCACCTGGAACTCGACGAT
>JALORL010000304.1 GCA_025458915.1 Hydrogenophaga sp.
CATGAAGCTCCCACCCCGCATCCTGATCGTGGAAGACGAAAGCATCGTCGCGTTCAACCTGCAGCAGCGTCTGGCCCACATGGGATACGACGTGCCCGGGGTGGCGGCGTCGGGGCCCGAAAGCCTGGACATGATTCAGCGACTGGCACCGGATCTGGTGCTGATGGACATCCACATCGATGGCGACATGGACGGCATCGAGGTGGCGTCCCGGCTGATGGACACGCCGTCGGTGCCGGTGATCTACCTCACCGCCTATTCGGAAGACGCCACCCTGGAGCGCGCCCGCAAGACCAAACCCTACGGCTACCTCATCAAGCCGTTTTCCGAGCGGGAACTGCACGCCACCATCCAGATGGCGCTGGAGCGGAACGATGCCGAGATGGCGCTGCTGCGCCACCAGCGCCTGCTCCAGCAGGCCATGCAGGCGGGCAGCATGGGAGCGCTGGAAATGGATCTTGATACCCGCGAGATCACGCCCCTGGGTCAAACGAACCCGATCCTGGGATGGGGAGACACGCTCAAGGCCACACTGGAGGATCTGCTGGATCGGGTGGTGGAGGAAGACCGTGCAGCCTTCTCCGGCCAGCTGAACCGGAGCCTGGAGCAGCGCACGGCGCTCAGCGCCGAGTTCCGCGTGAAGGACGCAGGCCAGACGGAACGCTGGATCCGGCTGGATGCCAGCCCCTGGCCCAACCACCAGATGAGTGGGGTGGTGCAGGACATCACCGGGCGCAAGCTCGACGAAATCCGCTTGAAGGATCTCAACGAAAGCCTGGAAGGTCTGGTGCGCGAACGCACCAGCGAGCTGTACCAGAGCATCCGCGAACTGGAGGCCTTCAGCTCTTCGGTCGCACACGACCTGCGGGCACCCTTGCGGGCCATCGTCGGTTTCGGGCAGGAAGTCCTCAACGGACATGCCAATGCACTGGGCGAAGACGGACGCGAGATGATGGAACGCATCACCGCGGCCGGCAAACGCATGGGGGCGCTGATCGATGCGCTGCTGAACATGTCGCGCATGACCCAGTTGCCGCTGCACAAGGCGCCGGTCGACATCAGCGCCATGGCCACGGAAATTGCGGACTACCTCCTGCACAACGACCCGGACCGCGTGGGCGAGGTGACGATCGCGCCAGGCATGCAGGCTGTTGCCGACCCGACGTTGCTGCGCAGCGTGCTGGACAACCTGATGCGCAACGCCTGGAAGTTCACCGCGCAATGCGAGGTGGCGCGGATCGAAGTCAGCGCTGAACAACAGGGGCCGCACACGGTGTTCTGCGTGCGCGACAACGGCTGCGGGTTCGACATGGCCTTTGCCAGCAAGCTCTTCGGTCCGTTCCAGCGGTTGCACCGCCAACAGGATTACGCTGGCACCGGCCTGGGCCTGACCATCGTGCAGCGGGTCATCATGCGGCACGGTGGCCAGGTGTGGGCCGAAAGCGCTCCGGGCCAGGGCGCCGCTTTCCATTTCACGCTCAGCTGCTGAAGCCCCTCCTGGCGCCTGGGCATGGCGCGTGCGCACCGATAATCGGGGATGACTTCCAACCCCTGCGCCGGTTTCGGCACGCTTCCCCTTTCCCCGACCACGCTGGCCAACCTGGAGCGCCTGGGCTATGCGGCCATGACGCCGATCCAGGCGGCCGCCCTGCCACCCGGCCTGCTGGGCAAGGACCTGATCGCCCAGGCCAAAACCGGCAGCGGCAAGACCGCGGCCTTCGGGCTGATCCTGCTCGCCAACCTGAACCCCCGACGCTTTGCCGTTCAGACCCTGGTGCTGTGCCCCACCCGCGAACTGGCCGACCAGGTCACAACCGAAGTGCGCCGGCTGGCGCGCGCGGAGGACAACATCAAGGTGGTCACGCTCTGCGGCGGCGTGCCGCTGCGCGGTCAGCTGGCCAGCCTGGAACATGGCGCGCACATTGTCGTGGGCACACCGGGTCGGGTCATGGACCATCTGGAGCGCGGCAGCCTGCAGCTCGATGCACTCAACACCCTGGTGCTGGACGAGGCCGACCGCATGCTCGACATGGGCTTCTTCGACGACATCGTGAAAGTGGCGAAGCAGTGCCCGCCTGCGCGCCAGACCCTGCTGTTCTCGGCCACCTATCCCGAGGGCATTGCCCAGCTGAGCGCGCGCTTCATGCGCGCGCCGGTCACGGTGAAGGTGGACGCGCAGCACGCCGGCGGCCAGATCGAGCAACGCTGGTACGAAGTGACCGACGACCAGCGGCTGGACGCGGTGGGCCGGCTGCTGGCGCACTTCCGCCCGGAGAGTGCGCTGGCCTTCTGCAACACCAAGGCCCAGTGCCGCGACCTGGTGGCGGTGCTGCAGGCGCAGGGCATCAGCGCGCTGGCGTTGCACGGCGACCTGGAGCAGCGCGACCGCGACCAGGTGCTGGTGCAGTTTTCCAATCGGAGCTGTTCGGTCCTGGTGGCCACCGATGTGGCCGCGCGCGGTCTCGACATTGCCGGCCTGGCCGCCGTGATCAACGTGGACGTGACGCCCGACCCCGAGGTGCACATCCACCGCATCGGCCGCACCGGGCGCGCCGGCGAAAGCGGCCTGGCGCTCAACCTGGCCAGTCTGGATGAAATGGGCAGCGTGGGCCGGATCGAACAGTTGCAGGGCCATGCATCGCGCTGGCATCCGCTGGGCGACCTTGTCCCTGCCAGCGCGGAGCCGCTGCAGCCCCCGATGGTGACGCTGCACATCCAGGGCGGCCGCAAGGAAAAGATCCGCCCCGGCGATGTGCTGGGCGCACTCACTGCCGATCTGGGCTACACGCGCGAGCAGGTGGGCAAGATCAACGTGAACGAATGGTCCACCTATGTGGCGGTGCAACGCGACATCGGGCGCCAGGCCGCCA
>JALORL010000305.1 GCA_025458915.1 Hydrogenophaga sp.
GCGCTGCGCGTGCCGGGCGAGCAGGCCTACCCCATCCTGCCGCTGCCGGTGCCGGCGCGCGGCCAGAGCCTGGGCGAACTGGCAGCGATGACGGCGGTGCGGCTCTTCGTCGAACGCGCGCGGCAGCACAAGCCCAGCTTCGAGCTGAACGAACGCGAGGCCCCGGCCGTGGCCGAACTGGTGGCGCGGCTGGAAGGCATACCGCTGGCTCTGGAGCTGGCCGCCGCCCGCGTGCGTTCGCTGACGGTGGCCGACATCAACCTGCGCCTGAACGACCGCTACCGCCTGCTGACGGGCGGCAGCCGCGTGCTGCAGGAACGCCAGCAGACGCTGCGCGCGCTGGTGGATTGGTCGTACGACATCCTGGGCGACAGCGAACAGCTGCTGCTGCAGCGCCTGTCGGTCTTCCGCGGCGGCTTCACGCTCGACGCGGCCGAAGCCGTGTGCGGCGCCGAGCCCATCGACAGCCTGGATGTGCTGGACCTGCTGGGTTCGCTGGTCGAAAAGTCGCTGGTGATGCTGGACGAGCAAGGCGAAGAGCCGCGCTACCGCATGCTGGAGACCATCAGCGACTACGCCCACGAAAAGCTCCAGCAGGCCGGCGGCGCGGTGGCGACGGCGGCCCGCCATTGCGAGTTCTTCTTCTCGCTGGCCAAGAGCACCAACAAGGGCCTGCAGGGCCCCGAGCAGGCAGAGTGGGTGCGCCGCATGGAGACCGAGCTCGACAACACCCGTGCGGCCTTGGCCCTGGCCCTGGCCGGCGGTGTGGACGCCTTCATCGCGGTGAAGATCGCGGTGGCGATGCAGGGCTTCTGGACGCTGCGCGGCTACCTTTCCGAAGGCCGCGCGGCCGTGCGTGCCGCGCTGGCCTTGCCCGATGTGCAGGCCTCGCCGATGGCGCAGGCCCATGCGCTGTACGTGGGGGCGGCGCTGGCGGCGAGCCAGAGCGACTACACCGAAGCCGAGCGCATGCTCGAAACCTGCTTGGCCCTGCGCCGCCAGCTGGGTGATGGCGCCGACATCGCCGCCACGCTGTCCACGCTGGCGCTTGCACGCTTCGGGCGCGGCGACACGCCCGGAGCCTTGGCCGGCGAGCAGGAGGCCTTGCCGCTTTTCCGTGCTGCCGGCCACCGTGTGGGTGAGGCGGTTGCCCTGCTGCACCTGGGCCAGTTTTTCACCCGACTGGACGACGAGGCGGCCGCCACCACGCACCTGCAGGCAGGCCTCGTGCTGGCGCAGCAGATCAAGCACCAGGAGGTGGAAGCCGAATGTGAGCTGGTGTTGGGACAGCTGGCGTTCTCGAAAGGACGGCCCGACGTGGCCGGGCGCCACTTCCTTCGCTCGCTCACGGTCTGCAAAGCCTCGGGCGACAGCCACGGCGAGGCCAGCGTGCGCTGGTGGCAGGGCAAGCTGGCGCTTCAGGCCGGCGAGTTGGTTGGGGCGCGAGAGCAACTCGGGGCTGCCCTTCGGGCTTTCGGGGACACCGAACGTCGGCTGGAGACACTGCTCTGCCTGCGCGATCACTCTCGCCTGGCCTTGAAGCAGGGGCACGCCACCGAGGCGGTGACGCTGGCTTCAGCAGCCACGGCCGGCCTGCAACTCATCGGAGTACCGCAGACCTCCAACGCGGATCGGCGTTGGCAGGCGGAAATGGCGGAACTTCGCGCCGCCCTGAACGAGCCCCAGGCGTTTCAGGCGGCGTGGGAAGCTGGCCAAGAAGCCGGGCTGGAGCACTCGGTGCGAAAAGCTCTGGACATGGCACTTGACGTGCCAGCCATTGCAACCCCTGAACCTTGAAAGCCGAAGGAGCGCGCCAGCCCCCTGCCGGCTTGTCAGGCGCTGTGCGGTGCTTGCGGCTGCTTCCGCTTCCTGGCAGTAGCTCCTGCTGCAACCAGAGCCAGCATCGCCAACGCAAGCGAGTGAGGCTCAGGCACGGCATTGATGGAGCGGCCGACGAGCAGCTCGGTCTCATCCAGCACGGTGCCCAGCGATGTGTTGGGGTCGGTGCGGAAGCTGATCAGCGTGGGATTCGTGGTCGAGGCCGGATCGAAGTCGAAGAAGTTGCCAGTGTCTGAGTACTGCAGCTCCGGAGCGCTGCCGCGCAAGGCCAGCCGGAACCAGTAGTCCTTGGCGACACCACTGGTCAGATCGTCGGCATTGATCGTCAGCCACTCAGGATCGGACGGAAGGGCGGAAATCAGGCGCGTGATCTGTCCGTCGACGGTGATGTCAACGATGTTGGGACGAAGCGTGGACTCGTCGAGCGTCACGACGTACTTCAGAACCGAAGTGCTCAAGTCGTAGATGCCGATCTGGGCGCGAAGCACCGTGATGGCCGGTGTGGGAGTGGCGCAGTTGAAGCTGCGATTGAACAGGACGAAGTTGATGATCCCCGTCGACCCCAAGCAATCGTCTGGCACGGAGAAGTTGATCGTGGTGGTCCAGCCGAGGTTGTCGAACGGCGGCGAAACCATGGGGGGGTCCCAGTTGCCCGTGACGATGGCCGCCGAGGCGGTGGATGAAGTGACCAGTGCGCTCAGCCCCACAAGCGCGGCACCCAGGAACTTAACAAACGACTTTTTCACTGACGGAGCCTCCAACAACGTATTGAAACGAAGCATGCAAGTTCCCTGCCACGCGCCCCTGAAGAGGGCGTTTACCCAGGAGAATACGCAGCACGCCGGCCTTCGCCTGATTGCAGGCCTGTAAACCAAACCGACATCACGTTTTGAGGGCAAGGCTGGCCCTGACGGCCCGCCCCCTTTGCCCCTCGTCCGCCATGCACCCGACTTCCAGACAAGACGAACTGCTCATCCGCCTGTTGCGCAACTACCTGGGCCCGATGGACGAAGCCGCGCTCGCCGTGTGGGTGGAAGTGCCCGCCGGCGAAGTGCTGATGACGCAAGGTGAGCCGGGCGATGCGATGTACATCAGCATCAGCGGCCGCCTGCGTGCCTACGCACGCGATGCGCAGGGCGAAGAGCGCATGCTGCGCGAGATGGCGCGCGGTCAGGTCATCGGCGAGATGGCGCTGTTCACGCAGGCCCCGCGCTCGGCCACGGTGGTGGCCATCCGCGATTCGGTGCTGGTGCGCCTGGACCACGCCGGCTGGAACGAGCTGCTGCAAAGCAGCCCGCAGGTCTCGGCCCTGCTCACGCGGCAG
>JALORL010000306.1 GCA_025458915.1 Hydrogenophaga sp.
CAGGAGCCGGGCAGCAACCAGGCGATTGCGGATTTCTGCGAGAACACCTTTGGTGTGCGTTTCCCCATGTTCAGCAAGTCCACCGTGGTCGGGCCCGAGGCGCACCCGCTGTTCCAGCAGCTCACGCAGCGCAGCGGGCAGGCACCCCGGTGGAACTTCCACAAGTACCTGATCGACCGCACCGGCCAGACGGTCCGCAGCTACCCGAGCACGGTCGAACCACTTAACCCTACCCTGACCAGGGATATTGAACGATTTCTCTCGACCAGATCGTGACCAAATAGTCACAATGAGACCGATCAGTAACTTTCGCACCCCTTTCGTCATGACCTCTCCTTCGTCCGACCAGAACCGCCCAGCCATGGGCCGCGCGACGCGGTCCGGACGGTGGAACTTTTGCCCAGTGGCGCGCATCACAAGTCACAAGTCGGGTGCGGCACGCAGGGAGCCGCCCCTGACACCGGTTTCAGCACTGCGAAGCCTTCCGGGGTCACACCCGGATGCAAGCCCGAAGCGCATCTCCTCCTCCTCCCTCCCTCCCTTGTTCGTTTCGGGACGCTTCGCAGTCTTTTTTTCTTCCGCAGCGCTGGTCCGCCAGCCTGCCAACGGGGTCTGAACGATGTATACGGACCCCACCCCTTCCCCCATCGGCGGAGCGCCCGCCGCGCCACAGCGCCCCCGCGTGGCCATCATCGGTTCCGGCATTTCGGGCCTGGGAGCAGCGCACGCGCTGCGCGGCCTGGCCGACATCACGCTGTTCGAGGCTGGCGACTATTTCGGCGGTCACACCCACACGGTGGACATGACGCTGCCCAACCCGCAGGGCCAACCCGTCACCTTCGGCGTGGATACGGGCTTTCTGGTGCTCAACGAGCGCACCTACCCGAACCTGCTGGCGCTGTTCGACGAGCTCGGCGTGGCGCTGGCCAAGTCGGACATGTCGTTTTCGGTGAAGGCGCCGGGCGCGTCGCCGGGCGGTCGCACACTGGAGTGGAGCGGGTCGGATCTGTCCTCCGTGTTTGCCCAGCGCCGCAACCTGATCAACCCGCGTTTCTGGCGCATGCTGGCCGACATCGTGCGCTTCAACCGCATCACCACCCGGCTGGCCGAGCAGGGCGAGGACCTGCGGCCAGACAGCCCCCTGCTGCAGCCGCTGGGTGACTTCCTGCGCGCGCAGGGCTTCTCCGACGAATTCCGCGACTGGTATTTCCTGCCCATGATGGGCTGCATCTGGAGCTGCCCGACCGACCAGATGCTGGCGTTTCCGGTGGCCACCATGGTGCGCTTCTGCCACAACCACGGCCTGATCCAGATCACCAACCGCCCGCAGTGGTACACGGTGGCTGGCGGCGCGCGCCAGTATGTGGAGAAGATCGTGGCGCGCATCCCCGACGCCCGCCTGAACACCCCGGTGCGCCAGGTGCTGCGCGACACTCAGGGCGTGCGCGTGGTCACCGACAGCGCCGTGGAGCGCTTCCAGGCGGTGCTGTTTGCGTGCCACAGCGACCAGGCGCTGGCGCTGCTGGGCGGCGAAGCCTCGGCCGACGAACGCGAGGTGCTGGGCGCCATCCGCTACCAGCCGAACGTGGCCGTGCTGCACACCGACACCTCGGTGCTGCCTGCCAATGCACGGGCATGGGCGGCGTGGAACTACGAACGTTCGCCCCAGGCCAGCCGCGAATCGGCCCAGGTGTGCCTGCACTACCTGCTCAACCGGCTGCAGCCGCTGCCGGTGTCGCAGCCGGTGGTGGTGTCGCTGAATCCGCAGACCGCCATCGACCCGCGCCACACGGTAGACCGCTACGAGTACGCCCACCCGGTGTTCGACCTCGCCGCCATCCGCGCACAGGCCCGGGTGCCGGCCCTGCAGGGCCGCCACCACACCTACTTCGCCGGCGCCTGGGCGGGCTATGGCTTCCACGAAGACGGCCTGAAGTCCGGTCTGCGCGCCGCCCAGGCCCTGATCGACACCCATGCGCTGGCGCCTGCGGGCGCAGGCCGGCCGGTGCTGGCATGAGCGCCACGGCGGCCCCGTTCAGCGCCCGCGCGCAGATCGGGTTTGGCGAGGTGCGCCACACCCGCCACCGGCCGCGCCGCAACGCGTTCGCCTACCCCACGTACTTCCTCATGCTGCCCATGCGCAGCCTGCGGGCCCATGGCGCAGGCGACCTGGCGCGCAACCGCCGCGCCGCCTTGAGCTTCCACGACACCGACCACGGCGACGGCCGCAGCGACAGCCTGGAATGGCTGGACGACCTGCTGGCGCAGCACGGCATCGACGATGCGCAGGGCGAGGTCTGGTTGCACACCTACCCCCGGGTCTGGGGCTACAGCTTCAAGCCGGTGAGCTTCTGGTACTGCCACCGCGCCGACGGCAGCCTGCGCGCCATCCTGGCCGAGGTGAACAACACGTTTGGCGAGCGCCACTGCTATCTGCTGGACCAGCCCCGCTATGGCCAGCCCTGCGAGGCCGACAAGGTGTTCCACGTGTCGCCGTTCTGCCCGGTGCGTGGCCGCTACCGCTTCGTCTTCATGCGCACCCACGGCGCCGATGGCCAGACGCCGGAGCGCACGGTGGCGCGCATCGACTACTTCGACGGCAGTGGCGATGCAGCCCTGCTCAACACCAGCGTGAGCGGCCGTCTGGCCCCCCTGACAGCCGCCACCGTGCGGCGCGCCCTCTGGAACCACCCGGCCATGACGCTGGGCGTGATCGCGCGCATCCACTGGCAGGCCTTGCGGCTGTGGATCAAGCGCGCCCCGTTCTTCCGCCAGCCGCCCCTGCCGAACCAGTTTGTCACCCCGGGGGCCGCACACGCCGGTGTCGCCCCCGCTGAACTCTCCCCGGAACCCAGCCGC
>JALORL010000007.1 GCA_025458915.1 Hydrogenophaga sp.
CCCGAAATCACACCGTCCAGGCTGCGCGCCAGCGCCATGATGCGCTCCACCGCCTCGTGCGCGGTCTGCAGCATCTCGTAGTCGTCGCTGTTGACCGGAATGTTGGTGTGCACGTTGCCGTCGCCGGCGTGCATGTGCAATGCCACCCAGACACGCCCCTTGAGCACGCGCTGGTGGATGGCCTTGCATTCCGCGAGCACGGGCCCGAAAGCTGCCCCGGCAAAGATGTTCTGCAGGGGAGCACGGATCTGGGTTTTCCAGCTGGCGCGCAGGCGGTGATCCTGCAGTTGCGGGAACAGGCTGTCCACATCGCGCAGCCAGCCGGCCCACAGGGAGCGTATATCGCGCACCAGGGCCAGCGCCTGCTGAACGCGGTCTTCCAGCAGCTCGGCGCTGGGAATTTCGCCTGCGTCGTCGCTCTTGCCCAAAGGCAGGTTGCCACGGGCAAAGAAGGCTTCCAGCGCGTCGCAGAGCTTGAGCTTGTTGCGCAGCGAAAGCTCGATATTGATGCGCTCGATGCCTTCGGTGTATTCGCCCATGCGCGGCAATGGGATCACCACGTCTTCGTTGATCTTGAAGGCGTTGGTGTGCTTGCTGATGGCCGCGGTGCGCTTGCGGTCGAGCCAGAACTTCTTGCGCGCTTCCGGGCTGATGGCGACGAAACCTTCACCGCTGCGCGAATTGGCCAGTCGAATCACCTCGCTGGTGGCGCGGGCCACGGCATCGGCGTCGTCGCCCACGATGTCGCCCACCAGCACCATCTTGGGCAGGGTGCCGCGCTTGCTCTTGGTGGCGTAGCCCACGGCCTTCAGGTAGCGGTCGTCCAGGTGCTCCAGGCCAGCCAGAATGGCCCCGCCCGGGCGCTTCATTTCGCCGAACATGAAGTCCTTGATATCGACGATCGACGGCACGCAGTCCCTGGGGTTGCCGAAAAATTCCAGGCACACGGTGCGCACGTGGTCGGGCATGCGGTGCACCACCCAGCGGGCGCTGGTGATGAGGCCGTCGCAGCCCTCTTTCTGGATGCCCGGCAGGCCGCTCAGGAACTTGTCGGTGACGTCCTTGCCCAGCCCTTCCTTGCGGAAGGTCTTGCCGGGAATCGCGAGCTGCTCGGTGCGCAGCGGTGTCTTGCCGTCGGCGGCGAAGTACTTCAGTTCGAAGGTCGCCACGTCGGCGTCGTGGATCTTGCCCAGGTTGTGGTCCAGCCGGGTGACTTCCAGCCATTCGGCCTGCGGCGTCACCATGCGCCAGCTCACCAGGTTGTCCAGTGCCGTGCCCCAGAGCACCGCCTTCTTGCCACCGGCGTTCATGGCGATATTGCCGCCAATGCACGAGGCCTCTGCCGACGTCGGGTCCACGGCAAACACGTGGCCCGCGCGTTCGGCCGCATCCGCCACACGCTGGGTCACCACGCCGGCTTCGGTCCACACGGTGGGAAGCGGCTTGTCGTGGCCGGGCACCTTGACCCATTCCACCTCGGTCATGGCTTCGAGCTTTTCGGTGTTGATCACCGCGCTTTTCCAGGTCAGCGGAATGGCGCCACCGGTGTAGCCGGTGCCGCCCCCGCGCGGAATGATGGTCAGGCCCAGCTCGAAGCAGCCCTTGACGAGTGCCGCCATCTCGGCTTCGGTGTCGGGGGTGAGCACCACGAACGGGTATTCCACCCGCCAGTCGGTAGCGTCGGTCACGTGCGACACACGCGAAAGGCCATCGAACTTGATGTTGTCGTGTGCCGTGAGCCGCTTCAGCGCCTTGGTGGCGCGCTGGCGCAGCTTCGCCATGTCTTCGAAAGAGGCAGCGAAACGGTTGACCGCTTCGCGCGCCGAGACCAGCAATTCGGCCACCAGGGCATCGCGCCCGGCATCGTCCTGCGGCATGCGCCGCTTTTGCACCTCGCCAAGCCGGTGGTGCAGGGCGTCCACCAGCTGTTTGCGGCGTTTGGGGGAGTCGAGCAGGTCATCCTGCAGGTACGGGTTGCGCTGCACCACCCAGATGTCCCCGAGAACCTCGTACAGCATGCGGGCGGAGCGTCCGGTGCGGCGCTCGCCACGCAGGCTGTCCAGCAGTGACCAGGCCCTTTCGCCCAGGACGCGGATCACGATCTCGCGATCCGAAAAGGAAGTGTAGTTGTAGGGGATTTCGCGCAGACGCGGAGCGTCGTCGTGGACAGCGGCGAGGAGCGGGAACGGAGTGGGAGCGTTCATGGATTGGCTGCAGAGTCGCCAGCACGACAGTGGGTAGCCCGAAATGGTACTGCAGCGCACCATACACCCACCCCGATCATGGAAACCCCTGTTGTCACGTCCACGAAAACTGTATGCAATCGATTTGTCACACAAGACCGATAGGCTGCAGCCTTCCAAAACCCAATTCAGGAGCATCCATGCACAAGAGACTCGTGCCGTTGACCGGCGCCATCGCACTCGCCGCCCTCATCAGCGCCCCTGCCCACGCACAGACCGAAATCCAGTGGTGGCACTCCATGGGCGGCGCGCTCGGCGAATGGGTCAATGACCTGGCCAAGGACTTCAACAGCACCCAGACCCAGTACAAGATCGTGCCCACCTTCAAGGGCAGCTACGACGAGTCCATGACCGCCGCGATTGCCGCCTTCCGCGCCGGTAACGCACCGCATATCCTCCAGGTGTTCGAAGTGGGCACCGCCACCATGATGGCCAGCAAAGGCGCTGTTGTGCCGGTGGGCGATGTCATGAAGAAGGCTGGCGTGACATTCGATCCGAATGCCTACGTGCCTGCCGTGGCCGGCTACTACACCGCTCCCAACGGCCAGATGCTGAGCTTCCCCTTCAACAGCTCGACCACGGTGTTCCATTTCAACAAGGACGCCTTCAAGGCCGCAGGGCTCGACCCCAACACGCCGCCCAAGACCTGGCCTGAAGTCGCCCTGGCTGCCGCCAAGCTGAAAGCCAGTGGTCACAAGTGCCCCTTCACCACCAGCTGGGTCAGCTGGACACAGCTGGAGAGCTTCTCGGCCTGGCACAACACCGAGTTCGCCACCCTGGGCAACGGCATGCGCGGCATGAATGCGCGCCTGAGCTTCAACAGCCCGCTGCACGTGCGCCACATCGAGAACCTGGGCAACATGGCCAAGCAGGGCCTGTTCGTCTACAAGGGCCGGGGCAACGCGGCTGACGCAACGTTCGTGTCTGGCGAGTGCGCCATGACCACCGGCTCTTCCGCGCTCTACGGCAACATCAAGCGCAACGCCAAGTTCGAGAGCGGCATTGCGGCCCTGCCCTACTATCCGGACGTGCCCGGCGCACCACAGAACACCGTCATCGGCGGTGCCAGCCTGTGGGTGATGTCAGGCAAGAAAGACGACGAGTACAAGGGCGTCGCCCAGTTCTTCGCCCACCTGTCCAAGGCAGAAGAAGCGGCCAAGAGCCACCAGCGCACCGGCTACCTGCCCCTGACGACCGCGTCGTACCAGCTCACCGAGAAGTCGGGTTTCTACAAACAGAACCCTGGCACGGACGTGTCGGTCGAACAAATGATCCGCAAAACCACCGACAAGTCGCGTGGCATCCGTCTGGGCAACTTCGTCCAGATCCGCACCATCAACGACGAAGAGCTCGAGCAGGTGTGGGCCGGCCGCAAGTCCGCCAAGGAAGCCCTGGACTCGGCGGTCCGCCGTGGCAACGAGCAGCTGGAGCGTTTCGAGCGCGCCAACAAGTCCTGATAATCGCCTTCCCGGGCACAACCAGTGCCCCACCCGCCCCAGCGCCGGCCACCCCGGCAGGGGCGGGTTTTTCGTTGACCGCTGGGTCAACCCTTTCCTCACGCACCCGGTGAGAAATCCATGGAAAAACGCGTCCGCTTCAAATCGTCCTGGCTGCCCTGGATGCTGGTGGCCCCGCAGATGGCGGTGGTGCTGGTGTTCTTCTTCTGGCCCGCCGCTCAGGCGCTCTACCAGAGTGTTCTGCAGCAGGATGCCTTCGGCATGTCCACCGAATTCGTGGGCCTGGAGAACTTCCAGCGGCTCTGGGCGGATGAAACCTATGTCGAGTCATTCCGCACCACGGCCGTTTTCTCCATTCTGGTTGCGGTGGTCGGGCTGAGCGTCTCGCTGCTGCTCGCCGTGATGGCCGACCGGGTGATCAAGGGCTCGGGCACGTACAAGACCCTGCTGATCTGGCCTTATGCCGTGGCGCCCGTGGTGGCCGGCGTGCTGTGGCTGTTCATGTTTGCATCGCCGTTCGGCACGGTGTCTTTCATGCTGCGCCAGCTGGGCCTGGAATGGAACCACCTGCTCAATCCGAACCACGCCATGGCCCTCATCGTGATGGCGGCCGTGTGGAAGCAGATCTCCTACAACTTTCTGTTTTTCCTCGCCGGCCTGCAGTCCATCCCCAAGTCGCTGATCGAGGCTGCCGCCATCGATGGTGCCAGCCCCTGGCGCCGGTTCTGGACCATCATCTTCCCCCTGCTGTCGCCCACCACCTTCTTCCTGCTGGTGATCAACGTGGTGTACGCGTTCTTCGACACCTTTGCCATCATCGACGCCGCCACCCAGGGCGGCCCGGGCAAGTCCACCTCCATTCTGGTGTACCGGGTGTACTACGACGGCTTCAAGGCGCTGGACATGGGCGGCTCGGCTGCGCAGTCGGTCGTTTTGATGGCGATCGTGATCGCACTCACCATCTTCCAGTTCAAGTTCATCGAAAAGAAGGTGCAGTACTGATGAGCCCCTGCCACCACACACCCATTCGCAGGTTCAAGGCGGGAGGGTTCCATGATTGAGCGCCGCCCCGGGCTGACCTTCCTGGCCCATTTCATCCTCACGGTCGGCGTGGCCATCGTGGCCTTCCCGGTGTACCTGACCCTGGTGGCGTCGACGCAGTCGTCGGAGCAGATCGCGACCTCTGTGCCGATGTCGCTGCTGCCCGGCTCGCACATGCTGGAGACCTACCGCATTGCGTTGTTCGGCGGCGAAACGGCCGCAGGCAGCACCTTGCCAGCCGCACTGCCCATGATGTGGGTGAGCCTGATGATGGCGCTGGTGATTGCCATCGGCAAGATCGCCATTTCGCTGCTGTCGGCGTTTGCCATCGTTTACTTCCGGTTCCCGCTGCGCAACCTGGTGTTCTGGATGATCTTCGTCACGCTGATGCTGCCGGTGGAGGTGCGCATCGGGCCCACCTACGAGGTGGTTGCGGGACTGGGCATGCTCAACAGCTACGCCGGCCTTACGGTGCCGCTGATCGCCTCGGCCACCGCCACCTTCCTGTTCCGCCAGTTCTTCCTCACCGTGCCGGACGAGCTCGTGGAAGCCGCAAGGGTGGACGGCGCCGGGCCGATGCGCTTCTTCAAGGACGTGCTGCTGCCCATGTCCGTCACTTCGATTGCCGCGCTGTTCGTCATCCAGTTCATCTATGGCTGGAACCAGTACCTGTGGCCCCTGCTGGTCACCACCAACGAAGACATGTACCCCATCGTGCTGGGCATCAAGCGCCTGGTCAGCGGCGAGTCCTACACCGAATGGAACGTGCTGATGGCCACTGCCTTCCTGGCCATGCTGCCCCCGGCCATCGTGGTCATGCTGATGCAGCGCTGGTTCGTCAAGGGCCTGGTGGACACCGAGAAATAAGCCCTCGCACTGCTTCGCGAACGCAAAAACCACTCAACGCAAACCCTCCCATGGCTTCCATTTCCCTGCGCAACGTCGTCAAGCGCTACCGCACCGGCAAAACCGAGCTTCAGGTGATCCACGGCGTCAATGCCGAAATCGCCGACCGCGAATTCATTGTCATCGTCGGGCCGTCGGGCTGCGGCAAATCCACGCTGCTGCGCATGGTCGCAGGCCTGGAGGACATCAGCGGTGGCGAAATCGCCATCGGCCCGCGCGTGGTCAACCAGCTCGAACCGGCCGAGCGCGACATCGCGATGGTGTTCCAGAACTACGCGCTCTACCCGCACATGACGGTGTTCGACAACATGGCCTATGGCCTCAAGATCAAGAAGGTGCCGATCGACGAGATCAAGCAGCGGGTCGACAAGGCCGCCGGCATTCTGGAACTGGGCCACCTGCTCGCCCGCAAGCCGCGCGAGCTCTCCGGGGGGCAGCGCCAGCGGGTGGCCATGGGCCGTGCCATCGTCCGCCAGCCGCAGGTGTTCCTGTTCGACGAACCGCTGTCCAACCTGGACGCCAAGCTGCGCGCCCAGACCCGCCTGGAAATCCAGAAGCTGCACCGCGAACTCGGCATCACCTCGCTCTTCGTCACGCACGACCAGGTGGAAGCCATGACGCTGGCCCAGCGCATGATCGTCATGAACGCCGGCAACATGGAGCAGTTCGGTACGCCTGAAGAGGTGTATTCACGCCCGGCCACCACCTTCGTGGCCAGCTTCATCGGCTCGCCGCCGATGAACCTGTTGAAGAATGCGCCTGGCGGGCGCCCCGGCGCTCTGCTGGGCATTCGCCCGGAACACATCGACATTGGCGACAGCGGCTGGTCGCTGCAGGTGGAAACCGTCGAGTTGCTGGGTGCAGAACGCCTGGTGCATGCCAGGCTGGGCGAGGAGTCTCTGATCATCCGGACCCACGAAGACCAGGGGGCACCCGAGGTGGGCAGCACCATCCGGGCCCAGCCGCGCGAGGACCGCCTGCACTGGTTCAACGCCCAAACCGGCCAACGGCTGTGAGCGCCACCACCAGCCCCGCGGCCAGGCATTTGCCCGCCTGGCCCTATCCGAAATGGATCGCCCACCGGGGCGCCGGTCGGCTGGCGCCGGAGAATACCCTGGCGGCGTTTCGCCTGGGCGCTTCACACGGCTACCGCATGTTCGAATGCGACGCCAAACTCAGTGCCGACGGCGTTTGTTTTCTGCTGCACGATGCCACGCTGGAGCGCACCAGCAACGGTCGTGGGACCGCCGGAGAACAAGCCTGGGCCGAGCTGAGTCAGCTCGACGCAGGATCCTGGCACTCCAGAACCTACGCGGGAGAGCCCTTGGCCACCCTGGAGGCTGCAGCCCGGTTTTGCCTGGCCAACGCCTTCCACCTGAACATTGAAATCAAGCCAACGCCGGGCACCGAGCATGCTACTGGCGTTGCCGTTGCACGCGCGGCGAACGCCCATTGGTCGGGCGCGCAGTCCCTGCCCTTGCTCACCTCCTTCCAACCCGACGCGCTCGCCGGAGCCCAGGAAAGCGCACCGGACCTTCCGCGCGGGCTGCTGCTGGACACGTTATGGAGCGGCTGGTGCGACATGGCCAGCAAGCTGGGGTGTGTTGCCATCGTCTGCAACCATGCGCTGTGGGACACAGCCACCGTGGCTCAGGCCCGCAGCGCCGGCTTTCGTACCCTGGCCTACACCGTGAACGACGAATGGGCGGCTCAGCGCCTGCTGGACCTCGGGGTTGACGGCGTGATCACCGACCGGGTGGATCTGTTCTCACCCCACCGTTGACCGCAGAGGCAAACCCCATCACACCGATCGTCCTCGCCACCACCAGGCGATGGTGCCCTGCGCCAGCACCATCGCTGCGTAAGTGGCGATCTTGCCGTCGCGACCGAACCCGATCAGACCAGCCACCAGCACCGCAGCGCCAGCCAGGCACAGCCAGAGCAAAAACCGGCGGCCTTTCCTGCCATATCGCCAGCCTCTGGCCATCACCCACAGAAGACAACCCGTCAGCAGCGCAGGGGCCAGAAACCCGGCCAGGTGTATCTCCAGCGCCAAAACGGTCATGCGGGTATCTTGGTAGGCGACATAAGCGTTCAATTTTATAATTCGGCAATGTCTGTCTGGGCGCTCGGCATCAACCATCACACGGCACCGCTGGATTTGCGGGGCCGTTTCGCCTTTGCGCTTGACCAGATCCAGCCCACGCTGCACGGCTATCGGCAAAGTCTGCCGCGCCAGCCCGAAGCCACGCTGCTATCCACGTGCAACCGCACCGAACTCTATGGCGCCGGCGATCAGGGTGCTGTTGAGCCCACGCTGGAGTGGCTTGCCAAGACCGGTGGTGTCAGCACCCATGTGCTGAAAGACCACGCCTACGTGCTGCGCGAGGACCAGGCCGCACGCCATGCCTTCCGCGTGGCCAGCGGGCTCGACAGCATGGTCCTGGGCGAGGCGCAGATCCTGGGACAGATGAAGGATGCAGTGCGTGCCGCCGACGACGCCGGCGCCCTGGGCACTACGCTGCATCAGCTGTTCCAGCGCTCGTTCGCGGTGGCCAAGCAGGTGCGAACCTCCACCGAAATCGGTGCCCACTCCATCAGCATGACTGCGGCGGCGGTTCGGCTGGCAGGTCAGCTGTTCGAAGACCTGCGCGAGATCAAGGTCCTGTTCGTCGGCGCGGGCGAAATGATCGAGCTGGCAGCCACCCACTTCGCGGCCAAAACGCCCAAGGGACTGGCCATTGCCAACCGAACCCTGGAGCGCGGAGAAAAGCTGGCGGTCCGCTTTGGAGGCGAAGTCATGCGCCTCGCGGACGTTCCCGACCGGCTGCACGAATTCGATGCGGTCATCAGTTGTACCGCCAGCACGCTGCCCATCATCGGGCTGGGTGCCGTGGAGCGGGCACTGAAGAAGCGCCGCCACCGTCCTTTGTTCATGGTGGATCTGGCCGTCCCCCGCGACATCGAAATCGAAGTCAAGGCGCTACCCGACGTTTATTTGTACACCGTGGACGATCTGGCATCGGTGGTGCAGACTGGCAAGGACAACCGGCAGGCGGCCGTGGCCCAGGCCGAGGCCATCATCGATGCAGGCGTGCTGAGCTTCATGCACTGGATGGAACAGCGCGACCCCGCCAAGGGCGTCGTGCCCCTGATTCAGCAGATCCATGCGCAGGCAGCCGAATGGCAGGCAGCCGAACTCGCGCGTGCCCGCAAGCTGCTGGCCAAGGGCGAACCGGTCGAGGCTGTACTGGAAGCCCTCTCGAAGGGCCTGACCCAGAAAATGCTGCACGGCACCCTCGCCGAACTGCATGCCGGGGACGCCCCCACCCGCGCGGCCACTGCGCAAACCGTCTCCCGCCTGTTCCTGCGCGACGAGCCGCGTCGGGGCGACCGCGGCAACCACTCCTAGCCACGCGTCCAGTGGGTGCGGCACTCCTGGCGAAGCCAGGCGCGTTCGCTGCCCTGCTGCCGCCACCCCACCCATGAAGCCTTTCGTCCGCGAAACCTTGCACCGGCAGCGCACCCGGCTCCACGAGCTTGACGCCCTGCTCTCGGCACCGGATGTGGTCAACGACATGGACCGCTTCCGCGCCCTGAGCCGCGAGCACGCCGACGCCTCCACCCTGGTGGACACCTACAACCGCTATCTGCAACGCGAATCCGACCTGGCTGCAGCGCAGGCCCTGCTGAACGACCCGGAGATGGCCGAGCTCGCCGCCGAGGAAGTCGCCCAGGCCAGCGCCGAATTGGACGCCCTTGATGCAGACCTGCAGCAACTCCTGTTGCCCAGGGACCCGGATGACGAACGCAACGCCTTCATCGAAATCCGCGCCGGCACCGGCGGTGACGAGTCCGCCTTGTTCGCCGGTGACCTCGCACGCATGTACACCCGCTACGCCGAAACGCAAGACTGGCAGATCGACACGGTCAGCGAGTCTCCCAGCGAACTGGGCGGCTACAAGGAGCTGGTGTTGCGCGTGGCCGGCCATGGGGCCTACGGACGACTGCGCTTCGAGTCGGGGGGGCACCGCGTGCAGCGGGTGCCGGTCACGGAGACCCAGGGCCGCATCCACACCAGCGCTGCCACGGTGGCAGTCATGCCCGAGCCGGACGAAACCCAGGCCATTGCACTCAACCCGGCCGAGCTGCGCATCGACACCTACCGGGCCAGCGGAGCCGGCGGACAACACATCAACAAGACCGATTCCGCCGTTCGGGTCACGCACCTGCCCACCGGCATCACAGCCGAATGCCAGGACGGGCGCAGCCAGCACAGCAACAAGGCCAAGGCGCTGCAGGTGCTGACCGCGCGCCTGCAGGAGAAGGAGCGCAGCGAACGCGCGGCCAAAGAGGCTGCCACGCGCAAGGGCCTGATCGGCAGCGGCGACCGCAGCGACCGCATCCGCACCTACAACTTTCCCCAGGGCCGCCTCACCGACCACCGCATCAACCTCACGGTGTACAAGCTGCTGCAGGTGATGGAAGGCGATCTGGGCGATGTGGTGCACGCCTTGCAGGTGGCCCGTGGCGCCGAGCTGCTGGCCGAGCTCGAACAACGCAACAGTCTGTGAACACCCTGGCCATTCGCCATGTGCTGCTGGACGCCCAGCGCACCGGTCTGGAGCGGCTTGACGCCCAGATGCTGTTGCTGCTCGCACTGGGGCGCAACCCGAACGACCGCGCCTGGCTCCTGGCGCACGACGACTCGCTGCTGACACCGGACCAGGCGACCCGGTACGCACAGACGTGCGAGCGCAGGCTGCGCGGCGAACCCCTGGCCTACATTGCCGGCCACAAGGAGTTTTTTGGCCTGGACCTGCAGGTGGACGCACGCGTTCTTGTGCCCCGCCCCGACACCGAAACGCTGGTGCAATGGGCCCTGGACACGCTGGAAGTCACTGCTGCGGGCACATCCAGGCCCCTGCGCGTCCTGGATCTGGGCACGGGCAGCGGCGCCATCGCGCTGGCGATCCAGCGCAGCCAGCCGGCCACCGACACCTGGGCCACCGATGCCAGTGCAGATGCCCTGGCCGTTGCAAGGACCAACGCGATGGCACTCGGCCTACCCATCACCTTCCGGGAAGGCCGGTGGTGGAACGCGGTACCCGGCGAGAGGTTTCACCTCGCCGTCAGCAACCCACCCTACATCGAACCCGACGACCCGCACCTGCAACGGCTCACCCACGAACCCCCATCGGCGTTGGTGGCAGGCCCCGACGGGCTGACCGACCTGCGCGATCTGGTGCTGGGCGCTCCCAGCCATTTGCATCCGGAAGGCTGGTTGCTGGTCGAGCATGGCCACGATCAGGCCGGGCGGGTGCGTGCGCTTTTCCGCCAGGCAGGCTTTGCAAACGTCTCCACCCGCAACGACATCGCGGGCATCGAGCGGTGTACTGGAGGCCAGTGGCTGGAAAAGCCATAATCCGGTTTGCATTGGGAGCCTCTTCCGGCCCCACCGACCAAGGACTTACGCCATGAGCGACGCACAGACCCAGATCGACCAACTCGTCAAATCCAACGACATCGTGCTGTTCATGAAAGGCAGCGCCAGCTTCCCCATGTGCGGCTTCTCGGGCCGCGCCATCCAGATCCTCAAGGCCTGCGGCGTGGAGCCGCGCACGCTGAAAACCGTGAACGTGCTCGAAGACGACGGTATCCGCCAGGGCATCAAGGAGTACAGCAACTGGCCCACCATTCCCCAGCTCTACGTCAAAGGCGAGTTCATTGGCGGTTCGGACATCATGATGGAGATGTACGAATCCGGTGAGCTGCATCAGCTCATCGCAGGCAAGTCCTGAAAATCAAAGCGACTGCCTGCGGTCTTTCAAAGCCACCCTCGGGTGGCTTTTTCATGCGCTCGTGGTGTTCCCACAGTCTGTCATGCGGAACGGAAAGCCGGTGTTTTCCCTGCCTTTTCCGGCATTGAGGACAGGCACGTCTTGTGCTTGAATGAAAGCATCACCGAACCGCAAGGAGAACCATCATGAGCTCCCGCAGCCTGGTTGCCCCTCCCTCCATGGGCCTGCCCATCGCCCAGATGCGCAGCGTCTTCAGCGCGGACGATGTTGAGCGCAAGCTGGCACACCTGCAAGCCGGTGGCAACGAGCGCGAACACGACGCCCTTCGCAACACCCTGCAGCGCATGCTGGAGCGAGGACCGCAGCGGTTTGCGGTGAAGCCTTCCGGCGTCCCTGAAATGGCGCCCCTGTACGACCTGCTGCCCAACTTTGGTGAGGTCCTCGACGACGTGAAGCGCCACGTGGCGCTCACGCAAGACAGCCGCGACAGCCTGGAAGTGACCCCCATCCTGCTGCTCGGACCGCCCGGTGTGGGGAAGACACACTTCGCCCGGCAGATCGCCGACCTGCTGGGTACCAGCATGAGCCTGGTGCCGATGAGCTCCATGACGGCCGGCTGGCTGCTTTCAGGATCGTCGTCGCAATGGAAGGGCGCCAAGCCGGGCAAGGTGTTTGAGGCGCTGGTGGACGGGCAGTACGCGAACCCCGTCATCGTGGTCGACGAGATCGACAAGGCCAGCGCCGATGCGCAATACGACCCACTGGGCGCGCTGTACAGCCTGCTTGAGCACGACACCGCCCAGAATTTCGTGGACGAGTTCGCCGAAGTGCCGATCGATGCCAGCCAGGTGATCTGGATCACCACCGCCAACAACGAACGCAGCATTCCGGAACCCATCCTGAACCGGATGAACGTGTTCGAGATTGCACCACCCAGCCTGGAAGCTGCCCGCAAGATCGCCGGGCACCTCTACCGCAGCATCCGCGGCGAGCACGACTGGGGCCAGCGCTTTGAACCGGACCCGTGCGACGACGTGCTGGACCAACTCGCCACCCTGGCACCTCGGGAGATGCGCCGTGCGCTGGTCACGGCGTTTGGCAACGCCCGGCTCGACAACCGCTACGCGCTGGAACCCGACGACCTGCCACGCAACGGTCCGGGCAAGGCCCGCATCGGCTTCTTGCAATAGGCTCCTGCCACCTTCGGGCGGCCCCGGGGGCTCAGGCGTCCGGGTGTGTCCACTGCCGGGCCGCAGCGTACACCGCATCCGGGTACTTGGCCTGACCCCGGCTGCCGTTGTAGCGCCCCAGCGCCATGAAGGTGTTGCCCCGTTCGCGGTCGAGGTAGTGTCGCAGGATCACGCAGCCAAAACGCAGATTGGTCTGCATGTTGAACAGCTTGCCCACATCCCCGTCGCCGATCAACCGCGACCAGAACGGCATGATCTGCATGTAGCCCCGCGCGCCAACCCTCGAGATGGCAAATTTGCGGAAGGCGCTTTCCACCTGGATGAGGCCCAGGACCAGGGTGGTGTCCAGGCCGGCACGCCGCGTCTCGTACCACACGGTCTGAAGGAACTCGATCCGCGTCTGGAAATCCGGCTTGCGGCGCTGCAGCCGCGTACTCATTGCGCCCAGCCAGCGCAGATGGGCCAGCCGCTGTTCGGTGCTGGTGAACACCGGCACCGGTGGCGCGCTGTTCGAGATGGCCGCACTCAGCGCCCCGCGAACCGAGTCCGCCAGGGGTTCCTCCAGCTGTCCACCCGCCCATGCCGGTGTCCAGGCCGACGAAGCACCCCAGGCGACTGCGCCAAGGCCCGCCGCCAGACACGCCCGGCGCACGGGGTCGGCCAGGCTGGGGGATGGCCTGGAATCCAGAGACTTCATCCGTTGAGGCGCCCCTGTACATGGGCCACCACGTCCGCCAGGGCAATTTGCGTGGCAGCGGCGTCGCGCCGGTGCTGGTACCCCAGTCGGCAAACATGGCGCCCGGCCGCTCGCCGCGGTCGTCCAGCATGGCATCGATGCCGAGCGCCAAGAGCTGCCGGTACAGCGACTCGGCCGCCGCACGCAACTCATCGCTGCGGTCCATGCCGATCGGGCAAACCACCACGGTGAACGGCGCAATCGCGTCCGGCCAGATGATGCCGCGCTCGTCATGGTTCTGCTCGACCGCCGCCGCCGGCAGCCGCGTGATGCCAATGCCGTAGCAACCCATCTCGAAATACGCCGGCTTGCCGTCTTCGCCGAGAAAGGTGGCGTTCATCGCTTTGCTGTATTTGGTGCCCAGGTAGAACACATGCCCCACCTCGATCCCGCGCTCGATGGCCAGCACACCCTTTCCATCCGGGGATGCATCCCCTTCCACCACGTTGCGAATGTCCGCCACCACGTCGGGCTCTGGCAGATCGCGGCCCCAGTTCACGCCGGTCATGTGGAAATCCGGCTCGTTGGCGCCGCAGATCCAGTCGGCCATCACCGCCACCTCGCGGTCCACCACCAGCTTCACCGGCTGGCGGGTGGCCACTGGCCCCAGATAGCCAGGTTTGCAACCAAAATGCGCCTCGATCTCCGGCAAGCTCGCGAAGCGGAAACCCTTGTCCAGGCCAGGTATCTTGCCCACCTTGATTTCATTCATGTCGTGGTCGCCGCGAAGCAGCAACAGCCACACCGTGGGCGCCATCGGCTGGCCCTGGTCATCCACGCCGTCGGTGGCCAGAACGAGCGACTTCACCGTCGTGGCCAAAGGCACCCCCAGGTAGGCAGCCACATCGGCGCAGGTGCTCTTGCCCGGCGTGGCGGTTTTCGCCATGGCGTTGGATGCGGCAGGCCGGGGCGACTGTGGCGCCAGTGCTTCGGCCTTTTCAATGTTCGCGGCGTATTCGCTCTCGGGGCAGTACACGATCGCGTCTTCGCCGGTGGCGGCAATCACCTGGAACTCTTCGGAAAGATCCCCGCCGATGGCGCCGCTGTCGGCAGCCACCGCCCGGTAACGCAGGCCGAACCGGTCGAAGATCCGCCGATAGGCTGCCGCCATGGTCTGGTAGCTGCGTTTGGCGCCCGATTCATCCTTGTCGAAGCTGTAGGCATCCTTCATGATGAACTCGCGGCCCCGCATGAGGCCGAAACGCGGCCGGCGCTCGTCCCGGAATTTGGTCTGGATCTGGTAGAAGTTGCGGGGAAGCTGTTTGTGGCTGCGCAGCTCCTGCCGGGCGATGTCGGTCACCACCTCTTCGCTGGTGGGTTGCACCACAAAGTCGCGGTCGTGGCGGTCCTTGATGCGCAACAGCTCCGGACCCATCTTTTCGAAGCGGCCTGTCTCCTGCCACAACTCAGCTGGCTGGATCACCGGCATGGTGAGTTCCACCGCGCCCGCCCCGTTCATCTCCTCCCGCACGATGCGCTCCACCTTCTGGATCACCCGGAGCCCCATCGGCATGTAGGTGTACACCCCGGCCCCCAGCTTCTTGATCATGCCGGCCCGCGTCATCAGCCGGTGGCTGACCACTTCCGCGTCAGCGGGCGCTTCCTTGAGGGTGGAGACAAAAAACTGGGATGCTTTCATCGAACGCGTGCCGACCCGCGAGGTCGGGGTGTAGGAAATGACAGGGGTGGGAAAACGTGCTGTCCCTCTGTTGTGGAGCCCGCCAGTCGGTATTTACCCGGCGTTGGTCCCCGGCGAGGGGAGAACGAAATGGATTTTGTCATGCGCGATGCATAATCCAGACAGTTCAAAATTTGGGGTTGATTATGCTTGACAGAGAAGGCTTCAGGCCCAATGTCGGCATCATCCTGCTCAACCAGAAAAACCAGGTGTTCTGGGGCAAGCGTATCCGCTCCCACTCCTGGCAATTTCCTCAAGGCGGCATTGACCGGGGCGAAACCCCCGAACAGGCCATGTACCGGGAATTGCATGAGGAAGTGGGCCTGCTGCCCGAGCATGTGAGCATCGTGGCCCGTACACGGGACTGGTTGCGCTACGAGGTGCCCGACCGCTTCATCCGCAGGGATGCCCGCGGTCACTACAAAGGCCAGAAACAAATCTGGTATCTGCTGCGTCTCATTGCCCAGGACTGGAACCTCAACCTGAGGGCCACCAGCCATCCGGAGTTCGATGCGTGGCGCTGGCACGACTACTGGGTGCCCCTCGATGTGGTGGTCGAGTTCAAGCGTGGCGTGTATGAGATGGCTCTGACCGAACTGGCCCGCTACCTGCCGCGAAACGATTCCCGCAACCGCTATCTGCGCAATGGAAACCGGGCGAGGGCTTCGGGGGAATACCCGCACGCCATGCCCCAACAAAGCGTACCTGCCGGCATCGAACTGCCCCCGGGAGGCTGTTTCGATCCCGATCCCCAGAAATCCCAGTCGACTCCGGCCCCGCAGGAGTGACGTTGCGCGGGCGGCATCAGCCCCCGGTAAGCACCAGGTTGTCCCGGTGAATCATCTCGTGTTCCCCAAGATAGCCGAGCAAACGCTCGAAATCCCCCGACGATTTTCTGCAGATCAGGCGAGCTTCTGAGCTGGAGTAATTGGCCAGCCCGCGCGCGATTTCTGCACCCGCTGCGTTGCGAACAGCGATCACGTCGCCGCGGGAGAATGCGCCGTCCACCGAAACCATCCCGATCGGCAGCAGGCTCTTGCCTTCGCGCTGCAACTTCAGTACCGCCCCGTCGTCCACCACCACCGAACCACGCAGCTGGAGGTGGTCCGCAATCCAGCGCTTGCGGGCCTGGTTCTTCGGTGTCTGGGCCTGCAGACAGGTGCCGATCGACTCTCCTTCACACAACCGGATCAGCACCTGCGGTTCGCGACCCCAGGCAATCACCGTCGATGCCCCCGATGCTGCCGCGCGCTTCGCTGCCAGAATTTTGGTGATCATGCCGCCTTTGCCAATCCCCGAGCCGGCACCACCCGCCATCGCCTCCAGCGCCGGATCCCCCGCCCGGGCCAGATGCACGAACCGGGCACCCGGGTCACGTCGCGGGTCGGCGCTGTACAGGCCTTTCTGATCGGTCAGGATCACCAGCACGTCGGCATCGACCAGGTTGGCCACCAGGGCTCCCAAGGTGTCGTTGTCGCCGAACTTGATTTCGTCGTTGACGACAGTATCGTTTTCGTTGATGACCGGAATCACTCCCAGCGACAGCAGCGTCAGGAGGGTTGAGCGGGCATTCAGGTAGCGCTCACGGTCCGCCAGGTCTGCGTGGGTGAGCAACACCTGCGCACTGCCTACCCCGGATGTCCGAAGCTTGGACTCGTACATCTGCACCAGGCCCATCTGACCCACTGCGGCGGCAGCCTGCAATTCGTGGATTTCCTTGGGTCTTTCACGCCATCCCAGGCGCTTCATGCCCTCTGCAACGGCTCCGCTGCTGACCATGATCAGCTCACGTCCCTGCTTCTGCAGCACCGCCAGTTGCTGACTCCATTCGCCGATCGCGTTTTCATCCAGGCCCTTGCCCTCGTTCGTCACCAGGCTGGAACCCACCTTGACCACGATACGACGCGCATGTTTCAGGACCGATCCCTGGGAAAAATGGTCTGCGTTCATGGATAGCCAACAGAATTATCAGTTTGTGGGGATGAAACCAGACCGCCAGCCTGCTGGCTTTTGCACTGCAGGACAGGCCGCATTGGCCGCTCAACCAGGCTGGAAACGTGGATCGATTTCCGTCGCAGGCTGGGCATCCCGGTGCACTTGCGCAATGTGTTCGTAAATTTTCTGGATGAGCCCCTCGCAACCCTCGCGGGTCAACGCGGAGATCTCAAAAACAGGCCCTTTGTAGCGCAGCCGTTTCACAATGTCCTTGACCCGGGATTCGCGCTCTGCGGCATGCACCATATCCAGCTTGTTCAGCACCAGCCAGCGCGGTTTGGCATACAGCTTGGGGTCGAACTTCTTCAGTTCGGCCGCAATGGCCTTGACCTGATGCACCGGATCGACTTCCTCGGAAAACGGTGCCATGTCAACCAGATGCAGCAGCAGGCGTGTGCGCTGCAGATGACGCAAAAACTGGTGCCCCAGTCCCGCTCCTTCCGACGCTCCCTCGATGAGGCCAGGCACATCGGCCACCACGAAACTTTTCTCGGGACCGACACGCACCACCCCGAGATTGGGATAGAGCGTGGTGAAGGGGTAATCCGCGATCTTGGGACGGGCGTTCGAAATGGCAGCAATCAGCGTGGACTTGCCGGCATTGGGCATGCCCAGAAGTCCCACATCGGCCAACACCTTGAGCTCAAGTTTCAAGGCACGACGCTCCCCTGGCCAACCCGGTGTCTTCTGGCGGGGCGCCCGGTTGGTCGAGCTTTTGAAATGCATGTTGCCGAACCCACCATCGCCGCCCTTGGCGATGGTGATCTGTTCGCCGGGTTGCAGCAGCTCGAACAGCACTTCCCCAGTTTCTGCGTCCGAGATGATGGTCCCCACGGGCATTTTGAGCACAACATCATCGCCCTTGACACCGAACATGTCGGAGCCTTTGCCGTGCTCGCCCCGGCGGGCCTCGAACCGGCGCGTGTAGCGGAAGTCGACCAGAGTATTCAGGCTGTCGTCGGCAATGGCCAGCACGTGGCCGCCACGTCCCCCATCCCCACCGTCCGGCCCGCCGAATTCCTTGTACTTTTCATGCCGAAACGAGGCGCAGCCATTGCCGCCGTCACCTGCAGCAACCTCGATCGTGGCTTCGTCCACAAATTTCATGGCATGTTTCTCCGGTGTGAACCAACACAAAAGGCCCGCACTGCGGGCCTTTCGGGGGTGATTTCAATCAAGCGGGCAACCTGGACGGTGTCGTACAGGCTGCCTCATCAAGCCATCAGGCTACGGGCGTGATGCTCACCACCTGGCGGTTCAAGGCACCCTTCACCGCGAAGGAAACGTTACCATCCGCCGTGGCAAACAGCGTGTGATCCTTGCCCACACCCACATTGGTACCCGGATGAAAGCGGGTGCCACGCTGGCGCACGATGATGGAGCCTGCACTTACGAGTTCACCGCCGAATGCCTTCACACCGAGCATCTTGGGCTTGGAATCGCGCCCGTTTCGCGTAGAGCCGCCGCCTTTTTTCTGTGCCATTTGTCGACTCCTTACGCCGTGATCGCAGCAATCTGCAACTCAGTGAAATTTTGCCGGTGTCCCTGGCGCTTCTGGTAGTGCTTGCGACGGCGCATCTTGAAGATGCGAACCTTGTCGTGCCTTCCATGGGCCACCACCGTGACCGTGACCGTTGCGCCGGAAACCAAGGGAGTGCCGACCTTGATCTCGCTGCCGTTGCCGACAGCCAGAACCTGATCGATCACGATCTCTTGGCCCACATCCGCAGCAATCTGTTCTACTTTAATTTTTTCGCCAGCGGCAACGCGATATTGCTTGCCACCGGTTTTTATGACCGCGTACATATGAACCTCTCAGAAATACCACCACACGGGCGGTTCGGCAGACCCTTTCCGCCGAACCGCGCATTCTACCACTGAGCTGGAACAACTCCAAGCGACCTATTCGCGGCAAGGCGCTGCCCATGGCGGAGGTCCCACCCACCCAAGACCTCGGAAAGGGTGCGTTCCTATAATTACGAACGCTTTCCACCCACTGCCGCGTGCCGGCCCCCATCTTGTCCTCCAACGACCCCACTCTTCACGCACTCGACCTCATCCGGCCGGACATGGCACTGGTGGACGCAGTGATTGACGACCGCCTCACCACGGACGTGCCACTGGTGCGGGAAGTGTCGAGGTACATCATTTCTTCCGGGGGGAAGCGGCTGAGACCAGCATTGCTGCTGCTGATGAGCGGGGCGCTCGGCAGTCAGGACCCCAGACGGCACACACTGTCGGCGGTGGTGGAATTCATTCACACTGCCACCCTGCTGCACGACGACGTCGTGGACGAATCCACCCTGCGGCGAGGCAAGGAAACCGCAAACGAGCGGTTCGGCAACGCGGCGAGCGTTCTGGTCGGTGATTTCCTCTACTCACGCGCGTTCCAGATGATGGTGGATGTGAACGACATGCGTGTGATGCAGATCCTCTCGGAGGCCACCAACATCATTGCCGAGGGGGAGGTCATGCAACTGATGAACATGCACGACGCTTCCTTGAGCGAAGCGGATTACCTCCGGGTGATTCGCTCCAAAACAGCCAAACTGTTCGAGGCGAGTGCCCGACTGGCGCCAGTGCTCGCCGGCTCGAACACACAGACCGAACAGCTTTGTGCGACTTACGGCCAGGCACTCGGGACCGCCTTCCAGGTCATCGACGACGTTCTGGACTATGAGGGCGACAGCGAGGTGCTCGGCAAAAACCTGGGTGACGACCTGCGGGAAGGCAAAGTGACCCTTCCAGTCATTTGCGCCCTCAGAACCGGCTCCGAAGGCGACAGGGCGCTGCTGGAGGCGGCAATCACGCAGGGTGATAAAACCGATCTTGTGGACATCATCCGGATCATTCGGGACTCCGGAGGGCTCGACATGGCAAGGGCTGCCGCTCACGCAGAGGCGCAACGGGCAATGGAAGCCGCGAGGGCCCTGCCGGACAATGCCTTCAGCAGTGCTTTGCTACAATTAGCGGCTGGGCTTTTGGGGCGCCGTTCCTGAAGGTCAAGGTGGTGCCGTCATGGATCGCAACATCCATTGGCACATCACACGGGGTGTAGCTTAGCCTGGTAGAGCGCTACGTTCGGGACGTAGAGGCCGGAGGTTCGAATCCTCTCACCCCGACCAGAGTTTTGACTTCCGAGGTTCGCGCTGGCGCTCGCCCACCCGCTTTTCGCAGTTTCTCGACCTGTAAACAACGCTGCGCCACCTCCTGTCCCCGAATAAGACACCGTTCGCCTCAAATGTCTGAGGCAAGTTGTTGATTTGCGATAGATTACGGGCCTATGGCCTCTGTCGACGCAGCTACCCCCGACCGTTCCACCATGGCACTGCCCGGCCTGGGCAGGGCATTGGTCGCCGCCGGAAAGCTGGGACAAAGGGCCGCAGAAGATCTGTACAAAAAGGCTCAAAGCAGCCGCACCAGCTTCATCGCCGAACTGACCAGTTCGGGTGCCGTTTCCGCGGCAGACATGGCGCACACGATCTCCACGGCCTTTGCTGCTCCGCTGCTGGATCTTGATGCCATTGATGCAGAGCGCTTGCCCAAAGGGCTTCTGGACCCGAAGATCTGCTCGGACTATCGCATTGTTGTCCTCAGCAAGCGCAGCAACCGGCTGATCGTGGCCACTGCCGATCCGGCGGATCAGCAAGCTGTCGAGAAGATCAAGTTCGCCACCCAGATGGGGGTGGACTGGGTGATCGCCGAATACGACAAGCTGAGCAAACTGGTGGAAGCCCAGGGCGTGACGGCCAACGAGGCGATGGACAACATCGTGGGCGGCGACATCGAATTCGACGACCTTGCCACGGAGACGGCAACCGCCGACGTCACCGACAAGGCGTCCGAGGTCGACGACGCGCCGGTGGTGAAGTTTCTCCACAAGATGCTGATCGACGCCTTCAACATGCGGGCGTCCGACCTTCACTTCGAGCCTTATGAAAACGTATACCGGGTGCGGTTCCGGGTCGATGGCGAACTGCGGGAAATTGCTTCGCCGCCCATCGCCATCAAGGACAAACTGGCGTCCCGCATCAAGGTGATCTCCCGCATGGACATCTCCGAAAAGCGGGTGCCTCAGGACGGGCGCATGAAGCTGAAGATCGGCCCCGACCGGGTGATCGACTTCCGGGTCAGCACGCTGCCGACCCTCTTCGGCGAAAAGATCGTGATCCGTATTCTGGACCCCAGCAGTGCCAAGGTGGGGATCGATGCCCTGGGTTACGAGCCGGAAGAGAAGGAACGGCTGATGTCGGCCATTTCACGTCCTTACGGGATGGTGCTGGTGACCGGCCCCACAGGCTCTGGCAAAACGGTATCCCTGTACACCTGTCTCAACATCCTGAACAAGCCAGGCATCAACATCTCGACGGCGGAAGACCCTTCCGAGATCAACCTGCCGGGCGTGAACCAGGTGAACGTCAACGAAAAAGCCGGACTGACGTTCGCCGCTGCCTTGAAGGCTTTTCTCCGACAAGACCCGGACGTGATCATGGTCGGTGAAATCCGCGACCTCGAAACGGCGGACATCTCGATCAAGGCTGCCCAGACCGGACACATGGTGTTGTCGACGCTGCACACCAACGACGCGCCCACCACGCTCACCCGGATGATGAACATGGGCATTCCCACGTTCAACATCGCCTCCAGTGTCATTCTGATCACCGCACAGCGTCTGGCGCGCAGGCTTTGCGCCAACTGCAAGGCCCCGCTGGATGTGCCACGCAAGGCACTGCTCGATGCGGGCTTCAAGAGCGAGGAGCTCGACGGTACCTGGACCCCGTTCAAACCGGTGGGTTGCTCTGCCTGCAACAACGGGTACAAGGGCCGGGTCGGCATCTACCAGGTGATGCCCATCTCGGAAGAGATCCAGAGAATCATCTTGCGCGGAGGCAGCGCCTTGGACATTGCGCAGCAGGCCAGCCGGGAAGGCGTGCGGACTCTGCGCGAATCAGGCCTTCTGAAGGTGCGGCAAGGAATGACGTCGCTGGAAGAAGTGCTCAGCGTCACCAACGAATGATCTCGCCACAGCGCTAGAACCCCGAGGACACCATGGCAACCGCTGCATCCAAGAGCATCAAGGATTTCGTTTTCGAATGGGAAGGCAAGGACCGCAACGGGCGCACCGTCAAGGGCGAAACCCGTGCGGCTGGCGAAAACCAGGTACTGGCTGCCCTGCGGCGCCAGGGCATCATTCCCGGCAAGATCAAGAAGCGCCGCACCACATCCGGCAAGCGCATCAAGCCCAAGGACATCGCCATCTTCACGCGGCAACTGGCCACGATGATGAAGGCAGGCGTACCTCTGCTGCAGGCGTTCGACATTGTCGGACGCGGCAACCCCAATCCCAGCGTGACAAAACTGCTCAACGACATCCGTTCGGATGTCGAAACCGGTACCTCGCTGAGTTCGGCGTTTCGCAAGCACCCGCTGTATTTCGACAGCCTGTACTGCAACCTGGTGGAGGCTGGCGAGGCGGCCGGTATTCTGGAAGAGTTGCTGGACCGGCTGGCCACGTACATGGAAAAGACCGAGGCGATCAAGTCCAAGATCAAGTCGGCGCTGATGTATCCGGTGTCGGTCATCATCGTGGCCTTTGTGGTGGTCGCCGTGATCATGATCTTTGTGATTCCTTCGTTCAAGGAGGTGTTCACGTCCTTCGGGGCAGACCTGCCCGGCCCCACCCTGTTCGTGATCGCGATGAGCGAGTTTTTCACGGAGTACTGGTGGCTGATCTTTGGCGGCCTGGGCGGTGGCGGCTATTTCCTCATGCAGGCCTGGCGGCGCAACGAAAAGGTGCAACGCTTCATGGATCGGGTTCTGCTCAAGATGCCCATCTTCGGTGTGCTGGTCGAAAAATCCGTGATCGCACGATGGACGAGGACCCTGTCAACCATGTTCGCAGCCGGGGTGCCGCTGGTCGAAGCCTTGGACTCGGTGGGCGGCGCTTCAGGCAACTCGGTGTATGCAATTGCTACCGAAAGGATCCAGCAGGAGGTCTCGACGGGAACGAGTCTGACCAACGCCATGACCAATGCGAATATCTTCCCGTCGATGGTGCTCCAGATGTGTGCCATCGGTGAAGAGTCCGGCTCCATCGACCACATGCTGGGGAAAGCTGCAGACTTCTATGAGGCCGAGGTGGATGACATGGTTGCAGGCCTTTCCAGCCTCATGGAGCCCATCATCATCGTGATCCTGGGCACCATCATCGGCGGTATCGTGGTGTCCATGTACCTGCCGATCTTCAAGCTGGGCCAGGTCGTTTGATGGTTTCGCTGGGTGCTGCAGACGCAGCGCTGATGGGGCTGCTGGGTCTTCTGATCGGCAGCTTCCTCAATGTGGTCATCCACCGCCTGCCCAAGATGATGGAGCTTCAGTGGGAGCGCGAGTGCGCCGCAATGCACGCTTCTCCGGGTGCAAGCGAGGCCGCCACGGAGGAACCACCAGACTTCAATCTGATGACTCCCCGGTCACGCTGTCCGCACTGCGGCCATGCCATTGGCTGGGTCGAAAACATTCCCCTTGTCAGCTATGCCGTCTTGCGCGGGCGTTGCCGAGCGTGTTCCGCGCCCATCAGCCTGCGGTATCCGGCTGTCGAGCTGGTCACCGGGTTGCTGTTTGCCTGGTGCGGCTGGCAATGGGGCCTGACGTGGGAAGCGCTGGCATGGGCAGGTTTCTCAGCCGCATTGGTGGCGCTGACATGCATTGACTGGGACACCACCCTGCTGCCCGACGACATCACCCTCCCCCTGCTCTGGGCGGGGTTGTGCAGTTCGGCATTGAACTGGACAGGCGTCGCGCTCGGTGACGCGGTGTGGGGAGCGGTGGGCGGCTACCTGTCGCTGTGGCTGGTGTACTGGGCCTTCAAGCTCGCCACAGGCAAGGAGGGGATGGGCTATGGCGACTTCAAGCTGTTTGCCGGTCTGGGCGCCTGGTTTGGATGGCAGGGCCTGATCCCGATCATTCTCATGGCTTCCGTGATCGGCGCCGTCATCGGCATCGCAATCAAACTGCGCGGAGAACTGCGCGAAGGTGGTTACCTGCCTTTCGGGCCGTTTCTGGCCCTTGGGGGTTTGACCGCCATGGTGTTTGGCCCTCAGGCCATCTTGCGTACCGTCGGCCTGTGACACCGGGAACGGGCCAGATGGTTCTGAGAATGGGCCTCACGGGGGGTGTGGGCAGCGGCAAGAGCACAGTGGCGTCGATGCTGGGTGACCGAGGTGCAACGGTCATCGATGCCGACGCCATTTCGCGGGCATGCACGGCGCCCGGTGGTAGCGCCATACCGGCCATTGCGCGTGCGTTCGGTTGGGAATTCGTTGGCGACGATGGCGCGTTGCACCGGGAGCGCATGCGCTCCCGGGTGTTCTCCGACCCGCAGGCCCGCAACCAGCTGGAGGCCATCCTCCATCCCCTGATTGCAGCCGAGATGGCCCGTCAGGCGAACAGCTCCCGGGCCCGCTGCGTGGTGTTTGACATCCCTTTGTTGGTGGAGTCGCCACGGTGGCGCCCGCAGCTGGACCGGATTGTGGTGGTGGATTGCTCCCGAGAAACCCAGATCCGGCGGGTTCAAGTGCGTAGCCAGTGGGATCTGCCTACCATCGAGCGCGTGATGCAAAACCAGTGTTCCCGGGCGCAGCGTCTGGCGGCGGCCGATGCGGTGCTGTTCAACGACGGAAAAAGCCTGGAACAACTGCGCACACTGGTCGCGGAACTGGAACAGCGGTTCGGGCTATGATGCTTTTTTGCGTGCGCCCGCTGGTCCTGGCCTCGCCTCATGAAGCCCTGCCGCCGTGATCCTTTACGAATATCCCTTCAACGAACGCATCCGAACCTACCTGCGTCTCGAACAGCTGTTTCGACGTCTGGCCGAACTGGTGTCCCGCAGCCAAGCGCTCGACCACCACTTTGCCATCCAGACGATCTTCGAGATCATGGACGTGGCTTCCAGGGCCGACATGAAGTCGGACGTGCTCAAGGACCTCGACCGGCAGAAGATGCAGCTCAATGGCTTCCGGGGCAATCCTGCAATCTCGGAGGAAGTCCTGGACGGGGTGGTCGGCCAGCTGGATGCCTGCTTCACTGCGTTGAGCCAGCTTCATGGCAAAACAGGGCATGCGCTCACCGAGAACGACTGGCTGATGAGCGTGCGTAGCCGAATCGGTATTCCGGGAGGAACCTGCGAGTTCGACCTGCCGGCCTACTACCATTGGCAACATTCCAGCAACGAATACCGCCAGCGGGATTTGCATCACTGGGCACTCAGTCTCGCACCGCTGGCAGACGCCATCGTGCTGCTGCTGAAGATGCTGAGGGATTCCGGTTCCGCTCAAAAGATGCTCGCGGTCCATGGACAACTCCAGCAGAACCTTCCCCAAGGACGTACCTTCCAGTTGCTTCGCCTGCGCATCGATCCCACGACTGGACTCATTCCAGAAATCAGCGGCAACCGGTTGATGTTTTCGGTGCGCCTGATGCGGCAGGGCGACGACGGTCGTCTGCATCTGGCGCAGGAAGACGGAGCTTTCGAGCTGACCCTGTGCGCGTGATGGACAAGGTACGCACGGACACCACCTTGGAGCCCCGATTGGTGCGGTGTCCCGGGTGTGGGGGCAACAGCGTGTACGGGCCGTCAAACGCCTATCGGCCGTTTTGCAGCGAGCGCTGCAAGCAGATGGATCTGGGAGCGTGGGCGAGCGAGAGCTTCAAGGTGGAGTCCAGCGAGCCAGGGCGTGCTGCCGGTCCTGAACAGTCGGCCTGAAGCGGGTTCGGAATCAGCCGTTGCACCGGATCGGTGGAGCGCCGGCAATCCCCTGTTCCATCGCGAGCCATTCGAGCACTGGCAGTGTTCCAGCCAACACGGGTGTGCACCCCACGGGGAGGCGCTGCCAGCCAAACCGCTGACCCTCCCGCATGTGAATTTCGCCTGACCATGTGCGGACCTTGCAGAAGTGCAGACGGACCAGCGCATGGGGATAGTCCACCAGTTGTGTTCTCCATACCGGCGCAGGCCCGATGGTGACGCCAATCTCCTCTTGCAGTTCACGGCGCAAGGCCTGCTCCACCGACTCTCCTACCTCGAGCTTGCCGCCAGGAAACTCCCAGTGGTCGGCATACACCTTGCCCGGTGGGCGGGTGGTCATCAAGAAGGATGCGTCCGGTGCGATGAGAATGCCCACCGCCACCTCCACGATGGGTCGATCGAGCGATCCGGTGCGCTCCTGAGCCTGGTCGACCACCAGAACGCCGGCAGCAGCCATGTCAGTGGCCCACAGTGTTCTGCAATGCGCGAGAACCTGCATGGTCACGCGCAAACTGGAATGCCACACGACCACTGCGCGACCCCCTCTCCAGCGCCCAAACCAGTGCCGGTGCACGCGCGGCGTCGATGTCAGCAGCGTTCAAACCAAACGCACTCAGCCACTGGGCCACGATGGCCAGATATTCATCCTGGCTGAACGGGTAAAAACTCACCCAGAGACCAAAGCGTTCCGAGAGGGATATCTTTTCCTCCACCACCTCGCCCGGGTGCACCTCGCCATCCGGCGTGTGGGTGTAGGAAAGGTTTTCCTTCATGTATTCGGGGAGCAGGTGGCGACGGTTGCTCGTGGCGTAGATCAGCAGGTTCTTGCCCACGGCTGACACGGATCCGTCGAGGATGGATTTCAGCGCCTTGTAGCCGGGATCTCCGTCCTCAAAGCTGAGGTCGTCACAGAACACGATAAAGCGCTCTGTCCGATCGGCCACCGCGTCGACGATGTCCGGAAGATCCACCAGATCGGATTTGTCCACCTCGATAAGGCGCAACCCCCGTGGGGCATATTCGCGCAGGCAAGCCTTGACGAGGGAGGACTTTCCAGTACCGCGGGCCCCGGTCAGCAGCACGTTGTTGGAAGGAGCACCGCTGACAAACTGCAGGGTGTTGCGCTGGATGCGTATCTTCTGCTCGTCGATTTCCTTCAGGTCGTCCAGAGCCAACGCTCCCACTTGCCGGACCGGCTCCAGGGATCCGTGTCCGTTGCGGCGACGGTAGCGAAAGGCAATGGAAGCGGACCAGTCGGGAGGTGCCAAGGGACCTGGCAGCACCGCCTCGATGCGTGCCATCAGATGCTCCGCCCGTTCGACGAGACGCTCCAGACCAGCGCTCATGGCCTGCTCCAGGACAGACTGGGGGTACCAGAAAACAAAAATGACGGCGAGAAAGCGCCGGGATCAGGATCGGTAGTCGGCATTGATGGTCACGTAGTCGTGGCTGAAATCACAGGTCCACACCGTCTCGCTGGCGTTCCCGCGGCCCAAACCAATCTGGACAAGGATCTCAGGCTGGTTCATCACGCGCTGGCCATCGGCTTCGCGGTAGGACGGGTGCCGACCACCGCCGGTCACCACGTGCACATCGCCAAGATGCAATTCGATCCGGGATACATCCAGGTCGCTGATACCCGCATAACCCACCGCTGCCAGGATGCGTCCGAGGTTCGGGTCGCTGGCAAAGAACGCTGTCTTGACCAGAGGAGAATGGGCCACGGCGTAGGCCACCTTCAGGCATTCGTCGGTGCTGGCGCCGCCGTTCACGCGGACTGCAATGAACTTTGTGGCGCCTTCGCCGTCCCGGACGATCGCGTGGGCCAGTTGTCTGGCCACAGGGGTGAGCGCCGCCAGCAAGGCATTTCCATCGGCGCCGTCCAGGTCTGTGATGGGCGGATTGCCAGCTTGCCCGGTGGCTACCACCACAAAAGAATCGTTGGTGCTGGTATCGCCGTCGATCGTGATGCGGTTGAAGGAGGCATCGGCCAGCCGGCGCGCCAGCGGGCCCATCGCCTCAGGCGAAACCGCTGCGTCGGTAGCCAGAAAGCCCAGCATGGTGGCCATGTTGGGACGGATCATGCCGGCACCTTTGGCAATTCCGGTAGCAACCACCGTATGGTCGGCTATCTGGAACTGCGTGCTGCACGCTTTGGGCAGCGTATCGGTGGTCATGATGCCCTGCGCGGCCAGCAGCCACTGGTCGCCCGTGGTGGCCGTGTGCTGTGATGCGCTTTCCAGCGCTGCCGGCAAACCGGCCAGCAGCCGGTCCATCGGCAGAGGCTCCATGATCACACCGGTGGAAAACGGCAGCACCTGCTCGTGGTCCAGGCCGAGGGCCCGGGCCAGTGCATGGCAGGTCTGGCGGGCGTCCACCAGCCCGGGCTCGCCGGTACCTGCATTGGCATTGCCGGTGTTGATGACCATGGCACGGATGCCTGAGCCAGAACCCAGATGCTCGCGGCACACCTGCACGGGCGCGGCGGCATAACGGTTCTGCGTGAACACCGCTCCCACGGAACAGCCCTCGTCCAGCAGGAACACCGTGAGGTCGTATCGGTTGGGTTTTCGGATACCCGCCTGCGCAACACCGATGCGAACGCCTGCGATGCCTCGCAAGTCGCTGGCTGCTGGAACGTCAAGGAGTACAGGCATGGAGGCTCCGCAATGAGAACGGTGGATTCGGTGGAACGGGCTGGGTCAACGACAGCGCAGGCAACAATGACCCGCGATCGACCGCGACGGCATCAGTCCAGTTTGCCGTGGCACTGTTTGTACTTTTTTCCGCTGCCGCACGGGCAAGGGTCGTTGCGGCCCACCCGCGGGACAGGCGATGCGGAACCGCCAAGGGCAGGAACGGACTCGACCTCCCCCGTTTCCGTGGGGGCGGTGTAGGTGACGTTGGCAATCTGTTCGGCGCGGGCTTCCATCTGCTGGGCAGCTTCGCTAACCTGCTCCGGCGATTGCACCCGAACATTCATGAGGATGCGGGTCACATCGTTTTTCACGCTGTCCAGCAGTTGCCCAAACAGCACAAAGGCCTCGCGCTTGTATTCCTGCTTGGGCTGTTTCTGGGCATAGCCACGCAGATGGATGCCTTGGCGCAGATAGTCCAGCGCCGAGAGATGCTCTCGCCACTGGCTGTCAATGGTCTGAAGCAGCACCATGCGCTCGAACTGGGTGAAGTTGTCGTCGCCCACCAGCGACACCTTGGCGTCGAAGGCCTGCTTCGCCGCTGCCAGCACCCGCTCCACGACTTCCTCGGCATCAATGGCCTCGGCATCCGACACCCAGGATCCGACGGGAATGTCCACCGACAAACTCTCGCGTAGCGCCTTCTCCAAAGCTGGCAGGTCCCACTGCTCTTCCACAGAGGCTTCAGGCACGTACTGGTGAACCAGGTCCGCCACGCTGCCGTCGCGCAGCGCATCGATCTGGGCCCGAAGGCTCTGTGCATCGAGGATGTCGTTGCGCTGCTGGTAGATCACCTTGCGCTGATCGTTCGACACATCGTCGTACTCCAGCAGTTGTTTGCGGACGTCGAAGTTTCTCGCTTCCACCTTGCGCTGCGCACTTTCGATGCTGCGGGTGACGATGCCCGCCTCGATGGCTTCCCCCTCGGGCATCTTGAGGCGATCCATGATGGCGCGCACCCGATCACCGGCAAAAATGCGCATCAGCGAATCATCCAGACTCAGATAGAACCGAGACGAACCAGGGTCGCCCTGACGGCCGGAGCGGCCGCGCAGTTGGTTGTCGATGCGCCGCGACTCATGCCGCTCGGTCGCAATGATGCGCAGACCGCCCAGCGATTTCACCTTCTCATGGTCCTGTTGCCACTGGGCACGCACCGATTCGACCCTGGCTGCCTTGGACGCCTCATCGAGCGCTGGATCGGCCTGCACGGCTTCGATCATCTTCTCCAGGTTGCCACCTAGGACGATGTCGGTACCGCGTCCTGCCATGTTCGTGGCGATCGTGATGGCGCCTGGCCGACCGGCCTGAATGATGATGTCCGCTTCCCGCGCATGCTGCTTGGCATTCAGTACCTCGTGCGGAAGCTTTTCGGCCCGCAGCAGGTCGGAGATGATTTCCGAGTTCTCGATGGACGAGGTTCCCACCAGCACCGGCTGGCCCCGCTCATGGCACTCCCGGATGTCGGCAATGGCTGCCACATATTTTTCCCGGGTGGTCTTGTAGACGCGATCCAGCTGATCATCGCGTTTGCTGGGTCGATTTGGCGGAATGACCACCGTCTCCAGGCCATAGATTTCCTGGAACTCGTAGGCTTCGGTATCGGCGGTACCGGTCATGCCCGAGAGCTTTCCGTACAGGCGGAAGTAATTCTGGAACGTGATGGATGCCAGCGTCTGGTTTTCGGGCTGAATGGCCACGCCCTCCTTCGCTTCGACCGCCTGGTGCAAGCCATCGCTCCATCGCCGCCCCGACATCAGACGGCCCGTGAATTCGTCGACGATCACGATTTCACCGCCCTGGTTTACGTAGTGCTGGTCGCGGTGGTACAGGTGATGCGCCTTCAGTGACGTGACCAGGTGGTGCAGCAGCGCGATGTTGGAGGGGTCGTAGAGCGAAGCCCCCTCCGGCAGCAGACCGGCAGAGCTGAGCAGGCGCTCAGCATTCTCATGCCCCATTTCCGTCAGGTGGATGGCGTGCGACTTTTCGTCCAGGGTGAAGTCACCGGGTTTGATGACTCCCTCTCCCGTTCGCGGATCGGCCTCGCCCTCCTGCCTTGTCAGATGGGGGACCAGTTTGTTGATCGCAATGTAGAGGGGCGTCTGGTCTTCGGCCTGCCCGCTGATGATCAGCGGCGTGCGGGCTTCATCGATCAGGATCGAATCCACCTCGTCGACGATGGCGAAGTTCAAGCCGCGCTGCACCCGGTCGCGGGCCTCGTACACCATGTTGTCGCGCAGGTAATCGAAGCCATACTCGTTGTTGGTTCCGTAGGTAATGTCCGCGCGGTAGGCAGCCTGCTTGTCTTCCCGTGGTGCCTGTGGCAGGTTGATGCCCACCGTGAGTCCGAGAAACCCGTACAGCCGCCCCATCCACTGCGCGTCGCGGCTCGCCAGGTAATCGTTCACGGTGACGACGTGGACGCCCTTGCCAGTCAAGGCATTCAGGTACACCGGCAGCGTTGCCGTGAGGGTCTTGCCTTCACCCGTGCGCATCTCCGCCACCTTGCCGTGGTGCAGCGCAATGCCTCCAACCATCTGCACGTCGAAGTGCCGCATCTTCATGACACGCTTGCTTGCTTCACGAACCACCGCGAAGGCTTCTGGCAACAAGGCATCGAGACTTTCACCGTCTGCCAGACGGCGTTTGAAGATCTCGGTCTGGCCTTTGAGCTCCTCGTCGCTCAGCTTCTCGAATTGCCCCTCCAGACCATTGATGCGGTCAACCGTCTTGCGGTAGGTCTTCAAGAGACGATCGTTGCGGCTGCCAAAAATTTTGGTCAGGAAGTTTGTGGCCATAGATGCGGGCCCGCCTTGACCACGCTAGGGGATCGAAGCAAGCGGATTGGGTTCTGGTAACGACGGCTTGT
Organism: Hydrogenophaga sp.; assembly: GCA_025458915.1. Classification (GTDB taxonomy): domain Bacteria; phylum Pseudomonadota; class Gammaproteobacteria; order Burkholderiales; family Burkholderiaceae_C; genus Hydrogenophaga. The sequence goes on from JALORL010000007.1 coordinate 31,416, forward strand.
CCACCCGACTGCCATCGCGCGAAGGCGAGGTAGATGCTGCCGAAAGGATGGGCTTCAAGTGCAAGCGCGCGATTTTACCCGGGGCAGGCGCGGCCCCATCAGGGCTTCACTTCAGCGCTGCGGGCCACTTGCCGCAGTCCTGCATCATCGCCCGCTGCGAGAAATCGTTGTGGGTCCTGGGGAACACCCGACACCCAAACTTCGAAATGGAGGTGTGGCCCTGTGGAGCGTCCTGTAGAACCGACTTCGGCGATTTTCTGACCGCGCTTGACAATGTCGCCCTTTTTCACATGCACGGCAGAGGCATGGGCATACCGGGTAATCAGGTTGTTGCCGTGGTCGATCTCCACCATGTTTCCATAAGCGACGTGGTACTCCTGCACCACCACCACGCCCCCTGCCGCAGCGAGGATGGGTGTTCCGGTATCGGCTGGAAAATCCAGCCCCGTGTGCAGCGCCGAGCGCCCGGTGATGGGATCGATGCGAAAACCGAATGGGGAGCCCACTTGAACCCCGGATACAGGTGGTTCGGTGGGCACCATGGCCCGGCGGATTTTCTGGTCAAACAAGCGCGATTCAATGACTGTGAGCAGGTCCACCCGGGTGCCTGTGAGGTCTTCGAGATCGTCCATGGCCGTGAGCAACTCATTGAGAACTAGCTCGCGACCACCCACCAGCGCTCCGCCAGCCCCTTGCGCTTTGAACTCTGCCGGATTGAGACCCGCCAATCCGGCCACCCGCTCACCCAGTGAATCAATTTGCATCATGCGCGCCTGCATCTCCCCCAGCTTGCGTGCCATGGCGTCAAGGTTGGCTCGCAGATAGGCATCCCGGGACTCGGGTTCATTCTGGTGAACGATCCGGGCCACGGAGGCGAAACCGGGCCACCCCTGGCGAACGCCTTCCAGGAAGATCCAGTGGTAGGTTGCGATGGAGCTCAACATCAGCAGGACGGAGGCAAGGGCAAGCGCCGCGACGAGCTTGAGACCGCTGAGATGCATGGCCCGGCTCTTGGCCAGCCAGGCGTCCGTGATAATGATGTGCACTGCTGCCCCTTTTTGTACGTACCATGCCCGCCGCGCCCAACAGAAACCCGCATGCACATGGCCCATCCCATGTGTACAGCCTGGAGCAGGCGGCTGAAGCCTCGCCAGGCCTGTCGGTGCTCTACGAACGGGTGAGGCAATCCCAACGCCTGTTGTCCATCGTCCGGCAGCAATTGCCAGAGCCTTTGAGAATGCGCGTCTGGTCGGGCCCCTTGACCGAATCAGATTGGTGTCTGCTGGTGGACAGCGCGCCGGTGTCGACGAAGCTTCGACAACTGCTTCCCCGATTGCTCACGACATTGAACCAAAACGGGGCGAAGGTTAGCGCAATTCGGATCAAAGTCCAACAGCGAACACGATAGGCTGGTCGCTGGGGTGGACCGGAGGCACACCTGTGGGGTCCGTAGGGGTGGTGCCGCTTGTCTGACTCGAACAGACGACCTATCGCTTACAAGGCGATTGCTCTACCAACTGAGCTAAAGCGGCGCAACGGGACTGAAGTTTACTTGACCCTCTTGAGCTGCGGACGACCACCCGGGCGGGGTGGCCCGTCGGGGTGGCCATCAGCCCCACCCTCGGTGGCGTCCGGCGTCTCATTGGGAACGGAGCGCAACGGCAGACGGGAGCTATCGGGCGACTGTTCACTTTCGGACCCATCCTGCTCCTGCCCTTCACCCGGCTGGCGGGATGCTGCCAAGGTGATGCTGGCACTGGGTGTGGGTGCCGGGAACGCCATGCCCTGACCGTTCTCGCGTGCATAGATGGCGACCACGTGGGTCACGGGAACCACGATGTCCCGGGCTACCCCGCCAAATCGGGCCTTGAACTCGACAAAGTCATTGCCCAGGCGCAAGGCGCTGGTCGCATCAAAGCTCACGTTGAGCACGATTTCGCCGTTCTGGACAAATTCCAGAGGAACCTTCACCGAGGCATCGACCTGAACCGCGATGTATGGCGAAAAACCATTGTCCGTACACCATTCGTGCAAGGCGCGGATCAGATAAGGCCGGGTAGAGGTTGATGCAGTACCAAGTGCACTCATGGGAGCAACGGGTGAGCAGCGAAGTTACTTCCGCATCACCTTCTCGGAGGGCGTGAGCGCCTCGATGTAGGCAGGGCGCGAAAAGATGCGCTCGGCATACTTCAACAGCGGCGCAGCGTTCTTGCTGAGCTCAATGCCGTAGAAGTCCAGGCGCCAGAGCAGCGGCGCAATGGCCACGTCCAGCATGGAGAAGTTGTCGCCCAGCATGAATTTGTTCTTCAGGAACACCGGTGCCAGCTGAGTCAGACGGTCCCGGATGTGGGCCCGGGCCTTTTCCAGCGCTTTCTCGTTCCCCTTCGACGACCTGGATTCCAGCGTCGAGACATGCGTGAAGAGTTCTTTCTCGAAATTCAGCAGGAAGAGACGAACGCGCGCACGATCAACCGGATCGCCAGGCATGAGCTGCGGATGCGGAAAACGCTCGTCGATGTATTCATTGATGATGTTCGACTCGTACAGGATCAGGTCGCGCTCCACCAGGATGGGAACCTGACCGTACGGATTCATGACACCGATGTCTTCTGGCTTGTTGTACAGATCGACATCCCGGATCTCGAAATCCATGCCTTTCTCGAACAGAACGAAGCGGCAGCGGTGTGAATAGGGGCAGGTGGTGCCCGAGTACAGAACCATCATTGGGGGATCTCCTTAATGCAAAAAACAGTGGTTGCGAATGCTGCTTGCATGTCGCAAACCACTGTGGACCGTTGCGGACAGCGACCGACCCTCCGGGCCGGTCGTTCGCAGGGCGGATTACTTGATGTCTTTCCAGAAGGCAGCGTTGAGGCGCCATGCGACAACAGTAAAGGCTGCCAAGAAGATCATGACCCATACACCGATGCGGACCCGGTTGTTCTGTTCTGGCTCGCTCATCCATTGCATGAACGCCACCAGATCGCCGACATTCTGGTCGAATTCGGCGCGCGTCATGGTTCCAGGGTTCACCTGCTCCCAACCTTTAAGCACCTCGACCTCTCGCCCGTGACTCACGACCTTGTCGTACTGTGGGCGCTGCTCACCCTGCAGCTCCCAAAGGGGGTTGGGCATTGCAGTAGCCGGGAAAGCCTTGTTGTTCCAACCCGTCAGGGTGGTTGCGTCTCGGTAATAGCTGCGCAGGAAGGTATACAGATAGTCAGGGCCCGAATGCCCGCCGATCGCCGCGCGGGACCGTGCCACCAGGGTCAGGTCAGGCGGGTTTTTTCCAAAGAAGGCCTTTGCGTCGTTCGGATTCATCGTCACCTTCATCGTGTCACCGATCTTGTCGGTGGTGAAGGCGAGGTTTTCCGCGATTTGCTTGTCGGTCAGACCGATGTCGCGCAAACGGTTGAAACGCATGAACGACGCGGAGTGGCAATTCAGGCAGTAGTTAACGAACAGCTTGGCCCCGTTCTGCAGGGCCGACATGTCGTTGGTGCGCTGCGGCGCAGCGTCCATGGGAATGTTGGCACCCGCCGCCCAGGCAGCTCCCGACATGGCCAGGCTCAGCGCGAGGCTGGAGATCAGTTTTTTCATTGCAGTCACTCTCTCTTGTGGCTTCGTGCGGGCTGGCTCAGTGCGGCTTGAAAACGACGCGGCTGGGCACCGGCTTGAACTCACCCAACCGGCTCCACCAAGGCATCAGCAGGAAGAACCCGAAGTAGAACAGGGTGCCAACCTGTGAAACGCGCTCTCCGACCGGGGAAGGCGGCAACACGCCGAGGTAGCCCAGAATGAGGAAGTTCAGCACGAACAGGGCATAGAGCCACTTGTTCCAAGTGGGACGGTAGCGAATCGACCGCACAGGGCTGTTGTCCAGCCAGGGCAGGAAAAAGAGGATCACCACACCACCGCCCATGGCCACCACACCCCAGAACTTGGGATCGATGCTGAGCATCATGGCCACCAGGGCAACAGCACCCAACACCACTGCCCCTTTCATCAACGCGCTGAGCTGGGTCTTGAGAACACCCAGGATGGCAGCCAGGACAACGCAAGCCACCAGCACGTACATCATTTCCGTGGTCACTGCCCGGAGGATCGAGTAGAAGGGCGTGAAGTACCACACTGGTGCAATGTGCAGCGGCGTCACCAGAGGATCGGCGGGGATGAAGTTGTTGTATTCGAGGAAGAATCCGCCGAACTCGGGGGCGAAGAACACGATGGCCGAGAACGCCATCAGGAACACGGAAACACCCAGGATGTCATGCACGGTGTAGTACGGATGAAACGGGATGCCATCCAACGGAACACCCTTCTCGTCCTTCAGTGCCTTGATCTCGACGCCATCCGGGTTGTTGGAACCCACCTCGTGCAAGGCAATGATGTGCGCCACGACAAGACCCAGCAGCACCAGCGGGACTGCAATCACGTGAAAGCTGAAGAAGCGGTTCAAGGTGGCGTCGCCCACCACGTAATCTCCGCGGATGAGCAACGCAAGATCCGGCCCGATGAACGGGATGGCCGAGAACAGGTTCACGATCACCTGCGCGCCCCAGTAGGACATCTGGCCCCAGGGCAGCAGGTAGCCCATGAAAGCTTCGGCCATCAGCACGAGGAAAATCGCGCAACCGAACACCCAGACCAACTCACGCGGCTTGCGGTAAGAGCCGTAGATCAGGCCCCGGAACATGTGGAGATAGACCACCACGAAGAAGGCCGATGCGCCGGTGGAGTGCATGTAACGGATGAGCCAGCCCCATGGGACGTCCCGCATGATGTACTCCACCGAAGCAAACGCGACGGGAACGCCAGCGGCGTTCAGGTTGGCGTCCGGCTTGTAGTGCATGACCAGGAAAATACCGGTCACGATCTGGATCACCAGCACCAGCAGCGCCAGGGAACCGAAGAAATACCAGAAATTGAAGTTTTTCGGCGCGTAGTACTCGCCCAGATGCTCGTTGTAGAGCTTGGACAGCGGGAACCGGTTGTCAATCCAGTTCAGCGCCTTCTGTGCGGCCGGGGCATCCGGGGAAATCTCTTTGAATTGAGCCATGTGTTGCCTCTGAAGTCTGCTGTTTGTTGGCGGTTGCTGGTGCAAACGCCATCAGGCCGAACGCTCTTCACCGATCATGACCGTCGTTTCCGAGGTGTAGTAGTGCGGGGGAACCTCCAGGTTGTCCGGAGCAGGCTTGTTCTTGAAGACACGCCCTGCGACATCGAAGGTTGATCCGTGACAGGCACAGAGGAATCCGCCTTGCCAATCGTTGGGGAGTGAAGGCTGCGGACCAGGGGTCAGCCTGTCGCTGGGGGAGCAACCCAGATGGGTGCAGATACCGACCGCCACCAGAATTTCCGGCTTGATGGAACGGTGCCGGTTGCGAGCGTACTCAGGCGTTGGGTATGCAGTGCGAACCGAATTGGGATCGGCCAGCTGCTCGTCCAGCTGCTCAAGGGCAGCCAATTGCTCCGGCGTGCGGCGCATGATCCACACGGGCTTACCGCGCCATTCCACCACCACCTTTTCGCCCGGAGCAATGGCTGTGATGTCCACCTCGACGGCGGCGCCAGCGGCCTTGGCTCGTTCCGACGGCTGAAAACTGCTGACGAAGGGAACGGCGACGGCGGCTGCCCCGACGCCACCCATGGCGCAGGAGGTGATCAGCCAGGTGCGGCGGCTGCTGTCGACAGTCGTATCGGCGGTTGCGTCACTCATGGGGATCTTTCAATCAGTATCGGTGAGACATTAGGGTCAACCCGGCATTGTACTGGAGGAGGTTCTGGCTCCCTTGCTTGCCTTTGCAAGCCGAGGGAGTATTCGGGATATCGAGGACACTCGCTGGCGATCTTTGCAGCGCTTGGGGACGTGCTCCGGATCGGGCTCCCCCTGCAGGCGTTGTGTGAGAATCCGCAATGCGGACGAGCGCGTCGCGAGTCCCAATGTCGCAACACCATAAGGCAAGGAGAAAACCGTGGGAATGATTCAGGAATTCAGGGAATTTGCAGTCAAGGGAAACGTGATCGACCTGGCCGTGGGGGTCATCATCGGTGGCGCCTTTGGCAAGATCGTCGGCTCGCTGGTGGACGACGTGATCATGCCCATCGTGGGCTCCTTGTTTGGCAGTCTTGATTTTTCCAACCTGTACCTTCCACTGGCGAAGGTGCCGGCGGGAACGGAGTCCACGCTGGCGGCCATGAAGGCTGCCGGCGTGCCGACACTGGCCTACGGCAATTTCATCTCGGTATCGATCAATTTTCTGATCCTGGCGTTCATCATCTTTGTGATGGTGAAGCAGATCAATCGGCTGAAACGCGCTGAGCCACCGGCTGCGGCACCGGCGACACCGGAAGACATCCTCTTGCTCAGGGAAATCCGCGACAACCTGCGCAAATAGATCCATGAACGCCCGCGCGGCGAACACCACCGATTGCCACACGGCCACAGCCTGCCAAGGCCTGTTCACCCCCTGTTTTTCTGAGGGATTGCGGATCAAATGAACCATGCGAAAGGCGTTCGCGACGCCGCGCATGGCCTTTCTGGCTGCGACACAACGCGAATGGCTTGAAAACAGCGCCATTCGCTCCTGAAAAAACAGCGTGAACGGGCCCTACTCTGACGAGCTGGCCATGGCGGCCTCTATGGCAGCCACCAGGCTCGCTTCGCTCGCCCGGGCGGTTCCAGCCAGATCCATGGCTGTCCCATGGTCGGGACTCGTGCGAATGAAGGGCAACCCAATGGTGGTGTTCACACCATGATCAAGCCCCAAGAGTTTCACGGGGATCAGTCCCTGGTCGTGGTACATGGCAACCACCACGTCGAACGCGCCCTGACGCGCTCGCATGAACACCGTGTCGGGTGCATGCGGACCTGATACGTTCACCATCCCCCGCTGCCGCGCTCGTTCAATGGCGGGCGCGATCACATCCAGCTCCTCCCTGCCAAACAGGCCACCTTCTCCAGCATGCGGATTGAGGCCTGCGACTGCAATGCTCGGCGCCTTCACGCCCATGCGCAAAAAATGTGCATGGGTGAGTTCGAGCGTTTCGTCCAGCTGCTCCGGGGTCACGCATTCCAGGGCGCGGCGCAAGGCGACGTGGATGCTCACCAGAACAGTTCGCAACCCGGGGCAACTGAGCATCATGCGGACGGGCAGGTCGGTTGGAGACTTGCCGCAGCGTTCTGCAGCGAGCGCCTGGAGGTACTCGGTGTGCCCGGGAAATCCGAGACCGGCGGCGGCCAGCGCTTCTTTGTGCACCGGAGCCGTGACCAGCGCACGCACCGCACCGTCCAGGGCGGCCAGTGCACCAAGCCGGATGCACTCTGCGGCGGCGCGACCAGCCTCGGCGCTCACCTGCCCGAAGATCACTTCCACCGGGAGCGTGCAGGCCTGTACGACCGGAAGACAACGAGGTGGCGCATGGGACCAGTCGCCCACGGAGGACACATGAACCACGGGAAACGATACCTTCAGACCGTCATGCGCCTCCACCAGGCGCACCGCGCGGCGCAGGGTGGCAACATCTCCCAGAACCACCAACTGTCCCGCCCATTCAGGGTGTGAGAGGAATGCGCGAGCGATGATTTCCGGACCAATGCCCGCCGGGTCGCCCATCGTGATGGCGAGAGGACGGGTGCCAGACGGCACTGCAGCGGATCGGGATGGGAAAGGCTGGATGGAACTGGACATGGCTCAGGCCGGATTGGGAATGTCGACAAACTCATGGGTCAACCCCAGCGTTTGCGCTACGTGAGCGCCCAGCGCCGCCACACCATAACGCTCCGAGGCATGGTGGCCGCAGGCAATGTAGGCCACGCCGGTTTCCCGGGCATAGTGGGCCTGGGGCTCGGAGATCTCGCCCGTGATGAATACGTCGGCACCGCTGGCGATGGCAGCTTCAAAATAGCCTTGCGCACCGCCGGTGCAGAGCGCGATCTTTTCCACCGGGCGATCGGGTTCGGCCACAAGGGTGACGGGGCGCTCCAGAACCGACGCCACGTGATCCGCCAGCACCCGGGAAGAAACGACCGCCCGCCGACCGAGAAAGCCCAGCGCCTGAGCCCCAAATCGTCCCTCCGGGCCTTGCTCGAGCTGGATACCCAGGCGTTCGGCCAATTGGGCGTTGTTGCCCAGGGAAGGGTGTGCGTCCAGCGGCAAGTGGTAGGCGAACAGGTTCAGCTCGTGGCCCAGCAGCAGCGACAGCCGTTGTTTCATCCATCCCGTGACGCGGCCGTCCTGTCCACGCCAGAACAAGCCGTGGTGGACCAGCAGGGCGTCGGCCCCTCGCTCGATCGCTGCTTCGATGAAGGCACGGCTGGCGGTCACGCCCGAAACGAGTTTCAGGATCTCCGCTCGCCCCTCCACTTGCAGTCCGTTGGGACCATAGTCCTGGAACCGGGCCGGCTCCATCAACCCGTTCAGACATGCTTCGAGCGCGTCCCTGGATACAGCTGCGCTGGGGGGTGGTTGCGTTGACAAGGTATTTCCTCCATCCGGATTTCACCAACGCCGCGCTTCATGCGCCCTGCATGGGCGCCTCCAGCGGGCATGGAGATTCTGACAGTGGCCATCTGTCAGGGTTCGGCCGCGCGCGTGGGACCAGGGCAGCGCCAGCCCCACGCTTGAACGCGGCCGGCGCGCACGCATATGCAGGACAATTGCGATTCAGCACCCTGGATCCGTGGATTCGGGGTGGTTTGGCTTGTGTGCCGCTTCCATTGTTCTCTGGCTCGACATGAAACGAATCTGGCTTCTGTTCACGCAAACGGTCACCATATTGCTGGCGGTATTCTTTGTGATTGCTTCGCTGAAACCGGAGTGGTTGAACCGGCGGCCGACCATGGCATCGATCGTGCCCGTCTTCGAGGCAGCACCGGCATCGGGCGAAACGGCGGTCGAAGGGGCGACCAGTTTTCGAACAGCGGCCAAAAGTGCCTCTCCGGCAGTGGTGAGCATCAACACCAGCAAGGCGCCCTTGAACGCCCCCCAGAACGCCGATCCCTGGTTCCGTTTCTTCTTTGGCGAGCAGGACCGATCTCAGGCACAGACCGGTCTTGGCTCCGGGGTGATCGTCAGCCCCGCAGGCTACATCCTCACCAACAACCATGTCATCGAGGAGGCCGACGAGATCGAGGTGGTGCTCAACGATGGACGCAAAAGCACGGCCAAGGTGATCGGCACCGATCCGGAAACCGACCTTGCCATCCTGAAGGTGGATCTCACCGGGTTGCCAGTGATCACACTGGGCAATTCCGATGCACTGGAAATCGGCGACCAGGTGCTGGCCATCGGCAATCCGTTCGGGGTGGGACAGACCGTCACCAGCGGCATCGTCAGCGCGCTGGGTCGGACCCAGTTGGGCATCAACACCTTCGAAAATTTCATTCAGACAGACGCGGCCATCAATCCGGGCAATTCGGGTGGAGCCCTGGTGGACATCAATGGCCACCTGATGGGCATCAACACCGCCATCTACTCCCGCTCGGGCGGTTCGATGGGCATTGGATTTGCGATTCCGACATCAACCGCCCGCATGGTGATGGAGTCCATCGTGAGAGATGGACAGGTGACCCGCGGATGGATCGGTGTGGAGCCGCAGGACCTGAGTCCCGAGTTGGCCGAGAGCTTTGGCATCCGGCAAGCCACCGGTGTGATCATCACGGGCGTGCTGCAGAACGGACCAGCAGCGCAGGCCGGACTTCGGCCCGGCGACGTCATCACCCGCGTGGCGGACAAGGATGTGCAGAACGTGGCCCAGTTGCTTTCGGCCGTTGCAAGCCTGCAACCCGGTGTTCCCGCAACCCTTGAAGTGGTCCGAAGGGATGGACGTTCGGAACTTGAAGTCGTTCCAGGCCGACGCAACCTGCAACAGCGCACCCTGCCGCGGTGACCGCTGCAGAGGATCGGTCAGATTCCTTCCTGCGACTCACCTTCGGGCTTGGCAGTGGCCTTGACGAACCACCCAGCCCCCCAGATGCCGAGCTGGTAGAGCAACACCATGGGAATGGCCAGTGCGAGCTGTGAAATCACATCCGGGGGGGTGACGATGGCAGCAATGATGAAAGCCACCACCACGAAGTAGCCCCGGAAATCCTTGAGCTGCTGAATGCTGACCATGTTCAGTCGTACCAGGAGCACCACCACAATGGGCACCTGGAATGCGAGGCCGAAAGCCAGGTACAGCGAAAGAATGGCTTCCACATAGGACGCAATGTCCGGGGTGGCAGAAACACTGTCCGGGGTAAATCCCTGAATGAAGCCGAACATCTTGTCCAGCACAAAAAGCTGCACGAACGCAATGCCCACATAGGCCAGCAGGCTGCCGATCACGATCAGCGGAATCGCGAATTTTTTCTCATGGGCGTAGAGCCCTGGTGCAACAAACGCCCAGACCTGGTACATCCACCATGGCAGTGACAGGAGCAGCGCCGCCATGGCGAGCACCTTCAAAGGAACGAAGAAAGGAGAGAACACGCCCACCGCAATCAGCTTGGCGTCGGGCGGCATGTGCGCCCGGATGGGCACTGCGATCAGATCGATCAATCCGCTGGGCCCTGGCCAGATGGCCAGCAGGGCCATGCAGATGCCCAAACCCGCAATGCCATACAGCAGGCGGTCGCGCAGCTCCATCAGGTGCTGCACAAAAGGCTGCTCAGTACCGGCGAGTTCGTCGGTCTTGTCTTGTTTGTCGGACATCAGCGAGGGGCGGAGAGGGAACGGGGGCGGAACCGCGCCACACGGGCGGCTCCAGACTGGGTGCGCGTGCGCACTCCGGTCCTGGCCTTGTACCACTGGGGCACCGCCTTCTGTTTGACGCGCCAGTTTTTCTTGGGGTGCCTGTAGGTCGGATAGGCCGGCGAACCGATCGAGCCGAGCGCGGCCGAGGTGTCATCCTGGCCGTAAGCGCTGCCAGCCCCATCCAGCCCGGCTGTGGCTTCAGACCACGACTTTTCGAAGTCTGTGGCGGTGGACTGCACCGATGTCTGCACATCTCGGGCAGCACTCTCCACCGACTCTTTCATTTTCTTGAGCTCTTCCAGCTCCATGGAGCGGTTCACCTCGGCCTTGACATCCGCCACGTACCGCTGGGCTTTGCCCAGCAAAGCTCCCACCGTACGTGCCACGCGCGGCAGTTTTTCAGGTCCGATGACGATGAGCGCCACCACGCCAATGAGGGCGAGTTTGGAAATGCCCAGATCAATCATGTGTCAGCCGTTCAGCAGGCGAAATCTTGTGTACGTCGCCCTTGCAGGGATGACGTGGCTCGGCAGGTCGAAGCCCACCGGGCTGGGCCATGCGATTGCTCAGCTTTTCTGCTTGGCTTCCACGTCGATTGCACTCTTGTCAGCGCGGACGTCTTGCGTCACCTGCGCTGCGGGTGCGGCGGCTGATTCGTCGGCGGACTGACCACCATCCTTCATGCCGTCCTTGAAGCCCTTGACGGCACCACCGAGATCAGAACCGATGTTCTTGAGCTTTTTCGTGCCAAACACCATCACGACGATCAACAGCACGATCAGCCAGTGCCAGATAGAAAACGCACCCATGGTTCACTCCAGAAGTAGTAACTAGGCGCAGCGCGCCGCTTGTGGGATTCTAAGCCCGGGGAAACGTTCAGGGGTGCCAGCCCGGCAAATCCGTCTGAGCGGTGCGGCCGCCCGGTTCAGCCCCGCACCCAGGGGCGTGGGCCACACATGACGTGGATGTGGAGATGGTGGACCTCCTGCCCCCCTTCGGTGCCGGTATTGCAGACCATGCGGAAGCCGCCTTCGGGGTAAGGATTGCATCCCTGCTCCATCGCCAGGCGGGGCGCCAGCACCATCATGCGCCCCAGCAGACCTTCATGGTGGGGCTGCAGCTGCGCCATGGACGGGATATGAATCTTGGGCACGATGAGGAAATGCACCGGCGCCCAGGGATGGATGTCGTGGAAGGCGTAGATGTCGTCGTCCTGGTAGACAGGACGTGACGGAATCTGGCCGGCGATGATCTTGCAGAAGATGCAGTCAGGATCGTGCATGGTTATTGAGCAGGCGTGTTCGGGAGAAGGCGGGTCAGAACAGGGTCAGGCTGCGACAGGCCGGTTGTCGTTCATGCGCACCATGCCCTTGACGATCCGGTACAGGAACCACACCGAAACGATGAGCCACGCCAGCATGCCGGGGAGGAGCAAGAGAAGAAACAGGGGCGACGTGAGGACGTACCAGAAAGCCGCCCAGAGCACTGTTCGGATGCGCCAGGAAAAATGGCTGGCCTGCCAGGTCTCAGCCGCGTCACCCTGCTTGACGAGGTCAATCACCAAGGCCACCAGCAACAGCGCAATGCTGGGCTGTGCACCGGGTACGACCGCCGCCACTGCCACCACCAGGTGCAGGATGTAGCTGACCCAGCCCACGTTCTTGAGCGACTGGGCGGCTGGCTCGGTGGTGTTGTCGGCGGGCAAAGGGTTGTTGGGGTCGGTGTTCACGGGCTGCTCCTGCGGCACGCCAGGTGGGACGTCCTGGTCAGGCGCCAGCCTCGCGCGCCTGCGCCTTGCGCAAGGCTTTTTCTTCCAGACCGCTCTGCCCTTCCCTGCGCACCAGCTCGGCCACGACGTCTGCGGGGCTCTTGCCGTAGTGCGCAAGTGCAATCATGCAATGGAACCACAGGTCAGCCACTTCGTTGACCAGCTTGTCCGGGGCTCCGCCCTGGTCGCAATCCTTGGCGGCCATCACCACCTCGGTGGCCTCCTCCCCGATTTTCTTGAGGAAGGCGTCGGGGCCCCGGTGCAGCAAACGGGCCACGTAGCTCTTGTCCGGGTCGCCACCGGCTTGTGGGCGGCGGCTCTCGATGACGGCCGCCAGGCGGGCGAGGGAATCGGTTGCGTTCATGGGTTATTTGTAGATCGAATCGGGGTCTTTGAGCACCGGGTCAACCGCCTGCCAACGTCCTTCCTGATGACTCTGGTAGAAGCAGCTGTGCCGTCCGGTGTGGCAGGCGATACCGGGGTCGTGGCCCAGCTGCGTCACCTTCAGGAGAATGACATCGTTGTCGCAGTCCATGCGGATGTCGTGCACCGTCTGCACGTGGCCAGAGCTTTCGCCCTTGAACCAGAGACGACCGCGCGAGCGGCTGTAGTACACCGCCTGCCGCAGCTCGACCGTTTTCTGCAGGGCTTCGCGGTTCATCCAGGCAAACATGAGAACGTCGCCGGTGGACTGTTCCTGCGCAATCACGGGCACCAGCCCCTGGGCATCCCACTTCACTTCGTCAAGCCAGTTCATGGGTTGAATCTAACATGGCACTCCCGAATGCCGACATCTTGGCGGGGCTTCGGAGATAGGATGGGCAATGCCGGCACTGGCGCGGCTCTCCGTGCTGCCCGTTGGCGATGCCGCGAAACAAGGAAATTCCATGAAATTCAGAACCGTATTGCTGCTGCTGCTCATCTTGATGGTGGCCGGACTGGTGGCCCTCAACCTGGACGAAGTGCTTCGCCCCACCGCCCTCAACCTGGGTGTGACCAGCGTGGAGGCTCCACTGGGGCTGGTGATGCTCGGACTGATGGCTGTGTTGCTGCTGGTGGCGCTGACGCTTCTGGTGCTCAACCAGACCAGCCACCTGATGGAGATGCGGCGCATCACGAAAGAAGCCACGGAACAGCGCCATCTGGCCGACAAGGCAGAGACGTCACGCTTCGTGGAACTGCGGGAATTCATGCAGCAGGAACTGCAGGCCTTGACCGCACGAGACCAGGCAACGGAGGCGCGCGTGAACCAGCGGCTGGATGAGCTGCAGGTGCGGCTTGCCGAGGTGATCGAGCAAACCGGCAATGGACTGGGAGCGGGTCTCGGCGAGCTGGAAGATCGGCTGGAGCGGCAGTTCAAGCCTGCATCCGGCACCTGAAGACAGGCGCATGGGGCTGAGGGCAGCCCCCCGGGCCGCTGCCATCAGAGACGGACAGGGATTCCCCGCTCGGCCATCCGGGCCTTGGCTTGGGCCACCGTGTACTCGCCGTAGTGAAAAATGCTGGCGGCCAGCACGGCATCGGCACCCCCTTGCTGAACGCCGTCTGCAAGGTGGTCCAGATTGCCCACGCCACCGGAGGCGATCACAGGAACATCGATGGCGTCGCTGACCGCCCGCGTCAGTGCGAGATCGAAGCCCGACTTGGTGCCATCGCGGTCCATGCTGGTAAGCAGGATTTCGCCTGCACCGAATTCGGCCATCTGACGCGCCCACGCCACCGCGTCGAGCCCGGTGTTCCTGCGGCCGCCGTGGCTGTAAACGTCCCAGCCCTCGCCGCGTTGTGCAAGGTCTTCGCCAGCCCGACGCTTGGCGTCGATGGCGACGACGATGCACTGGGATCCGTATTTGTCGGAAGCGTCTCGAATCACCTGCGGGTTCGCAATGGCGGCTGAGTTGAAGCTGGTCTTGTCGGCACCGGCGTTGAGCAGCCGGCGAACATCTTCCACCGTGCGAACACCACCGCCCACGGTCAGGGGAATGAACACCTGAGAAGCGACCGCTTCGATGATGTGCAGGATGAGGTCACGGCCGTCGGAGGTGGCTGTGATGTCAAGAAACGTCAGTTCGTCGGCGCCCTGCTCGTTGTAGCGGGCAGCGATTTCCACCGGATCACCGGCGTCACGCAGTTCAACGAAATTGACGCCCTTGACGACCCGCCCTCCGGTAACGTCCAGGCAGGGGATGATGCGTTTAGCGAGCATGGCGAGCAGCCAAAGGTGTTGCCGCCAAGGCCATCCAAGGCAAAACGCTCCTTTTCGGGAGGCAGCGACCTGCTAAGCGACGGAGCGTGGGAGCCATGTTCATCCGTTGAGGTCGTCGGCAAGTTGCTGGGCGGCTTCAAAATCGAGGTCACCGCTGTAGATGGAGCGACCACAGATCACGCCCTCCACGCCTTCATCTTCCACTTCGCACAGCGCACGAATGTCGTCGAGGCTGGACAGCCCACCGGAGGCGATCACCGGCACCGACAGGGCCTGCGCCAGTTTCACAGTGGCTTCGATGTTGATGCCGGAGAGCATGCCGTCGCGCCCGATGTCGGTGTAGATGACGCCTTCCACACCGTAATCTTCGAATTTTTTGGCCAGATCGATGACTTCATGGCCCGTGAGCTTGCTCCAGCCGTCGGTGGCGACCTTGCCGTCCTTGGCATCCAGGCCGACGATGATGTGACCGCCGAAAGCGGTGCAAGCATCCTGCAGGAAGCCAGGGTTCTTGACCGCAGCCGTACCAATGATCACATAGCGCAAGCCCGCGTCCAGGTACCGCTCGATGGTGTCAAGGTCACGGATTCCACCGCCGAGTTGCACGTCCACCTCCGAGCCCACTTCCTTGAGGATGGCGCGGATGGCCTGCTCGTTGCGGGGCTTGCCGGCAAAAGCGCCATTCAGGTCCACCAGATGCACGCGGCGCGCTCCCCGGTCCACCCAGTTGCGGGCCATGGCAGCCGGGTCTTCCCCGAACACCGTGGATTGGTCCATGTCGCCCTGTTTCAGGCGAACGCACTGGCCGTCTTTCAGATCAATGGCGGGAATCAACAGCATGATGGTTCAGGGGTTGGCGATTGGGGCCTGTTCACACTATTTTTCCAAGTGCGAAGGGTTGAAAACAGCGCCAATCCAGGCGCGCGACGGCGGCCAGACCGGGCGTCTGGCCTGGGAGTGCAAGGGCGAGTGGCGCTGATTCCAGCCCATTCCCTTCGGGTTGCGGCCAAGAAGGCCATGCGCGGCGTTGCGAAGCCTGGCCAGGGGGCAACCCCGGCTGAGTTTCGCGCCTTGCACATGGCCTTTTTTTGATCCGCAACGCATCTTGGAAAAACAGTGTGGACAGGCCCTAGGGCTTCCAGGACAGAAAATTGCGGTACAGGGCCAAGCCTTGGTCGGCACTTTTTTCCGGATGGAACTGGGTGGCAAAGATGTTGTCGCGGGCAATGGCCGCAGCAAAGCGCCCACCATACTCGGCCTCGCCTGCGCAATGCGCGGGTTGCTCAGGCCGAGCATAAAAGCTGTGTACAAAATAAAAATAGGCACCTTCCCCGATGCCTGCCCACAGCGGGTGCGCTGGGCCAGCCTCGCGGGCGTGGAACACCTGGTTCCAGCCCATCTGAGGCACCTTGAAGCGGCTGCCATCGGCCTGGTGACGGCCTTCCAGCCGGAAGCGCACCACCTCGCCCGGAATCAGGCCCAGACCCTGGGTGGGGCCTTCTTCGCTGCGGTCCAGCAGCATCTGCATGCCGACACAGACCCCGAACAGGGGCTTGTTGGCAGCGGCGTGCAGCACCGCGGCCAACAAGCCGGATGCGGCGAGTTCGCGCATGCAGTCGCCCATGTGACCCTGACCGGGCAACACCACGCGGTCGGCATCCAGCACCTGTTGGGCTTCGCTGGTGACCAACACGTCCATGTCGGCAGACCGGGCCACATGCTGCACCGCCTGCGAAACCGAGCGCAGGTTTCCGCTGCCGTAATCCACCACGGCGACCGTCTTGCGTTTCATGGACTGGAGCGGTTAGAGCGAACCTTTGGTGGAGGGAATCGCGTCGCCCATGCGGGGATCGCGTTCGAGGGCCATGCGCAGCGCGCGTGCAAACGCCTTGAAGACGGTTTCGGCCTGGTGATGGGCATTCTCACCGTGCAGGTTGTCGATGTGCAGCGTGACTCCGGCATGGTTGACGAAACCCTGGAAGAACTCGTAGGTGAGCTGGGTGTCGAATGCGCCGATCATGCCGCTTTTGAACGGCACGCGCATGTGCAGGCCGGGACGGCCGGAGAAGTCGACCACCACGCGCGAGAGCGCTTCGTCCAGTGGCACGTAGGCGTGACCATAACGGCGGATACCCTTCTTGTCGCCCACAGCCTGGGCGAACGCCTGGCCGAGCGTGATGCCCACGTCTTCCACCGTGTGGTGGCCGTCGATGTGGAGATCGCCCTTGGCCTCGATGTGAAGGTCGATGAGCCCGTGGCGCGCGATCTG
>JALORL010000056.1 GCA_025458915.1 Hydrogenophaga sp.
TCGCATCGGTGAAGGCGGCAGCATCTCCGAGGCCGCGCGCCGCGCGGGCGTCAGCTACAAGGCGGCCTGGCAGGCCATCGAGACCCTGGGCAACCTGGCCGGCACACCCATGGTGCACAAGGCCGTGGGTGGCAGCGGCGGCGGCGGTGCACTGCTGACACCGGAGGGTTGGCGTGTGCTGGAAGCCGCGGCCTTGATGGAGCAGGCGCGCGCGCAGGTCTTGGGTGCCTTGGAGCCGGCCGCCGCCGCCGGCAGGCCCAGCGGGCCGGGCCTGGCGGCCATGGCACTGCGTACCAGCATGCGCAACCAGTTGCCTTGCGTGGTGCAGCGCCTTGCGCAGGCCGCCGGACAGGTGCGCGTGGAACTGGCCCTGCCGGGGCAGCAGCGCGTTTGGGCGCGCATCACACGGGAAAGTGCGCAACTGCTGGGGCTGGCGCCCGGCCGCAGCCTGCTGGCCTTGTGCAAGGCCACGGCAGTGGCCGTGGCGGCCGAACTGCCCGCAGCGCCGGGCCGCAACCTGCTGGCCGGCCAGGTGCAGCGGGCTTCCAGGGCGGCGGCGGGCGGCGAGGTGACCTTGCAACTGCCAGGGGGCCTGCATCTCGTGGGCTTCGCACAGGCCGGGCATGGGCTGAAGGCGGGCCAGCCGGCGCAGGCGGGCCTCGACGAGGCCGCCGTGGTGCTGGCACTCTCGGGCTGAGGCAGCCAACGCCAGCCGCCGGATGCCCGGCGCCTGGGCGTTGGCGCCCAGGAAGGGGCGCTGCAGGGCGCTTCCCAGGGCACGCATGCCACTTGCGGGTTAGGCGCGGGCCCCCGCGAGCACAAGCACAAGTTTTCCGACACCCCGCAAACCAAGGTGTGCCGTCTTGCATAGAGCGCCAATGCTGCTACCGTTGTTACATGGACCCGTGCAGAAATGCCGGGCGCATACACGTGGTCTCCAGGTTTCTTGGCGGTTTCACCCAATTTTCGAAGGGGTCGAGATGAAGTTTGCAGGGCAAGGGGTTCTGAAAGTCTTGGTGCTGGCCATGGCCGGCGTGTGGGCCGGCGGTGCGCTGGCCGCCGATGTGAAGGCCGCCGCCGTGGCGCCGGCCAAGGCGCAGTACTGGTCGGCTTCCACCGGTACCGTGGGCGTGCGCTGGAACCGCGATCTCGCGGCCGACATCGGCCTGACGCTGGGCGCACCCCTGGCCCGCCAGGGCGCCATCGGCCCTGACGACCACGAGTTCTTCGACCTGTCGTCCCAGGGCAGCCTCGACTTCAACGTGGCCAGCGGCAACCTGCGCGATTTCGTCGGCGGTTCCTTGCAGGCGCTGGGCGGCTATGTCATCGAAAGCCGTGTCGCCGGCCGCATCGATCTCAGCAACTTCCGCATCGTGCCCCGCGTGGGCGCTGCCTCGCCCACGCTCGATGTGGTGGGTGCCGATGGCCAGACCTGGTTCTATCTCGACCGCGTGATGTACCAGCTGATCGACAACAACCAGCGCCTGGCACTGCGCACCATGGACCTGCGCATCACGCCCGAGATGGCCAAGCGCATCGGCCACCCCGAGGTGGCCGACTGGGCCATCGCCGACGTGCTGGTCACGGCCAACGTGCTTCGCCAGGGTGCGATGCCCGAGCCCCGGCTGTCTACGCGCTGGCATGGCCTGCCGGTGCCCGGGGTGCCCGGCGCCACCTACGAAGCCGACCTGTTCATGACCACCTTCAACATGCAGTACACCCGCTGCAACGGGTGCACGGGCGCGGGCGGCAACGGCATCACGGTGTTCACGCCTTCGTCCACACTGCGCAACAACGTCAACAACGGCACCATCTCGGCCGTGGTGCCGGGCGACCCGCTGGGCACCAGCACCGCGCGCTACGCGGCCGACATTCCCTGGCACACGAAGTTCACCGGCAACTTCCCGCCCTACAACAACGACCAGCACCCCTACCTCATCTGGAACCTGTACCGCTTCAACGCGGACGGCAGCATCGACCAGATCGGGCGCTCGGGCGTCAAGCACGCCTTCCTCACCATCAACACGAGTTGCATCATCAACCCGGGCAACAGCCACGTGCTGGGCCTGGGCTGCGCCGACGTCTACAGCGTGGGCAACAACGACAGCAACAACTCGCTGGGCCCGCGCAGCGAGATCATTCCCGCCACCAACGTGTGGGGCCGTTGCGGCTCCATCTACGACACCAACTGCGATGGCCTGGCCAACGCCACGCCCAACGGCTCTTTTGACCAGCGCCTGACGGTGCGTGAATCGCAGTTCAGCGGCCCGGCCCAGACGGGCGCCACCTACCGCTTCGAAAGCTGGTACCTGGCGCGGCAAGACATCAACGTGCTGAACTCGATGGCCAGCGTGCGCGCCACCTTCTCGCGCCCCTCCACGGTGTGGGTGGTGGGCGGCAACGACCAGTACCGCCTGGGGCCGGTGATCGACCGCTGGGTCGACCCCGCGGCGCCGGGGCCGAACGCGGCCACCACGATGGTGACCACCGCGGAAGGCAACACCAAGGTGGCCATGCGCGCCACCAACCTGGGCAACGGGCTGTGGCGCTACGACTACGCGGCGATGAACATCGACTTCTCGCGGCCCATCACCGAAGGTGCCGAACCCAACCTGCGCGTGGTGCGTGCGCTGGGCTTCGACAACTTCACCGTGCCCGTGGGTGCGGCCACCGTGAGCAACCTGGTCTTCAGCGATGGCGACCTCGACAGCGCCAACGACTGGATGCCCGCCATCCGCGACGGCCGCCTCACCTGGACGGCCATGAACCGCGGCAACGCGCTGAACTGGGGCACGATGTTCCGCTTCTCGTTCACCAGCACGCAAGCGCCGACAGCAGCTGCCGTGACGATGCACGTGGCGGCCGACAACACGCGCGAAGTGCTGCGCTTCGACAACCTGCTGGCGCCCGCACCGCTGGCACGCGGCGCGGCCACCACCGCGCGCGCGGCCCGCTGAGCACGCCTGGCCGGGTGGTGCCCGGCCAGGCTGCCGAATGGGGTATACTGGTAGCTTCAGTCGCGGGGTGGAGCAGCCTGGTAGCTCGTTGGGCTCATAACCCAAAGGTCGCAAGTTCAAATCTTGCCCCCGCAACCAAGAAATATGAGTGCTGCACAGACCGTCAGCCGGCGTACCTAAGGACGCCGGCGACCGTTGGTCTTGTGACGGCTTAACGGTTCACATCTCGGTGGGCTGTGCAGCGAACTGCCGGCCTTTGCTGCAAGCCTTGCGTCTAGAAGTCCAGCTCCACGCCGCGCACCCGGAGCCATTCCTTCCGGCGCTGGTAGTCCGGAAGCACCTTGTCGACCTCGTTCCAGAACGCTCTGGAGTGGTCTCGGTGACGCATATGGCAGAGCTCATGGACGACGATGTAATCGATGATGGTCAGAGGGGCCATCAGGCACTTCCAGTGAAAGTGCAGATCACCGTCCTTCAGGCACGAGGCCCAGCGGTATCCCAGATCCTTGACCTCCACTCGGCCGGCCGCGACGCCAACCTTGGGGGCGAAGTACGCGACCCGGCGCGCCAGTCGCGGCTGTCCCTTGTCGGTATAGAAGGCCGCGAAAGCCTTGCTGGCGCCGTCTGTTCCAAGGTCGGTGACGACACTTTTCAGTAGGCAGAAGCGCCCGTCCTTCAGCTTCAGCGGCTCGTCCTGCTCAGCCACCAACTCCAGCCGGTAGCTGCTGCCCAGGTACATGAACGACTCGCCGCTGACCCATTCGCGGTTGACGCGGCCCCCGTTCAGTTCGCGCCACTCCGCCAAGCTGCGATAGATCCACATGCGCTTGGACAGCACCGTCTGGTCGATTTGCTCGGGCGTCATCCGGGCGGGCGGACGTACGGTCACCACGCCGTCGCGCTCGATGACGATGTCGGTCGTCATCCTGGCCGTGCCGGGCAGAAGGTGGTACTCGATGTCTTGAACCTGGCGCACTTGCATTCAAGTCTCCTGCCCAGCGCGAGCCTTTGGCCCCTTGGTTAGTTCGCTGTGTCGGTTCTTGGCCAGCTTCATGATTTCGACTGCCACGCGCTCGCGGTTCTGCTTGATCTCCTCGATGGAAGTCTTGGCAATCTCGGTCTTGATGAGTGCGCGCACACGCTTCTGCTTGTCCGGGTTTTGCCAGAAGTCGATGCTGCCGATCGTGTCCTGCAGCAGATCCACCACGACCTCCATGAAGGCCCTGAACGCCGGACGGTCGGCATCCGGCAACTTACCGCTGGCAAAGCTCACCTGAACGATGTGTTCGAAGAAGGCCGTTGCCTCCTTGCTCATGCCATCTTGGCCTTGCTGGCGTCCGGCCACGGCTTCATGCCTGAGCTCTGCAAGCTTCTCCACCAACAGGTCCCACTCGTCCTTGTGCCGCTCGATCAATGCGTCCACCTTTTCGGACAAGCTCTTGTAGAACGCCGGGTCCTCGTCGTGATGAACGGTGCAGTGCTTGCGAATGGCATGTTCCATCTCGCTCGCCTTGGCCTCCGTACTGCCTCCGGCATGGGCGCTCAGTTGCTCCATGAAGTCCGCAGACAGCAGTTCCACCGGGGGCACCTTGGGGTTGATGCCCAGGCTGACCAAGTGCTCGTTGATGAGCGCCTTCACCTTCTCCCCGGCATCACCGAGGTTCAGACTCTCGTCCTTGTAGCGTTCCTTTGCCACTTGCAAGATGTAGCCGAAGCGCCGTGCCGGTACTCGATAGGGCTGCGCTTGAGCGCCGGGCAGGATGATGTCCAGACTGGTCAAGAACTTCTCGAGGTACACCTCGAAGTCCGCGCGCTGTCGTTCGTCCTTGAGGGCGGTCACCGCTTGGTGGACGACCGCGGCATCAGTCGCCTGTGTCGGTGTCCGACCGGTTGCAAAGGCCTCAACGCCCTTCACGCCCATGCCTGCAAAGTGCTGCAGCAGTCGCTGGTAACGCTCTTCGAGTACGGGCAACTCGGACGTGATGTTCTTTAGCCCGTCCTTCAGCTCCTGCTGTTCTTCGGTGGCAGCGTAGACCGTGAGTGCTTCGGTCAGGTGATTGGCCAGGCCGATGTAGTCCACCACGTAGCCGCGCTTCTTGCCCTTCTTGACCCGGTTTGTCCGCGCAATCGCTTGGAGCAGGGTGTGCTCGCGCAGCTTCTTGTCGATGTACATCACCTGCTCGATGGGGGCGTCGAAGCCTGTGAGCAGCATGTCGCACACGATCAGGAAGGCAATCCCGGAGTTAGCCTTGTCGGGATCGTCCATGTCGAAGCTGCGGCAGAAGTTGTCCACCGCGTTCATGCGCTGCGCTTGCTTGCGCGCGTGCGTCACATAAGCTGGCTCGTTTGTCCCATCACTGGAAATGACTACCGCAGTCTTGAGAAAGCGCAGCCGCTTGATCAACTCAGCATCGGGCGTGCCGCGAGCCTCCTCCTCGGCCACACGTGCGGCCAAAGCGGCTTGGATACCCGCCTGATAGCGCACGCAGGCCAGCTTGCTGTGGCACACCACCTGGGCTTTGAAGCCGTTGGGCAAGATGTTGTCCACGTAGTGCGCGACCAGGTCGCGCGCGATCGCGTTGATGCGCTGCTCGGCTTCCAGGATGTCACCGGTGGCGCCGTACTTCTTCTTGATCGCCAGCAGCTCTTCATCAGACCGGTCCCTGAACAAGTCCTCGAACGCTGTATCGAAGGCGTGCTTTTCGCTCAGCGCGCTGTCGGCTGTCTTGCCTTCGTACAGGATCTGCAGCGTGGCACCGTCGTTCACCGCGTCCATCAGACGGTAGGTGTCGATGTACTCGCCAAAGCGCTTGTGGGTCTTCCGCTCACCGTGGCGCTCGGTGATCAAGGGCGTTCCGGTGAAGGCAATGCGCGCTGCATTGGGGAATGCTTCAAAGAGGTTGTCGCCCAGGTCTGAACTCTGCGTGCGGTGCGCCTCGTCGATCATCAGAATGATGCGATCGGAGGTGTTGACGACCCCAAAGGTCTTGCCGGCAGGAATGGCGCGATAGGTAGGAACTTGTGCACCATCACCATGCTGACATCGGAGCTGTCCGTGGCGAGGTGGCTGCGCAGCCCGGCCCGGCTCTCGATGACGTTGACACGGCCGCCGATCAGTGTGGCTGTGTCACCCAGTTGTTCCTCCAGGTCTTGCCGGTCATTGACGAGGACGATCTTGTAGTCGCTCAGATCACGGCTGGCGCGCATCATTCGCGCCAGGAACACCATGGTCAACGACTTGCCGGAACCCTGGGTGTGCCAGACCACGCCGCTGCGCTCGGCGGCCGTCCGGCCCAGGCGCAGGCGGGTCATGATGCGCCCGGCCGCGCGGTACTGCTGGTAGCGGCAGACCACCTTGACGCGCGGGCCACCATCGGTGTCCATGAACACCGAGCAGGTTCGGAGAATCTGCAGCACGTTGCTGCGGGTCAAGACACCTGCGATCAGCTGCTGCTGCGCGTTCAAGCCCTTCAGCCCCTCGTCGTCCCCGGGGAACAGGGTCTTCCAGGCGTAAAAGTGCTCCTCGCCCGAAGTGATGGTGCCGTAGTCGGCCTCCAGGCCGCAGCTGCGCACCACGAGGAGGTTGGTGTGGAACAGGCGCGGCTCACCTTCTTTCAGGCCATCGAGTTCGGTCTGGGCTCGACGCCGCATGTAGCGCTGCAGCTGGACGAAGGCCTCCTGCATCGGGTTGGCGCAGACCTCAGACCCCTTCTTGCACTCCACCACCACCAGGGGGATGCCATTCACGAACAGCACGATGTCCGGAATGATGAAAGCCTTCACGCAGCCCGGCGTGTCCACCCTGAACTGGTTGATGGCGTGAAAGCGATTTTTCTCGGGATGATGGAAGTCGATGAGCTGGACCACCGGGTCTGATTCGCCGGTCAGTTCGTTCCTGCCCACCTGCGCCTTGAACAACAGCGCTTGCATGGCCTCGTTGGCCTCCAGCAGCGATCGGTTCGAGTGCCGGGCCAACTGCTGGCGCAAGTCGTCCAACTGCGCAGCCGTCAGCCAGCTTTGGCCGTCGTTGGTGCGGTTGAGATCGCGCACCGCTTCGTCAAACACCCCAGGCAACAGCCACTCGCGGAAGTGGTGACGCAGGCTCGGGCCAGCCTGCTGCGGCACGCCGCTGCCTTGGTCGATTACTGTCCAGCCTTGCTGGGCCAGTTGATCGAGGAACGGCCTTTCAACCTCGGTGTATTCGCTCACCGCGCCAGACCTTCACTGCGCGGCCGCGGGAGCCTGGGTCAGTCGTGCCAGCGCGAAGCCCAGCGCCTTGTCATCGAAGAGCTTGTCCTTGCGCGCAGCCGCACCGGCACCGCCGCGCCAGTGGCGCAAGCCTTCGCGCACTGCCGGCACCGTAGGTTCCACGCCATCCCGCGCCAGCAGCCAGTCCACCGTGGCCAGCAATTCCATGCCGAAGGGCGACTCGAACCCGTCGATCAGGCTGGCCGTGGCTTCCAGAGCAGGCAAGTACGCCTTGGCTTCGCTCTTCAGGAAGGCTTGCACCAGCGTCTTCCGGCTGTCGTCGAACCAGATCACATCGAACGGGTCCGCATCGCTGATGCGTTTTTCGCTGCGCAGGTAGCTGCCGTCCAGGCTGTTCAACAGGTGGTCCAGGCGGTTGGCATAGGGCCCGTACTTGTGAGCTGCGAACTTCAGCTCCAGCGGGTTGTGCTCGGGGCTCACGCGTTCGATGGAACGTTCCAGGAACCAGGCCAACTTCTGGATCTCCAGCAGGCTGCATTCCATGCCCAGCACCCAGTAGCGGCGCACCAGCTCAGCGATAAGGGCGCGGGCGGGCGTCAGTTTCTCCACGCCGGTGCGCTTGGCCACGTTCTGGTACTGGCGCGTGGGCTCAAACACCATGATCTCGATGTCCAGATCGCCCAACGCCGCTTCGATCTGCGGCCGCACCTGCGCCCAGTCCAGGCCACCATTGCCGGCGCCCAGCGGCGGAATGGCCACGGACTTCACTTGTTCCTGGACCAGAAAGCGACGCAGGTCTTGCAGGCCGTCCACCACCCATTCCATGCGGGAGGGGCTGCGCCAATGCTGCTTGGTGGGAAAGTTGACGATCCAACGCGGCCCGCCCAGTTCGTGCACGGGCGTGACGAACATCTTGCCTACCTGCACCTGCTTGGCCTTGCAAGCCGCGGCGTACTGGCGGTAGTTGTCATCAAAGCGCTCCTTGAACATCAGCGCGATGCCCTTGCCCATCACCCCGACGGTGTTGACAGTGTTGACCAGCGCCTCGGCGCGGGCCTCGAGCAGATTGCCTTCGGTGAATGTGATCATGGTGTGGTCCTCGGCATCAGAAGTACCAGCCGGGTCGGGCGTGCACCGCGAGCTTTAGCCCACGCGCCGCCACTTGTTGCTCGATGTTTTGCTTCAACGCAGGGGTGTAGCACACGACGCCCAGCAGGGTGCTGACCGGCATGTGCTGGTAAACGAGTGCTTCGGCCTGGTATCGCTCGAACTTGGCCGGGTCGTCCGGGTCGCGCTTGAAGTCACGAGCCTGCAAGATGGGCCAGTCGATCTGGTCCAGGTGCTGCAGGTCGCTGTAGTAGTTCGCCCACTGGTAGTAGGCATGGCTGTCGGTGAAAAGCCAGCGCAGGTTGGCATCAGCTGCCACGCGGTGCAGGCTGGAGACCAGGATCACGATCTCGTCGTTGTTGCGCTGCGTGATGCCCGCACGGCCGGACTTGATGTTCAGCAGCATCGGCGAAAAGGGCGTGAAATAGAACGGCACGTAGTCGTTCAAATGCCCGCCCGGCGCCGGCTGCACTGGGTGAGTGGCGCGTTTGCTGATCAACTCTGGGTTGCCGATACTGACCCAGTTGGGCGCACGTACAGCGCTGTTGCCGCAGTACAGGCCGTTGTCCAACACCCACGGCAGGTTGTCGCGGTGGATGATGCGGAAGATCAACGCCTTCTCGGGGTTGAGCTCGGCGTAGTGGTTAGGCACTTGCCAACTCCGGGGCGAGATGCTCGACCGAGACGCGGCCGGTCAGAAGGTCTGCCATGAGGCCTCGCTTACGCATACGCAGCTTGTCCACCTCCGCTTGTAGGGAGTTGATCGCCCGAACCGCCTTCTGGACTCGGTGGGCTATTCGCTCTTGTTCCTTAGGGTGGGGTAGTGCCACGGGGTAGGCGTGGAGTTGTTTGGAGTTGATCGAAGCGAGGTTGGTCGACTGCTTCGAATTGACCCTGAAGTAGCGCTTGCCGAAATCGGATTCCGTGAAGTAGGCCAAAAACTCAGGCAGCAGGTGCACGTTGTTGCAACGAACCCGGAAGACATGGTTCTGATGAATGCAGTTCTCGATCTCGCCCGACCAAACCGCACCTCGCCCTAGCTTGTCAAAGTCACCCCCTTCGTTCATCAGGACGTCCCCAGGCAGCAGCCGTAACTGCTCCGCGACGTTCGCTGACACCTTCACCGTCTTCAGCTCACGCAAGTCCAGATATCCATCCTGGACATTCGCGACCCGCAAGTAAGGGACTGTTAGCGCATTGGTCGAGGCTTCCTTGGACCCAAGTGTTACGCCAGAGACGATCTTGGCGTTGCGGCCAAGCGAATCAAGTCGCCAATCGACAGGCAGCCATCCAGCTTCCGTTTCGCGGTAGAGCTCCGGCCGGCTCGCACGCGTCGGCCGTAGCTCGCCATCGGGAAGCACCCCGCGCGAGAAGACGGCTTGCAACAGACCGGCTTTGACTTGCTGTTGTTTCGCGATTAAGTCCGTTGTCCTATCAATCGCTCTGTCCATGCAGGCCAGGAAGCGAACGATGGACCTTTGCTCGTTGCGGGTGGTCGGTAGAAAAACATGCACCGATTGAATCTGCTGCCATGAGCAGCGCGGCATCTTGGTGCCTTCTTCAGTTCGAACTGCCTTGGTGAAGACAGTATCCGACTGCGCCACATAGCCGGCGAATTCCGGATCTACGCCCGCGGTAGGGCGTAGAACCAGGATGTCTGTGGAACAGTAGCCAGGACGATCAATCCGAATGGACTTACGAAGTCGAGGGCGTAACTTCCCGAACAGGACGTCGCCTGCTTTGAACACGTTGTTCGTGCTGACCGAGTCGGTCGCCCATCCATGGGAAATCAATGACGTTCCGCCTGATGGGATGTCCTCCAGGCCAACGTAAATGCGGTTGGGGTTCTTCCGACTTAGGACTTTGTCGTTCACCAAAGACAGGATTGCGGACAACGGCGCTGTCGGACGATCAGTCATACCCCAACTCCGACAAGAGGGCAGCCAATTCACGATTTGCGTTATCCCGCAAGTCGTTGAGCTGCTTTGCCGTCACCGCGTACTTGTCCCAAAGGTTCTCGAGGGCGGCCACGCAAGCTTGCTGATCGGCGCGCAGATAGTGCTGGTAGCTGTTCATCAGCACCTGTCCCAGCCGTGCCACGATCACTTGACGTGCTTCGTCCGTACTAATCTTCAGTCGCGCCTGTTCCACCAGCTCGTCCTTCTTGGCCTGCGTGGACTTGATGGTCGCCTTCAACGTCTTCGCTTCGTCTTCGAGAGCCTTGTGTGCCGCCAGCTTGGCCTCCAACCGCTCGGCCGTTGTCTTGGCTGCTTGGCCGGTGGTCATGGCGGCCTCGATCGCGGCAGCAATCCCCGACCGGTGCCCCACCGCTTGTGCAAGGTCCAACACGCGCTGGCCGTTGGCGAACTGCGCGTCCTTGGTGGCAAAGCCGTCGGTGCAGTGGTGGGCTTTGTCAGTGCCTCTGGGCAGCAGGCCTGCCGCCTTGATCTCGGTGAACAGATCGGCGGCGGCGCCCTTGAGGGTCTTGAGCTGGGCCTTCCATTCGGCGGTGGCTTCCTTCAGCTCGTCCTTGAGTGTCTTCACCTCATCGGCGGGGAGCACGCCCGTGTCGTCGGTGTCTTCGTAGCCTTCTTCGCTGGCTGCGGCGAACAACGCCTGCAATTCGGCCAAGCGGGCATGTTGCTGCTCGAGCTCGGCCAGCACCTGAGGGAACTGGCTTTGCAGGATGTCGTCGTCCGGGATCAGCTCCGGGCCCCAGCCGCTGGCGAAGATGGACTTCAGGTCAGAGGCCAGCAGCTTGTAGAAGTTGGCGAACGCGCCGCGCACCTGAAAGCAGTTCAGCAGATGCTGCTGGCCGAAGGTGCGTTCGATGCTCTCCAGCAGCTTGGCGCGCAGCTCGTACACGTTGTGCGGCCTGGCGTGCTGGTTGTCGGCGTCGGGCGCCAGGGCTTCGACCAGCGGCAAGTGCTGCTGCCACCAGGCGTCCAGCTCACCCATGAACTGGGCGTGGCGCTGCTGCACGCCGGGGTGCTGCTTCACCAGCTCGGCGATGGTGCGCTTGTCTTGGGCGATGGCAGCGGTGAAGTCGGCGTACAAGGTGCCGTGCTCGGGCGCCGGGCGTGGCGTGAAGCAGGCGTTGCGCAGGCCGCTGTAGTTGTTCCAGTAGTGGGCCAGCGCGTCCACCTCGGACATCGGCACGCCTCCGTGCAGGTGGGCGCGCACGTCGTGCGGCTCCGGCGGGGGTGCGTTGTCCACATAGCGGCGGATGTTGCAGTTGTAGTCTTCAGCCCGGATCCGCTCGACGGGCACCAACTCTGCGTAGCGCTCGATGCGCTGGCCTGTGCGATAGGCATTGACGATCTTGTCCACGTCTTCCGGGCGCAGGTGGTTCTGGGCCTTGCCTTCGCGGTACTCCCGGTCGGCATTGATGAAGAGCACGTGCTTCCGATCCTGGGCGCCCGCCTTGTTGAGCACCAGGATGCTGGCGGGGATGCCTGTGCCGTAGAAGAGGTTGGCAGGCAGGCCGATCACCGCCTCCAGGTAGCCCTTGTCGATGATGTATTGGCGCGCCTCGCGTTCCTCACCGCCGCGGAACAGCACGCCGTGCGGCATCACCGTGGCCATGCGCCCATCGCTCTTCAGCACGGCCAGCATGTGCTGCACGAACATCAGGTCGGCCTTCCTCCCCTTCTCGGGCATCCACACGTGGAAGCGGCCTGGGTAGGCAATGGGTTCCTTCTTCTTGGCACCGCTGCCGTCGTCTTTGGACTTGGTCTTGGCGTAGTTCTGGCTGAAGGGCGGGTTGGCCAGCACGCGGTCGAAGCGCATCAGCTCGTTCGTGGCCGGATCGACGTGCTTGGGGTCGGCCAGCGTGTCGGCATTGCGGATGTCGGCGTGCGAGATGCCATGCAGCAGCATGTTCATCTTGCAGATGGACCACACGGTGCCCATCTTTTCCTGGCCAAATAGCGACAGGTTCTGCGGATCGCCGCCGCACTCGCGCACGTAGTCACGCGCCTGAATCAGCATGCCGCCTGAGCCCACCGTGGGGTCATACACCCGCATGTTGTCGGTTGGGCTGCAAATCTCCACGCACACCCGCACCACCTCGGCCGGTGTGTAGAACTCCCCGGCCTTCTTCCCGGCCGAGTCTGCGAAGTGCTTGATCAGCCATTCGTAGGCTGCCCCCAGCAGATCTGGGAACTCGAAGTCCTCGTCGCGTAGGGGGATCTTCTCGAAGTTCTGGATGAAGTCGACCAGCGTGTCGTCATCCAGCGTGTTCTGCCCGATCTTGCGGTTGAAGTTGATGGTCTCCTTCAACACGTCTTCCAGCGCGTCGGCGTTGGCCTCTTCGAGCGCAGCGAGTGCCTTGTTCAGCGCCGATCCGACGTTCTCTTTCACGTGCCTCAGCGCCGGGCGGAGCAATGCCTCGCCGTTCACCCACTCGGTCCAGGGCTCACTCCAGCGCGCGCGAGGCGGCACGAAGAAGTACTTGCCGGAGTACTGGTCGGGGTCTTCCAGCTGGGTGGCGATGTCCGCAGGGGACAGACCCGCCGCCTCACCCTCGCGCCGGAGCTCCTCCCGGCGTTGATCGAACAGGTCGCTCGCTCGCTTCAGGAACAACAAGCCAAAGATGTATTCCTTGTACTCGCTGGCGTCCATGTTGCCGCGCAGGTCGTCGCAGGCGGTCAACAACAGACTTTCGAGGCGTGAGAGGGTGAGCTTGGCGCTGCGCATGGAGGCTGGTTGTTCTGGGTGCTGGTTGGAGGGCTTGGCTGAGCGTGGATGTGGGGCTCAGCCCTCGTCAGCAATGTGCTCAAGCAGGTCGGCGACCGAGCAACCGAAGTAGGTGCAGAGCTTGTCGACGATGTCCGTCCCCGTGCTGTAGCCACGGTGGTTCAGGATCTTGGACAAGGTCATCCGGTTGACGCCCGAGGCCTCGGCCACCTCCTGGATGGTGATGCGCCGGGACTCCCTGAACTGCTTCTTCTCGATCTGCTCAGCGAGCTTGAAACGGATCACGCGATGCTCCGAGAGAGCGTTTGATAACAAAAAACGTCAAAAGCTCTTGCAAAGCATCGAGCGATGACTATCATATGCATCAGGCGCTGCGAAATCGTTGCGTCTGATGAGTTTGATTATCAACCGCGAGGGTCAACATGAGCCAGACCTATCTGACGACCGACGAGCTGTCGGCCAAGATCAAGTACGACGTCCGCACCATCCGCGAACGGCTGAAGGACAGCGTGCTGTTGGAGGGCACGCACTACGTGCGCCCCTTCGGTGGCCGGAAGATCCTGTTCGTCTGGGAAACCATCGAGCGCGACATGCGTGTGTTCGTGGGCTCGGACGCGCTGAGCCTGCCCATGGCCAACGGCAAGGTGGCCCATGGCTAAGGTGACCACCCGCAAGGAAACCGGCCGGCTGGTGATTGACTTCATCTACCGGGGAGTGCGGTGCCGCGAGCAGACGGCGCTGCCTGATACGGCTGCCAACCGCAAGCGTGCCGAGAGCATGCTGGCCAAGCTCAAGTCGGCGATGGCGGCGGGGACGTTCGACTACCGGGGCTTCTTTCCCGGCAGCCCGTTGGCCGGTCGCTTTGACACGCCGCAACCGGCTCCTGCGGCACCGCCCGGCACCCCGGCCTTGCCCACTGCGGCACCTGCCGCCGCAGCATCCGCTGCCGCCAGCGCCACCCCGTCGTTCAAGGACTTCACCGCCACCTGGCTGTCCGAGCACCAAATCGAATGGCGCCGGTCCCACCTCAAGGTGCTCAAGTGCACCCTGGACGGCCACCTGCTGCCGCACTTCGGCGACAAGCCCGTCGGCACCATCACCAAGGCCGACATCCTGGCCTTCCGCACCAAGCTCGCTGATCTGCCCGGCCGGGCTGCTGCCAAGCTGAGCAACAAGCGCATCAACGGCATCCTGGCGCCGATGCGGCAGATCCTGGCCGAAGCGGCTGACCGCTACGGCTTCGTCTCGCCAACTCTCAACCTCAAGCCGTTGCGGCTGAGGAAGACGGACGTCGAGCCGTTCACGCTGGAGCAGGTGCAGCAGATGCTGGCCACGGTCCGGGCCGACTGGCGAAACTACTTCACCGTGCGCTTCTTCACCGGCATGCGCACTGGCGAGGCCCATGGCCTGAAGTGGAAGTACGTCGACTTCGACAAGCGCCTGATCCTCATCCGCGAGACCTTCGTGCTCGGCGAGGACGAGTACACCAAGACCGACAGCTCGCAGCGCGACATCCAGATGTCGCAGGTCGTCTTCGAGGCGCTGCAGGCCCAGCATGCGGCCACGGGCAAGCTCAGCGACTACGTCTTCTGCAACAAGGAAGGCAAGCCGCTGGACAACGACAACTTCGGCAGTCGGGTGTGGTACCCGCTGCTGCGGCACCTGGGCCTGAAGAAGCGCAGGGCCTACCAGATGCGGCACACCGCAGCCACGCTGTGGCTGGCCTCGGGCGAGGCGCCCGAGTGGATCGCAAGGCAACTGGGCCACAGCAGCACCGAGATGCTGTTCCGTGTCTACAGCCGCTACGTGCCGAACCTGACGCGGCAGGACGGCTCGGCCATCGACCGCTTGCTGGCCACCCGTTTCGCCACCACCAACGCGGTGCCGGCGCCTGCGCCCGCACCTGCGTCTGGGCGCAGCGCCAGCGCGACGGCTTCCGCGCCCACCACGACGGAGGCGCAGCCGTGAGCAGCCTTCCGTTCCAACCCACCGCCGTGCAGAGCTTCGCGGTGCAGGTGCGACTGGCCCGCGGCCTCGCGCCGTCCCAGGAGGCGGCGTTTCAGCGCCGAGTGGAAGCCTGGCTGGCCGACCGTGGCTTGCACATGGAAGGTGGCCAGGTGGCCTTCGGCGTGGTGGCCGAGCGCGAGATGTCGCCCATCGACCAGGCCGACGTACTGCTCGCGCTGCTGGACGACACCGCGGTGCGCCACGTGAAGATCGGCCCGCTCATTGGCGAGCGCGATGACCTGTCCCTGGAGGTCACCGGCTTGATCTGGATCGAGGCCAGCCGGCCCGACCCGCTGGTCGATGCGGCCAGGCTGCTCTACGAAGCCAGCCGCATGAGTGGCGCCGCGTTTCTGAGGGCGCTGGGGGGCTACGTCTATCGGACCGACGAGCACCCGGGAGCGATGCCATGACGCCAGTGGGAACCCCTGACGCCCAGGCCGGCGCGGAACCCGCTGCCGTGTACCTGCTGCAACGCCACGACGGCCAGCGCTTCAAGATCGGCTGGGCGGTCGAGCCGATGGTGCGGGTGAAGCGCTTGCCTGAGTTCCTGGCGGATGAACTCGACCTGCGGGCATCGCATGCCGCCTGGCTGCCCAGCCCGCTGCGCGCCAGACAGATCGAACGCTCGCTGCACCGCGGATTGGCAACGCAGCGCGCGCTGCCGCCACACCAGCTGGACGGTCACACCGAGTGGTTCATGCCCGCAGCTCTGCGGACGGCGATGCGGATGCTCCGTCAGATGCCGGCTGGGGGCGTAGCCAGCCTGCCGCCGGCGCTGGTGCCCTTCGAAGCAGCGCCGCAGCCCCTGCTGCATGCGGCCCCTGCGGATACCGACAGCGCGGTCCTCGTCAGCGCCCAGGACGTCCTGTGGGCGATGGAAGACCTGCTGCTGCGTGCCTGTGCCCTGAACCCGGTGCGCGTCGAAGGGCAGGGCGAGGACCGGGTAGTCCGCCTGACAGATGTCCGCGGCCCACGCGCACGTCTGAGCGACTCGATGCGCTGGGCGTTGCTTGACCTGGACACGTACCGATGGGCCGTCGGCGGCCGCAGTGGTTCGTTCGTGCAGCTCATGCAATACGAGAGCAACGACCTGCTGCTGCAGATGACGCCGAACCGCACGGTGCGCCGTTGGGCCGACGGTGCCTTGACCTGGCAGGTGCAGGCGCTGCTGGAGCGGCTGCGCGGCCTGGCGGCCTACAGCCGATCTGCGGCCAGCCTTTGCCTGGAAGCGGGAGGCCGGCCGTGAGGGCGGCTACGCCTTGCTGGCCTTACGCCTGGGGGATTTCGGCGCAGCGTCGTCCTCGAAGAGCGCAGCCACCGGGACGCGAAGGCTGCCCGCGAGGGCATCAATCATCGTCAGGGTCGGATTGGCAGCGCCAGTCTCGATGCGGCTCATGTAGGTCCGGAACAGCCCGCAGCGGTGGGCCAGATCCTCCTGGGTCATCTCAGCCGCCAGCCTGAGCTGGCGCACCCGACTCCCAAACCTG